>CAMWPX010000001.1 GCA_947176205.1 uncultured Porphyromonadaceae bacterium
GTCATGGTTAATTGTTAAAGAGAAAATTCAGTTGACAAATTTTCCTCAGATAATTTCAAAAGATAAGTTACGCCTCAGAGCATTAATTATTTCGGTTTAATTATTTTAATAGGGAATTTATATACCTGCATCTGCGAATCCTTTTTTCTCACCTTTCCCATCCATTCATTGAATTTTTTAAAATCTGTTTCACGTGGCATAAGATTTACATTTTGACCTTCAATCCGAATATTTTTCTCGGATGTTTTATTCTCCTTAGTATTCGCTTTAGAGAATTCATTTGGAGAAAACACAATATATACTACATTTAAGTCCAATTTTTTACGTGCATACATCTTTAATCCACCCGCTATATCCACATATTGCGGTTCAGCATGCTGTCGTGAAAAAAACACATATTCTTTATCAGCTTCTATACGATAAGCTCCCTCTTGCTGCCCTTCATATGGCAATATGGCTTGCATTGTATTTTTTGAATCATCATCTTGCAGATAAATAGTCAGCCATCCACTGACGGGAGAATTAAAATACACGTAAAAATTATCTCCATCATAATACTCAAAACCTCTCAGCAAATTTCTGTCCCTATCACAACCGTTACATAACAATCGTACATCCAAGTCTATTTTCTGATGTTCAATACGTCGGGCTTCTCCTTTTACCTTCACACTATATAACATGCCATACTTCGTAGACTTTTCAGAAACGATTTCAGGCTCCTTAAGGTCCCGAATCCATTCGCCATTGGTATCTGTCTGCGAAACCGTCAGAATAGATGTCTCTGTATGCCCTCCTTCTTGTCGGTCAACCATTATGTTACTTGAGCCATGTTGCACTCCGAAAGCATCTTTCAATAGCTTTATTCTGGCATACTCAATAGCTTTTAGTTTTGCCTCTGCCGGTGTTAAATAATCTGATACAGTACACTCTATCTCGCCTTTTAAAGTAATTATGTCATCATTCCCAGCTAAAACCGGGAATGATGACATAATTAATAGGAGTACCCAATTACAGCGTTGTATTATATGTCGTATCATTCAGCTGTTGAGGTCTCTCCCTCTGTATTAAGCCTATCCATGGCATCCATCAAAACTTTCTGTAATGCCGGATCTTCTGTTTCTGTACTATTGAGCAATGCTTTTGCTGTTTCTTCTTCTGCCAACTTGCGGTCATATGCCAAAACCACAGTAGCTTCATAAAAACCGGGCTTATTCTTAGCCTCACGTATCATATTCACCACTGGTTCTGTACCGCTTAGCTTTTTTTCTATTACTGACATGGCATTACTTTTTGCATCATTCAAAGTTTTTGATGATGTTTTCTCAACCACTGTATTCAGTTTAATCGCTGCAGCCACTTTCTGCTCAAGGGAGCCGGCAATATTTTTGATTGAGCGTTCACGAGCAAATTCTATGGCAGCTCCGGGATCATCGGTTACAAATGTACCATAACCCATAAGATAAATACGGCGCCCTTTATCATCTCTCATAAATTCCAGTACCGTGCGCTCAAATATCTGATCCTCTATCATGGCACTCCCGCCATACGATTCCCATCCTTGTTTCTTTTTTTCTTTAGCTTCTTTTTTAGCTCGCTTCTCAATTTTATTTTCTTTGATTACACGTGTTCGCATATTTGACATGTCCTGTGCTAAAACGGACATAGTGGGAATACACAAAATTGCAACAACTATAGATACTATTATTTTTTTCATATACGTATATATTAATATTTGCTGTTTTTATTAAAATACATAACCTGCACCAACCTGAATAATATGATTGGAATCTGTAAAATCAGTAGTTAATGTATATCCAAAGGATAAATTAAAGTGTTCTGATGGACGTAGAATGTATCCCAAATCCACTGCCATACCTGATTTTGTCTCTAAATGAGAATATTCATAATATTCCTCCCTATCATAATATTCATTATAATAATAACCGCTATACTTCTCCATACCGTGAATATTACCATAACCGATACCTAAAAATAAGAATGATGACAGTTTATGAATACTTTTAATAACTCCGACTGTACCTATCATAGGAGTACTTGCGTAACCTACTTCAAAACCCCATTTTGCATAATATCCCCATTTACCTAACTGACCACCCATAAACCCGACAAACGGGCCATTATCAACAAACCCCCAAAAGCCTATATTTACATTGATGAAGAAGGGATGCTGATTCTGTGGATTGAGGGTAAAAATCATATCAGAATTAAAATCAGGCTTAAGTGTTTTACTTTTTAGTCCGGAATATGATGCTGTCAACTTTTTCAATAGTGGATGCACATTCATGTTGAATGAACCATCAGCATCAGTAATCACAGATTCTCCCCCGCCAGCTGCATTTACCTCTGCTCCGGGGAGTGGGCTACCGTTCTTATCTACCACATAACCTTTCACGTTACGATATACACTCTGTGCCTCAACACTACCTACTGCTATAATAGCAAATAGGACAAAATAAATAATTCGTTTCATTGTCAAATTTTAACTTAATTATATTAGTAAATTATCAATCAAAAAGGTTGCGCGATTTCCATGTTGACCCAAGAGCCTCAGAGGCTTTGACTGTAGGAGTCTGAGTTGCCCCAAGTTTATTTTGTACTTCAAAAGCTACATTTTCCGACAACTTTTGGGAAAGTGTCTCCAGTGTAATTTTTCCTCTGCTTTCTTGCAATGCTTTCAGAAGAAAATATGTAAAAAATCCATGACCTTTTTCTTTGTATGGATTTGCCAGTTGTGAGCCCGTTCCAGCACTGAATACAACCGTATGACCTTTAGCTGCTACATCTGCCGCATCCCGAGCAACATAACGAGCTGAATAAATAGACCTTCCGTCACGACCTTGACCTGAAAAACAAGCATCGAGAAAAACTGTTATATTCTTCGTTTTCATCTTATCAAAATCAGCATACAATTTATCCAGAGCGAACATCGATTCCGGATTTCTTCCATCTGAATCAATGGGAACTAAGTAACTATTTTCTCCAATTTGGTCGGGCATTCCATGTCCTGCATAAAAAAATATTACATTAAACATACCCGGTTTAATATCGGTCAAATCTTTTATATTGCTAAATGCCTGTTTCATATTCAAGTATGTAGCATCCGGATAATATTTCACACGGTCTTCCGGAATTCCAAGTACTTTTTTACAATATTCAACCATCATCTCCCCATCACGCAGTGCAAAATCCACTTTGGATGTTACTTTATTGGCATAATTCTCATTTGATATAATAAGAGCTAAAGTATTTTCATTAAGCAATCCTACAGTTGGAATATTTATATCAACATCTGATATTATTTTTTCTTCAACTCCGTTAGCAATATCTACCGTTGTAGATTGGGCTGCTGTAGCATAGTTTAACGAAGGGGTATAACTTTGTACCAAAGTGGGTAAAGCGCTGTAATCCACTTTAGGTACATTAAGATTATTGAGGACTCGGTTAGTTTCTTCCAAACGCACAGCTTCATTATTCACACTATAACAGAACGCTAAGGCTCGTGCGACATTAGCCGCATAGGGCGTGTTATTTAGCACTGTTTGCAATTGGGCTGCCGATTTTTTATACAACATCTTTGCCTCATTCATTGCTCTTTCATCCCCATTCTTTTTAGCACGTACATATATTAATGTAGCCGCGTTATAACAATCGAATCCAAGATGTGTAATATGGTCAAGAGTGGCTCCCGGTAAAGCACATAAGCGAGCAAAGCTATGAGTCGCTTTGTCATATTTTCGCTGGCGTTCATATAGCTTTCCCTGATATTCGAGTAATCCTATATGCTCGGGTTGCAATCGCAATGCCTTTTCAAGTAACTCTCCCATTTCAAGGTCATTACCATTATATCCGGCTGCTTCAATTCCTATTACAAGAATATTCCAGTTATTCGGATATTCTATTGCCCCTTGATAGGCAATATTTGCAGCGGCGCCATAAGCTTTTTGTTCAAAATGACACCGGGATAAACCTTCAAAAGCAATCTCTCTGGAAGCAGGGTCTTTACTTTCTAGATAGGCTTCAAAATATCTTATTGAGCTATCATATTGCCGACGATTAAACATATTAGTAGCAGCTAAATTTGCCAATGTGCCAAATCGAGGTGACAACATCAATGAATCTTTACTTAGACACGGTTGAATAGCTACGTCCACATACATACAGGCATATTTCAACACCTCTTCCTGATTACCTTTAGAGGCATAATAGTATGCCGCATCAGCAAGACGTGGATATATTTCTTTTAATGCTATTTTACATTTAGTATATATTTCAGAATCAGACCGTTCCCCAGCTACAGCTGAAGTAAAACCCTGTGCAGCCGCATAGAGTGATTGATATGCCTTATCATCGGGATTTCTACTCGAAACAATATTACGAAAATTCATCAAATTTGTCTGCGAAGCGGATAAATCTATAGCCCCCCAAGCCTTAAATGTGGTGAAAAATAGAATCAATGATATTAATATTTTGTATTGCATAGCAGTCCCTTATTAAAATGCATCTATAAACTCAAGCGATACACTGATTTTTCTGAATTGAGCACCCTTTTCTTTCGCCACCTCTATATTGTGACGATAACCTACATTCATTGTTGCAAGTTCGGGTAGAAGTTCAGACATTTTTTTCTGCACTGCCTGTGCCCGCATAAATCCAAGTTCCTCATTAGATTGTATCCCGCTATTATGATTTACCGAAATTGTTGTCAATGCACCATTTACTTTACACGGTTCCTCGTCAAATTCTCCAAGAAAACCATCATAGGATATCGCTCTGTTTACAGGCATAGCATCGGCACTACCGGTAATATGAATTATAAGTTCTTTTCCGGGCACAATATAATTGGCAAATTCGGAAATAAACGCCTGACGAATAATCTGTAACATAGACTCGGCGGCATGAGAATCCTCGACCCGATATTTCCCAGGCGGAAAATCTTCCGTTGCTGACCCTTCTGCATCAACTTCATAAGCAAAGTCAACTACATAATTACGTATGCGGCGACCGGTAGCATCAACACCAACCTCAATACGTGTATCTACGTTAAGCTTTGTATGGTCAGAAATACGATTTGCTGCACGTGCTTCTTCCATTATTCTATCTTTTATATCCTGCAGAATAACATCCTGACGTGAGGATTGGAGTATGAGGTCAAGTGAAACAAACCCGTCATCTGTATTTAGAAAATCAAGATTTTGCCCGTCGAGATTATCAAATATGTACGTTTTACCATTAGTGGGGTTGAATACTTCAACATATATGAGCTTGAAGGTATTTTCTTGAGTTACCATATAGACCTGATTGCTGAATTGTAAATTATTACCATCTCCAAATCCAGGCATATCTTCTACTGGAACTTTCAAATATATATCCGGTAAATTATTTCCCAATGATATTATAAGCGTACCGTCCGATGGATTATAACGACCCAGCGTAACCATCCCGAAGTTTCCTAAACCCGCTGTAAGTGCAAGTTTACTAGATTCTTGTCGGACGAATAATTCTCGTTGCCTGCTTATACTCTCTTCGTTGACACGCTGTCTGTATTCAACTTCTGTTTCACCAGGACGCATTTTAATCCATTCAGACATCAATGCTTCTACTTTCTTATTAATTAATAATATATAGTTTTGTGAAAAACCTGTAAGTTCGCGATAACGGATATTTGTATCCGTAACACTCGCTAAATACATATTATTATGATTATCAAACACAAATCGAGCATCACTTACCCCCGTTTCATACACTGAAGGTTGGTCAGACAAATCATGGAGGTTAATAAATTGCACACGATTACCATCAGCAACAAAACCGGCATAGTTTTCCTCCGGGTGAAAAAACAAATGCGATGTTGTTGATGCAATATCCTCACATTTCTTTATAGGTTTAAAATCAGCCGTGGAATATATTTCGAGTTTCCCATTAACACCCAGTAATCCAATACATTCGGATGATGCAGTGAAAGCTACGGATGTAGGGACTGAAACGGGAAATGATTGACGGAGAGTACCTGCATTAAGATTATACACATCCACTCTATTTTCATATACTACAGCAATATAGTAACCATTGTCACTAACAACCAATTCACTTGGCATATCATCTCCAATTGCAAAATTTCTATGAAGTACAAGTGTTTTAGAATCAATCAACTTAATATTTCCTTTATCAGCAACTATCAAATGACGACTATCAGGTGAATAACATATTGCTGACGGTGAAACCAATCCTTTAATTTCTCTTCCCGATATATTTGAATTAAGTGCATTAATAGTCACTTTTGTCTTGTTTTTTTTACCCCAAAGCATTGCATAGGAATAGCCAGCAGGATTAACTTTTATTGCCTGAATTTTATTGCCTAATGAAGCTATTTCATAACCTTTGAGATTATACGCTTTTTTATTGTTAGTAAAATATATTGAATACCGATAATTATCTATAAGTTCCGGCTTAATATTCTGACCATATTTCATCATTTTATCTACCATTATTTGCCCTGTGACAGATGGACTTGCCAAAATAATAGACATAGTAAGAAGGAAATATTTGTACCTACGCATAGCTGAGTGATTATGATTCGGAGCAAAATTACACAAAAGTTAACAATTACCCCCCCCATTAGTTAAATATAATTAAAACAATCAATCGTAAATAATTTTACAGCCGAAGTCAATACTGATGACACTGCTGTACTAAGCAAGAAATTTTTCCAAAAAAATTTGTATAACTAAAATTTTAGTTATAGCTTTGCAGCGTAACTAAGGTTTTAGTTTATGATGAATCAGAAAAAGAAACTTACTGAAAAGGAGTCGGCTATCATGAAGCTGCTCTGGGAGCATGGAGCGATGTTTGTTCGCGAGATGCTCACTTACTATGATGAGCCGCGTCCGCACTTCAACACCGTAAGCACTACGGTGCGTATTCTTGAGGATAAAGGATTCGTGACTCACGAGGCTGTAGGCTCTTCATACCGCTATAAAGCCACAGTGTCGCCCGAATATTTCCGCTCACGTACTCTCAGTCAGGTGGTACGTGATTACTTCAGCAATAGTTACACTCAGGCGGTGTCGTCACTCGTGGAGGAAGAGAAGGTGTCGGTGGACGAACTGCGTGAAATTATCGCCATAATCGAACGTCGCAAAAATCAATCATGACCATGGGACTTCTGCTTGCTTACTCCATATATGGCGGGGTGTTTCTCGCTTTCGGCTACACGGCTTACCGATGGCTGCTGGCCCGACATAAATACGGTATCATCAACCGCCGGTGTCTGCTCGGCATCTACATGACTGCCCTGCTCGCCATGCCGCTTATCATGTCAGCCTCTCACCTGCTGACGGCTACAGACAGCGTCCAAGGAGCAATAATCGCTGACACTCCCGCTCTTCAGGGAGTCGTCACCCAACCTGCAGGCGAACTGCGGATTATGTCGTGGCTTATTTGGATATATGCTGCGGGATGCTCGGCTGTAGTGCTGCACTTCATATACGGACTGGTGCGTCTGCATCTTATCATAGCTTCAGGTGCAAAGGAGAAGTATGGCGACTGTACATTAGTGCGTATAGCCGGGTGCCGTACGCCATTCAGCTACGGACGCTATATAGTAATCGGCACACATGAGCATGCACAGACTATGATTATAGCGCATGAGATGGCTCACATCACCCAACAGCACCGGATTGACCTGTGGATTGCCCAGGCTGTGTGCACTCTGATGTGGTACAACCCCACGGCATGGCTCATGCGTAACCAGCTGCGGGATGTACATGAATATCTTGCCGACGAAGAAGTAATCCGCCAAGGACATGACGTAATCAAATATCAGGAACTATTAATAGAAAAGGCTATCGGTACGAGGTTGCAGCCGTTGACCAATAGCCTGAATCAAAGTAACATTTATAAACGTATCACTATGATGTACAAAAAGACTCCTTCAGGCGCTACGCGCCTGCGTGTGCTGGGTCTGATGCCCGCACTGATTATGGCGGCAACCGTATGTGTTGCATCGCCCGTAGCTTCCACTGTCAACCTTGCTGCCGCCACTTCTATGGCAGAAGCATCGCTGAACTCAAGCAAAGTTACACAAATTTCCGAATCCGCCCAACCCGGCGCTGATTCGGATGTGGAAAAAGCCCCTTACAAACTTGCTTCGTTCAATGGCGGAGAATCCGAACTCATCAACTTCCTGATTGAAAACATTCATTATCCCGAGGAGGCACTCAAGGCCGGCGAAGAGGGTAAGGTAATAGTCAAATTCGTGGTGGAAACCGACGGCTCGATTTCCAATGTGGAAATTACGAAGAGCGTGACCCCTGCTCTTGACAAAGAAGCCATACGTGTGGTTAACTCGATGCCACGGTGGACTCCGGCTTTCAATAAGGAGGGACAACCCGTACGCTGCTTCTATATCCTTCCGGTATCATTCAAAGCCAAACGTTGATACTCAGGTCATACTAATCACTTAAGGCATATAACTGAAAGGACCGATTCCCTGTAAAATGAGAATCGGTCCTATGCTTTATTCCTCCCGTGGCAAGAGTGAGCGGAGTTCGCCCGTGTAACTGTCCATGACGAATCCCTGTACTTTGACTCCCTCAGGGGGCATAAGCGGATGATGGGCTATAAGGTCGACAGTTTCATGCACGGCGGCATCGGTATCCTCAAATCCATGCAGCCACTCGCGGAGATTGATACCGCAATGTTCCATAAGATTGATATGCTCCTCGCTCACACCGCGTTCTTTCATAAGGTACAGCATCTCGCCGGCATCCATGCCCTGCACACCGCAACCCGTGTGACCTATCACCATTATCTCGTTGACACCAAGTTCATACACGGCTATAAGCAGCGAACGCATAGTGGAGTCAAACGGATTGACTATCGTGGCTCCTGCATTCTTTATTATCTTGACATCGCCGTTACGGAAGCCTAATGCTGCGGGGAGCAGCTCGATAAGGCGCGTATCCATACAGGTGACTATGGCTATCTTCTTATCGGGGTACTTGCTTGTGGCAAACCGTTCGTAACCACGATTACGCACAAATTCCTCGTTGAATTTCTTTATTTCCTGAATCATAATTCTGTATAATCATTATCAAGGGCAACGAATCCGCCGGGAATAAATCCGGCGGATTCGCTAATATGGTATATATCGAACCGACCCTATTCTTACACAGTAAGAATCTCACGCTCTTTGGCAGCAAATAGTTCGTCGATTTTCTTCAGATACTTGTCGTGAAGTTTCTGAGCGGTGTTTTCAGCATCCTTCTCTACATCTTCGGGCAGACCTTGCTTCACGGCTTTCTTAAGTGCATCAATAGCGTCACGGCGAGCGTTACGCACTGAGATTTTGGCTGTTTCGGCTTCGGCTTTCGACTGCTTCACAAGTGTCTTACGACGCTCTTCGGTAAGCGGCGGTATGCAAAGACGGATAACTTCGCCATTGTTTTCAGGCGTGATACCAAGCTCGGAATTGATGATGGCTTTCTCGATTTCCTTAAACATAGCCTTTTCCCACGGAGTTATGGCTATAGTACGTGCATCGGGCACAGAGATATTAGCCACATTGCTCACAGGAACAGTGCTGCCGTAGTATTCTACTCGGATGCCGTCGATGAGTTTGGGGCTGGCTTTACCTGCACGGATGTGTGAAAGAGCTTCGTCAAGATACTCCACTGCCATAGCCATTTTTTCCTCAGCGGGATTCAGATAATCATTTACGTCCATAATATAATATTGTGAGGGTTAATAATCAATAAACTACCGTACCTATCGGTTCACCCGCCACCACTTTGGCGAGATTGCCCGGGGTATCCATGTCAAACACCACTATGGGGAGTCCGTTTTCCTTACACAGAGCCGTAGCCGTAAGGTCCATTACCTTAAGTCCGCGCGCAAGCACTTCGTCATAAGTAATGCGGTCAAACTTCGTGGCAGTAGAGTCCTTCTCAGGGTCAGCAGTATACACGCCGTCAATGCGCGTACCCTTGAGCATCACATCGGCACCAATCTCTATGCCGCGCAAAGCGCTGCCGGTGTCGGTGGTGAAAAACGGATTGCCTGTGCCGCCTGCCATAATGGCCACACAACCTGATTCGATAGCCTCGATAGCGCGGCGATTGCTGTAGTGTTCACCTATGGGATACATGTTTATGGCGGTAAACACACGCGCAGGCTGACCGATGGCTTCGAGAGCCGAGCTGAGGGCGAGCGAGTTGATAGTGGTGGCAAGCATACCCATCTGGTCACCTTTCACCCGGTCAAATCCTTTGGCTGCACCTTGCAGACCACGGAATATGTTTCCTCCGCCTATCACTATGCCCACCTGCACGCCCTGACGTACGATTTCGGCTATCTGCACGGCATAATCCGACAGGCGGTCGCGGTCTATACCGTAGCCTTGAGCGCCCATCAGTGACTCACCGCTGAGCTTAAGGAGTATTCTGTTATATTTTGATTTCATGACAATTATGATTCAGGTTAAACATATCCGGCTGTCAACTTCCGGCATTGAGCACAGGCTGGGCTGCTTCATCGGCACAAAGCACCACAAGCAGATTGCTTACCATCATAGCCTTCTTTTCCTCATCGAGCTTCACCACACCGTCAGCTTCAATACGACGCAAAGCCATATCCACCATGCTTACAGCACCTTCCACTATCTTCTCTCGTGCGGAGATTATGGCGGCAGCCTGCTGGCGACGCAACATCACCGCAGCAATCTCGGGAGCGTATGCCAGATAATTGATACGCGCTTCCACCACCTCGATACCAGCCATCGACAGTCGGTCATTGATTTTACGTTCGAGCAAATCATTGATTTCAGCGCCACCGTCGCGCAGAGTCAAATCCGATGAACCGGAATCGGTCTGGTCATAAGCGTAATGCCCGGTAACCTCACGCAGAGCCGCATCGCTCTGGATGCTTACGAATGACGAAGCACCCACGGATGAATCGAGGTCAAACACCACTTTGTAAGTATCTGATATCTTCCACACCAGCACCATACCGATAAGCACGGGATTACCCACCTTATCATTCACCTTTATAGGCTGAATGTCAAGATTGCGGATACGCAGCGACAGCTTCCTGCAGCTCATCAAAGGATTAATCCAGTAGAAACCTACCTGACGTATAGTACCTTTATATTTGCCGAAAAATATTGCCACTCGCGCTTCATTAGGCTCCTGCGTGAAATAGCCTTTTGACAGAAAACAAAACACTATCACACCAGCCACTATAATTCCCACCGCCAGCTGCTCATTCTCCTCAAACTGGCTGAAAGCGCCCCACAGCACCAAGGCAGGGAGCAGGATAAAGTTGACCAGCAACATCAGAAAGCCACTGACCACCGTACCCCTGTATTCGTATTCTTCGCTATGCATAGTCTCTTACGGATTAGTCTCTGTCGCCGAAGAAACGGAGAAGGTACAGGAACAGGTTGATAAAGTCAAGATACAGATTAAGTGCGCCGATAGTAGCAAGTTTGCCAACTGATTCATCGGGAGCCATCATAGCCATATTCTTGATTTGCTGAGTATCCCAAGCGGTAAGACCGATAAAAATCAGCACACCGGCACCGGAGATAATCAACTCCATGGTAGTGCTGTGAAGGAACCAGTTGATAACAGCACATATAATCAGACCTATGAGAGCCATGAACAGAATCGAGCCCCACTTGGCAAGATTCTGAGTGGTGAAAAATCCATAAACGCTCATCGCTCCGAATACAGCAGCCGCAATAAAGAATGTCTTATAAATCGAGGTCTCGGTATAAATCATGAAGATGGGGAACAATGCCAGACCGTTGACCACCGAAAAGAGCAGAAACAGCAACGTGGCTGTGGATGACGACATCTTGTTGATAGCGCCCGAAATGGCTATCACCAGCCCCACTTCTACTATAAGAAGAATCCACGGTGCCCACGAAGTGCTTGTGTAAAGATTAAGCACAGCCTGTGACTGGCTTGCGAAATAAGCGGTAAACGCAGTGATAATCAGTCCAAGAAACATTTTCACATACACACGCTTCATAATGGAAGTGACGCGTGTATCCAGCGCAGCCGAATCGCCACCCTGAGAATAGTAGTTACGATAATTGTCTGTATTCATATCTATCTTATTTTATATTCTTAATTAAAAACATCACATTCTTTCAGGCACCTGTATGCCCAACAATGACATAGCCGAACGTACCGTGTCAGCAGTAACACGCGACAGGGTCAGACGCAGCGAGCGTACATTCTCATCATTTTCACGCAGTATCGAGCAGTCATGATAGAACTGATTGTACTCCTTGACCAACTCATAAGCGTAATTGGCTATCAACGCCGGTGAGTAGTTTCTTCCAGCCTCAGCCACCACCGAAGGGAAATCGGCAAGACGCTGAATCAAAGCTATCTCACGTTCTCCGGGCTTTACGCTCAGATAATCGGTTATCTTCATGCCCGCTTCCTCAGCCTTACGGAGCACAGAGCAGATACGCGCATAAGTATATTGTATGAACGGACCGGTATTGCCGTTGAAGTCTATTGACTCCTTGGGGTTAAACATCATATTGCGGCGCGGATCCACCTTAAGCAGGAAGTACTTCAAGGCTCCCATGCCCACCATTTCGGTTATCTGCTTTATTTCTTCATCAGTGCAGCCGTCAAGTTTTCCAAGCTCCTCGCTCACCTCACGGGCGGTAGTCACCATCTCGTTCATAAGGTCATCGGCATCCACCACCGTACCCTCACGTGACTTCATTTTACCCTGAGGCAATTCCACCATACCGTAAGAGAAATGCACAAGGTCTTTACCCCACTTGAATCCGAGCCGGTCAAGCAAAAGCGAAAGCACCTGGAAGTGATAATTCTGCTCATTGCCCACCACATAAATCATCTTGTCGATAGGATAATCGTCATAACGCATCTTGGCAGTACCGATATCCTGAGTCATGTACACCGATGTACCGTCGCTGCGTAGAAGCAGTTTGTGGTCAAGTCCCTCAGCCGTAAGGTCAGCCCACACCGAGCCATCTTCCCGCCTGTACATCTTGCCGGCTTCAAGACCCTCAAGTACTTTTTCCTTACCCTGCAGATATGTATCGCTCTCATAGTAGATTTTATCAAAATCCACGCCGAGCCGCTTATAAGTCTCATCAAATCCGGCATATACCCACTCGTTCATCATTTGCCAGAGCGAACGC
This sequence comes from uncultured Porphyromonadaceae bacterium, assembly GCA_947176205.1. Classification (GTDB taxonomy): domain Bacteria; phylum Bacteroidota; class Bacteroidia; order Bacteroidales; family Muribaculaceae; genus Paramuribaculum. The sequence goes on from CAMWPX010000001.1 coordinate 13,208, forward strand.
ACCTCAGCATCGCCGCTTTCCCATGCACGCAACATGGCTCGCGCCTCGTTCATCAACGGTGAAGCAGCCGCTGCCTCCTCTTCACTCATTCCTTTGGCTTGCAACTCGGCGAGCTCAGCCTTATAATGCTTATCAAAAAGCACATAAAAATCACCGATAAGATGGTCACCCTTTACACCCATACTCTCCGGAGTGGCACCATTGCCCCACTTCTTCCATGCAAGCATCGACTTGCATATATGAATGCCTCGGTCATTTACGATATTGGTCTTTATCACCCGGTTGCCACATGCCTTCAGAATTTCGGCAAGTGAAAAACCGAGCAGATTGTTACGCACATGCCCCAGATGAAGCGGCTTATTGGTATTGGGTGAAGAATACTCCACCATTACCAGCGGTGATTCATCGGTCACAGCCTTAAATCCGTAGTTAGGAGTATGTGCTATATGATTGAGAACAGATGACCAGAACGAAGGCTCTATAACAATATTAAGAAAGCCCTTGATGACATTGAATCGGTCAACAGCCGGCTCATTTTCCACCAGCCACTCGCCTATCTCCGTACCCACTGCTTCGGGTGATTTTCTTGCTGCCTTCACCCAAGGGAAAACCACTATGGTTAGATTACCCTCAAACTCCTTCTTAGTGGTCTGAGGTTGTATCGATGCCGCATCGACATCCACCGAGTAAAGCTCTTTTACAGCCTTAGCCACGGCTTGCGCTATTATATCATCTATCGACATTGCTGTATGTAATTATATTCTGTTATGTTAGGAATGACAAATTTACACATTTTCTTCATTATTCTCAGCACGCTTGTCAAGCAGTGACTGAAAAAGTTCGGCATACTCGCGTGAAATGCGTGCGAAGGAGAATTTGTCACGCACCTCCTGATGCAGCACTTCGGGATTGATGGGATTGGTAAACGCCCATTCTATGCCTCGCGCCACATCCTGTGAATTTTTGTATTCGGCTATATAACCGGTTTTCAGATGAGTGAGTATATCACTTTGTCCACCTTTACCAAAAGTCACAGGCACACATCCGGCAGCCATACCTTCTACCAATGTTCCTGGCAAGGTCTCGTAAAGCGAAGTGGACAACACCACACACGACCGCGCATAAAACTCGCGCAACAACGACGGATCCTGCACCTTGCCTATGAAGCGATGCGGAAAACGCAACTTACCGAACACCGACTTGTCACGCACACCGCCGAAGAACAACGCTTCGGTATCACGTGCCAATTCCGGATTGTTATCAAACAGATAGTTGAGCGCCTCTATAGCGTATCGTAACCCCTTGATAGGGTCATCAAGCCGCACCGCACCCATTATGATGACATTTTTCTTAAAAGCCAGATTTTTAAGCTGTACAGTGGTATCCACAGTAAATGACTCCACCGGGAAAGCATTGTTAATCACCCTCACATCAGCATCACGCATCAGGGAGCTCTCCTTGCATTTCTCGGCAAGCCAATGACTGACAGCCACAAAAGTTATATTACCACTATCATAAAGTTTTTTCTTCTTAAGCCATATCTTATGCGATAAATCCTTAGAATTTGTACCTAAAAGATACTGACAATTACCGCATTGAGCCTTGTATCCCCTGCACTCATAGGCGTGATGGCATATACCTGTCAGATTCCACATATCATGCATGGTCCACACCACGGGTTTACCCATAGCAGCGAGTTTACCAATCTCCTTGAGCGACATCATGCCTTGGTTCACCCAGCTGAGCATCACCACATCAGCCTCCCTCACCCATGGATGACGGTGGACTGACATACCCACATTGGCTATCGACACCTTAAACAGATTCTTACGTGAAAAGCCGTTGGACAGAGCTATGCGCCCATGCTCCAGCATAAATGTAAGTCCGCGGAAAAATCTGTGTCCTACTTTCATCACATTAGGGTCGTCACCGGTCTTTGTAAACACTACCATACGGGCATCGATTCCCAACATACGCAAGGCATACATCAGCCGGTAAGTCACCACTGAGGCTCCGCCCAACAAATCGCTGTGACACACCAGAGCCACTTTCATGGCATTTTCAGGCAATTCGCTACGGTTTGTTTCCATACTCTATTCTCTGATAAGGGGGTAATTAATTTTTACTCTTATTATATCCCGCACAGGGCGATTTTTTTATCTTTTAATTTTAACTGTTACTATTGCACAATCCGGTGTCTTTTAGGTATCAGTCGGGTGATACTCCTGAAGCTCAGACGCTCCACCCTCATCACCATGTAAAGATAGGCACACAGCATCAGCGTACGCACAGGTATTTCTATCCATAGATTATCCACCACCCGATGCAAACCCACCGATACTCCGTAGAGCATCAATGCCGTGAGAAAATATAATGTCAACCTGCCCACACCATAACCTATAGGATATTTCACACGACCTACGGCGTAGGACGTGACCATCATCACACCATAGCATGCCAGAGCCGCCCACGCACAACCCATATATCCTATATGCGGTACCAACAACACATTAAGCGCCACCGTAACGCCTAATCCGAGCAGAGAAAACCACATACCCCAATGCGTACGGTCAGTAAGCTTATACCATAACGACAGGTTAAAGAACACTCCGAAGAAAAATTCAGCTATCATTATCACAGGCACTACTTTAAGTCCGCTGAAATAATCACTGGCTATGAAATAACGCAGAAAATCCAGATAAAACATAACCACAAGGAATATCACCATGGCGAATATCACAAACCACTTCATGGCATCGCGATAACCCTGAAGGCGGCTTTCACCACGTTCCTTGTTCTGAGCGAATATAAACGGCTCATAAGCAAACCTAAACGCCTGTATAAACATCACCATTACTATAGCTATCTTATAGTTGGCACCATATATACCCACCTCGGTCATTCCCTGTTCCGGGTCTGCTACCAATCCCGGAAGCAGTATCTTGTCAATGGTCTGATTCATTATACCGGCTACACCAAGCACCAGCAGCGGGAGTGAATACACTATCATCTCCTTCCACAGCTTGAAGTCAAAGCGCCACTTGAAACCGCGCAACTCCGGATAAAGCACCACAAGATTAAATAACGAACTTATAAAGTTGGCAAGAAATATATATCCTATCCCGAAGGTAGGGTCATAAAACCAATCAATCGTAGCCGGGGCCACCTTCCACAACCACGGACATAGCAGAATGAAGAACAGATTCAACCCGATGTTCAATCCTATATTCAGACACTTCAGCGTAGCAAACCGCATGGCACGGTGCCTGTAACGCAGATATGAAAACGGCATAGCCGTAAACGCATCAAGGGCTACCGCAGCCCCCATAAGAGCTATATACGAAGTGTGATGCGACGAATGCAGTAAATAACTCAAAGGAGTCACAAACCACAATACACCTATTATAAAGAGCGATGATGTAGTGGCAAGCGACACCAGCGAGGTCGAATACACCACCATCGGGTCAGGATAGCGTTCATGATTGGCAAAACGGAAAAAACCCGTCTCCATACCATAAATAAGCACCACCAGCACAAGTGCCACATAGGAATATATATAGGTAACCACACCGTATTCCTCGGCAAGAAATGTCTGGGTATAGAGCGGCACGAGACACCAATTGAGAAATCGCCCCAATATGCTGCTCAGTCCATATACCACCGTATCCTTGGCTAAACTTTTAACTCCGCTCATGCTCTTTCTGTAATTATAGGTCTAAAATAGCGAGCCGGTGTCAGGCGTACGTTTATGTCCCAGATGCACATAAGCAAGCTCTGTCACCTCGCGTCCGCGTGGAGTACGCTTTATAAACCCCTCTTTGATAAGAAACGGCTCATACACCTCTTCGATAGTACCCGGGTCCTCACCCAAAGCCGTGGCAATGGTGCCAAGCCCCACGGGTCCGCCTTTGAACTTGGTGATTATCGTGGTAAGTATCTTATTGTCTATCTCATCGAGTCCGTAGCGGTCAATATTAAGTGCTTCAAGCGCATAGCAGGCAATTTCGGGCTCTATCACTCCGGAGCCTTTCACCTGTGCGAAATCGCGTACACGGCGCAGCAAGGCATTGGCAATACGTGGTGTGCCACGGCTGCGTAATGCTATCTCATGAGCCGCCGAAGGCAGACATTTCACTCCGAGCAGACCCGCCGAACGCAAGATTATACGCTCCAGTACCTCATGGTCATAATACTCCAGATGGCAGTTGATTCCGAACCTGGCTCTCAGAGGCGATGTCAGCAACCCGCTTCGTGTAGTGGCACCTATGAGTGTAAACGGCGACAGGCTCAGCTGTACGCTGCGCGCTCCGGGACCTTTGTCTATCATTATGTCTATGCGGTAATCCTCCATGGCGGAATACAGGTACTCTTCCACCACCGGGCTCAGGCGATGAATCTCATCGATGAACAGTACATCGTTTTCCTCCAGCGATGTAAGTATGCCCGCCAAATCGCCCGGCTTATCCAGCACCGGACCTGAAGTGACCTTAAATCCTACCCCGAGCTCATTGGCTATGATTCCTGAGAGCGTGGTCTTGCCCAGCCCGGGAGGTCCGTGAAGCAGCAAATGGTCAAGTGCTTCGCCTCGCATACGGGCGGCGGCTACAAACACTTTCAGGTTTTCCACCACCTTGTCCTGTCCGCTGAACGAATCGAATTCCGAGGGGCGCAAAGCCTTCTCTATATCCTTTTCGCCCTGCGGCATCCCGTAACCTTCACGGGCTGCACGTATGTCAAAATCATCTTCTGTCATTTGCCATTGTAAAGCACCGGATTAGTATCCGGGTCGTTATACATTTTCATCTGGCGGTATACTTTCATATACTTACGCCCATGCTCTATATCGTCGAGAAGCTGATTGATAGCCGTAGTAAGGTCGGCAAGCTGCTCACGGAGCACAGCAAGCTTTGCACTACACTTGGCTATATGTTCCTCCGAAGCGTCATTGCGCTCTATCTCACGTTCCATGTGATAGATTTTAAGTGCCAGTATCGACAGACGGTCAAGCGCCCATGCCGGACTCTCCGTATTGATTGTGGCATCAGCAAGCGGCTTAACATCGGCATATTTTTCACGAAAATACGTATCAAGTTCCTCAACCATATCCGTGCGGTCTTGATTTGAAGCGTCAATACGTCGCTTCAGCGCAAGGGCTGCCACCGGCTCTATGGCGGGGTCGCGTATTATATCCTCCAGATGCCACTGAACGGCATCTATCATATTTTTGGCGTACAGCGTATGCTCTATCGTACCCGCGGCGTATGGATTGACCACCACGGCATCCACATCATCAGTCAGATGATAATCATGAGTCGAACGCTCGAATATCTCGTAACATTTATCGGCAAATTTCATAATACCAAGTGTTTTTTAAGTTTTCAGATAATTGTTTATTTTTTAGGTCGTGGAGCAGTATTAGGTTCCACAGGCTGATATCGCTCTATGGCTTTCATCACCTGATACAAATCCACCTTATCGGTAATTCCCATATTCTTCAGAGCCTTTACATTGCTCGCCTCGTTAGGGGTATTCTTAGCTTTCCACAGAAGCTCCATCACTAATAAAGCCGTCTTATTGGTAGCTCTGCCCACAGTGGCGAAATAATCATGTGACGCCACAACTTCTATATCACCGGCAGCCAGTGCGTCAATAAGTGCGCCATAGAGCGATGTCGACAGTTTAGCGCGTTCCCAACGGTTGGTCGAGTTAAGATAAGCAGCATCCTTTTTCACAGCAGCTGTATCTACAACCGCTAACGGCTCCTCAGCCACGGCTGTTTCCACAGGCACAGGCTGCACGTCTGCCACCTCCAAAGCTACACCCTCAGGCGCTTGCTCTATCATAGATTGCGTGCTTTCATCCGACTTTGCTTCTGACCCGGATTTATATTCCTTAATCAAAAACCACCCCAGCCATATCAGTCCGGCGGCAACTAAAGCTACCAAGAGCCATCGAAGAGTAATTGACAACCATTTACGGTTATTTCCATCCTCAACATATTCCTCCGCCACATCCGTTTCTACTGATTCCTCTTCAGATTCAGTCTCTACGACGGTGACTGTAGTTTCAGCAGCAGCAACCAGACTGACAGCAGTCACAGGCGGAGCCGGCATTTCTACCTGTGTGTGCAAATCCACATTAAATGTCTCGCCACGGCGTCCCAAGACTCCCCTTGCATGAAAACCATGGAAACATCCACCGCGGAGATTCTGGTATTCATCGCCGTTTTTCTCCATATCAAGCGGAACTTCTATCACCCTGTCATCACCGAAATCAAGACACAGCACCACCGATTGATTCTCCACATCCGGCTCAGCGGCACAAACGTTCCTGTCAAGCGGAGTTGTAATGACCGGCAGCGTGGAATCAGGCTGCAGACGGGCATCGGCAGGATACACCAGCACAGCCTTGTAATCCATATACGCCGGCTGGTCAGGATAACTCAATATATCGGACAACTCGGTGCGCGAACTATAGCTTCGGCAACATATACTGCGGGCTGAGTCATTGACTTTATACGCATCGCTGCAATGGCGTGGCGTTACAGAAAATCCCGATTGTGCTATCAATCCCTCTATAACACCGTCTGTAAGTTCACCTCCGGCAGCTATACGGGTTCTGACGGCTCCAAACAGATTGATTACCGAACCACCTTCCACCTGTATATCCGCATCCATTCGCACGTTTACCAGCAATGAAGCCCCGTCATGTCCCGGTGTAAGCACAAAAAACATCAGATTACGTTTTCCGCTTCCCTGCCACATCATGTAGCCTTCGTCCAGAGCCACGAAATGAGTGGCTATATCACGCAACGATGGCAACGACACTATGGGCGCTCCGTTAAAGCTCTTATGTACCGGCACACCGTCGGCACCCTTGAAACTTATGGCTATATCCAAATAAGCATATCTTTGTTCCATATCCTGATATGATTCTGACTGCATTAATTTACAAATTTAACGAAAATAATTTGACTGCACCTCACCATTAGGATATTTTCGCAATCGCAATGTGGCGTTTTCACACATAAAAAGGGGTGCGATACAAATCGCACCCCTTAAAATAGTGATATTTTACTTTCTGATTAATTATCCCAGGTCAGATTCCACACTGCCACACGGTCAGAATTGTTACCTGAAGCCTGTGAATAAGCGTTGTTGAGTATCTCAAGCACGAAGTCACCCTTGACAGAGCAGTTCATGGTAAATTCATAAACCTTATTCTTCTCTATAGTGTCAAGTGTTTCGGTCTGAGTAGCCACCACGCTACCGTTTTGCTTGATATTGACGGTAAACGAGCACTTCTTTTCATTGAAAGCGAAACCGTAGTTAAGCGTTACCTTGCTTACACCACCTGTGAGAGTGGGCGAGGTAAGCGAACCCTGACGGGCAGGACTACCGTCGATTACCAGAGCGTATGTATCGGCATCGGGCAGGAATGAATATACTGCTGAATTAGCATTGTCACCGCCACCGATAGCCAAAGCACACCATTTAGCTACCCAACCTTCAGCTTCGCGATCGAGATAACCATTGCTCTTCTCTCCGAATATACTGAAGTTTACCGAATTGGCTCCGGGAGTAGGAGGAGTAACAGGGTCGTCACCTCCACCTTGCGAAGTCTCGCCTGTCACTACCTCGTCTATACGATAAGTAGTGTAGTTGGAACCTGCTTCAGCAGAGTAAAGGAAACCGATATAGACAGTTCCCGAGAACTGGTCAAGTGAGAGTACGCCAGACTCTACCCAGTCTTCACTCCATGAACCTGTAGGAGAAGGTATATTGGCATTGAGTTTCGTTGCCTGTGCGGTGGCGGGATCAGCCGAAGTAAGCACATATACCTCAAGTGTGCCGTTGCCTTTATATCCTACCATCGACTTGAATGACACGGTCTTGTTTTCCATCGCGTCAACATTCAGTCCGGGCGTTATGAGCCATGACTGGAAGCCGTTGCTGCCGGCAGTCTTATTATAGCCTGTCACCTCGGCAGAGTTGTTGCTATTGTAAGTGCGGATAAACCAGCTTGCGTTACCCGAAGTCTGTATGTTGCTCCAGCCTGCGGGAATTGTAGTGCCACCTTCAAAATTCTCATTGATTGAAGTCACCACTTCGCCTGATGGCGGAGGAGTGGGTGTGGTACCGCCTTCTATCTTATACTGGTCGGTATTCTTCACACCGGCCACACCGAAGTATGCTATAAGGTCGCCGTGGAGGTCAACTTTCTTCTTATAGTTACCGGGATTAGCCTTGAGGTTAAGAGCCGAACGAACATCACCGAAAGGCAACTGCACAGGCACACACTTGTTGTAATCGGTTTCATCAAGGCTTGTGGCTATAAGGATATTGGTTTCGCTTACGGCATCGCCTGTAGCTCCCATCACTGCGCTTGACAGCGACTTGTCGGCAACATAGCCCACAATGTAACCGCTTACCCACTGTGCGGGAGTGTTTACGCTCTTACCCATGGCAAGCACCTGAGTGGGGTTATAAGGCGAAGTCTCAGTACCGCTGCCTTCAGCTATGGGGTCACCTTCACCGCCGGGAGTGGGGGTATCGGGTATCTCCAGACCTTCGATACGGAATTCCTTGGTTGTACCGGTATTGCCTGTGAATGCATTCATACCGATTTCAGTACCCGGAGTAGCGAGCACCCATATCTGCTTGAGATAGTTTTCAGGAACATCAAGCAAGTTGCCGTACTGACGCAAGGGTGAATCCTGAGGCAGACGCAGGAGCATTGTATTTTCGAGAGTGTTTGCCTGAGCGTTCTGACCTATGACCAAAGTATTGTTAAGCTCGGCATCAACGCCCCATACGATATTGTCGGCAGATTCCACTGTCTGTACGCCTGCTTTGAGCGAACCTACTATGTAACCGGTGTACCATGCTGACTTGGGAGTTTCCGCCTTTATCATAGCTATAGCCTCGTCCACGCTGTACGGATTGGTTTCAGAACCCTTGGGCAGAGTAGGATTGCCGAAGTTCAGCAAGTCGTCGGTAGAGCGAAGCTGCAGACGCCATTTATAACCCTCTTTATTGTTGTAGTAAGAAGTAACGATACCTACTACGTCGCCGTCGCCCTCAGGCAGCATAGTGCCCCAGAAATTAGCATAACCGCTGGTACGAACCTCTATGCTCTGATTATTGGCATCCATAAGAACTCGGTCAGTGCTTGGCACCTTATGTGCTGTACAGAATGCCACTTTACCGCCTTCTTCAAAATGTACGTTGTTAAGACGCACGAGCTGGCTCTCATATTTGAGCATTGCCTCTTTACTGTTACCCAAATCGGAGATATTCACTGTGAGAGTATCTATCTTGGAAATCTCGGGCATGCCGTTGAGCTGACGGTGCTGCTCGAAGAATTCCGTAGGCATAAACGAAGGCTGCCAGCCGTAAGCTGCCGCATACTCCGGATAGCCGAGCTGCTGGATGGTAGAATATTTACCGATGTACATATCAGTAAGGTCCATCACTATCTCCTGACCCACGCGATAATTCAGATACAGATTATAGCTGTAAATCGACATCTGTAGTGCCGCGGTCTCGTCCTGAATGATAAGATTGCGGAATATGTTGCCTGCGGCGTCATCTGAAATCACACGACCTGCCACTACCAGACGCTCACCGCTCTCTGTAGGGGTAATCTGCTTGATATAATTATTATCATCTTCCCAATACATAGCCTTGAGGTCAGCTATGGTGATATTAGGCGTGAGGGTAGCCACCGGCACCTCCATTTCAGGAGCGTCAAAATCGTCCTGACATGAAGTGACGGCTGCCATAGCGCCGAGCGCCACAGCCATCATACCCATATATAATTTAATTTTTCTCATATTTTTATCTATATATAATATATGTGTGAGGAATCATTTGTCAGTCCACTTTTTCATAAAGTGCCGGCATATCGCCTTTCGAATCGGCATAACAGCCGTAGCTGTTATAAGTCGGATCATACTGTACGAACTTGCTTGTAGACACGTTGGTGATTTTGAATGTACCGTCAGACTGGGCCACTGCATTCCATACACTGCCTTCCACTGCAGTAGTATCAAAGTTGAATGAATTGTAAGTTCCTTTCTGATATACATATTTTCCATTTGACATAGTGATGTTATAACCACCGCTAACGGCAGTGAAAGTGTAGGCATTGGCGGCATCCACACCCGTTATCTCACCACCATTGTCAGTCACGTCAGTCACATAAAGATAACCGTAATCACGGGTGTCGAGCAACGCACACTTACCGGAAGCCACAATCAGATACTGCTTGCCTGAGGTGATGGCGGTAACCTTACGGAATGTAGAGCCGGCAGCGGGAGGATTCTCTGAAGCAGCTCCCCATGCATACTCGGTCACACTCTTTATACCTGCGGCACCGAAATATTTTTCCAGATTACCTTTCAGTGTTATCTTCTTGCCAAGATTATCGGTATTGTCAACAAGATTCACCGCATCACGGACCGCACCGGCAGGAAGCTGTACGGGCACACACTTGGTGATATCGGTCTCACCGGCTGTAGCAGCGATAAGGATATTGGTCTTGAGCGCGAACGGACCTGCAAATGCGGCATCGCTGATTGACTTATCGTTGATGGCACCTACTATATATCCGGTGCTCCATACGGCAGTACCGGTGGCACCGCCGAGAATCTGAGCCACATCATAGGGCTTATCAGCCGTTCCGTCGCCATCACCTGCGGGAGGAGTAGGTACATCGGGAGTGGTACCGCTTTCATTTCCTTTGTCACCCCAAGCATAGAGAGATACTGACTTCAAGCCTGCAGAACCGAAATATGTTTCAAGTGAACCTTTGAGAGTAACCTGCTTCTGATAGTTGCCGGGGTTGTCCTGAAGGTTGAGCGCGTCGCGGATAGTTCCTGTAGGAAGCTGCACAGGTATGCACTGAGCCACCTCGGTCACATCGGGTGATGCGGCGAGAAGCAGATTGGTCTTCACTGAAGCCGAGCCATTGAAATTAGCTCCGGTCGAGAGTACCTGACCGTCAATCCAGCCTACTATATAGCCGGTAACCCAAGCCTCACCTGTAGCGCCTGCCAATACCGAGCTTACGCTGTAGGGGTCATCGGCTGTTCCTTCACCGACTACTTGAGGAGCATAGCTTTCGCCACCGAAGTCCACACAATCGGAAGGCAACTGGAAGAGAAGCTGCCATGTACCGTTGAACTGGCTGAGGATAGCCGTGATGTCACCGTGACCTGCGGGAAGAGGCTGATCCACGAAATCCGACAGATTGCTGTTACGCACAGTGATTTTGTTGCCCTGAGCGTCGATAAGATAACGTGATTCGGCAGTAGAAGAGGTTCCTACTATACCCCAGTTTTCCGTACCACCGCCTATCCACGATACATCTTTGATGCTCACTCTACGGCTCTGCAGACGCTGCTGGTCCTCAACTGAAGTAGCAGCAAGAAGCTCGGGAATAGTCATCTCGATAGCTGTCACTTTCGACAAATCAGGCAGACCGTTGAGATAAGTATGGTCAAGGAATGTCTGTGACTCCATGCGGTCAGTCTGCGGAGTACCGTTGTACTCGCCGGCAGCGCCAAGCTGAAATAGACCGGCATATTTGCCTGCATACAGACCGGTAACATTGATATAAAATTCTTCACCTACCTTATATTTAGTATAAAGGTGAGGAAGAACACCGGTTGAATTGGTAGTTTTCACCGATACGGTAAGAGCATCGGTGGCATCTTCAAACACAAGAGTCTGATAGATATTACCACCTTCGTCATTGGCGATAATGCGACCTGAAAGGATTATATCCTCGCCGTCGTCGGTCTTACCGACTTCAGTGCAGTAATTTGTTTCAGCCGACCAGTATTTAGCTTTGAAATCGGCTATGGTAGTGTTGGCGACAATACCTTCAGGAAGTGTAGGTATGTTAAGTGGCGGAACGGCAAGCTCCTCATCGCAGCTTGTCAGGGCTACTGATGAAACCGCAAGAGCCATACACGCCAACAGTGATTTATATAATTTCATTTGTTGCTGATTTATAATCGTTAGTAATGTATTTACAACTCTTCGGGTTAGAATTTAAGACCCACATTGACAAACACCTTGATACCCTGAGCGAAATAGTACTTGTTGGCGTATTTCTCACGGGTAAAGTTTGTATAGTCGAAACGACCCTGCTGATAACCATATGTCATTATGTTTTTACGGTTGAGGATATTATCGACATTGAGGTTGATATTCAGACTCATCGTACGGTTAAGGTATATCATCTTACCGATAGAGGCGTTGAGTGTGAAAGCGTTGTTGAGTTTCTCTTCACCAGTTATGCCCTTAACAGCCTGCTCAAGCGAAGCAGCGTCGGGATACATGGTCCATAGGTTTTCGAGCGACTCATGACGAATCGGTGAAAGATTCACATAGCTGTCACCCATCCATGTGGCGTTAACATTGAAGAACCACATCTTAGGTGCAGCCCAGTCAAGACCGATAGTGGCAGCTTTCTGAGGAGTACCACCTATATGATAATTCTTTATAAACGCCTGCGCTTCGCGGTCAGGTTGAGTATTATTTTCGTATGAACGCACGCCCATAGGATTGTTTTTGTAACGGTAGCTTGCTATGGTACCGGCAGCTGAAAGTGTCAGGCTCGGGATAATCTTGAACGCCATACCGAGTTCCACACCCATGTAGTTCTGCTTTACACCTTTGAGCACATAGTTCATGAATGTCTGATTCAAATCATCATAAAAAGCTGTACGCTCGGTAACGTCATACATATTGGTATAGAATCCGCTGATTGAACCGCGGAAACGGCGGTAGTTCCAGTTATAGGCGAGGTCCACTGACAGCACTCGGGTGCTCTTGAGTCCATCGACCACGTCATCTTTCACGCGGGGTGAGATGTAAGCGCTCTCAAACAGAGGTGCGCGAGAACCGTACTGAACGTTGAGCGTAAAGGAGTTGCGACCATTGAGCTTATATGTGAAACCAGCTTTTACCGCACCGTTGTCAAAGCTGTGTGTAGCGCCTCTGCCAAACGAATTATGAGGAGCACGACCGTTCTGCATGTGACCGTCACGGTAGTATGTGGTATATGACAGTTCGAGACCGTAGTTGATATCCCAGTGAGGAAGCGTAATCATGTTCTGCAACCATGCACGGGCCTGCACGGCATTGATATAATAGTTATAGCCGAAGATATCACCTTCCTGCACCTTGCGGTTGGGGTCCATAAGGTTGTTCTGAAGCATATTGGGGTCAGCGGGGAAGTCGCGCTCCGAGAAGGGGTCGACGTCAAGCCAGAATTCACCGCCGAGAAGGTCACGTACAGTCTTGAAATAATGAGCCGATGTATAGTTGACCGTCACACCGCCCTGCATGGTCGAATGCTCGTTGAAGCGATGGTTGAACACGGTATTGAAGATGAAATTTTCCTGATTGGAGTTACGGTCTTCAAGTATATAGGTAGAACCTTTCTTTGAAGCCCCGGGATTTTGAGCGTTGTAATAATTGTTGAGGTAGTTGGCGTGATAGAGAGCATCCCAGTCAATCTGACGGAAAGACTCATCGGTTTTCCACAACTCGGTGTAGTAGTCATATTTAGCTTCATTGTCGCTCCAATATGACGGGAGATTACGATAATAGTCAGGTTTGGGGTCATTTGCATTGTTCCACTGGAAAGCCGATGATGAATAATGAGTCCAACGGGCGGCAAAACCGGTGTTGACCGTAGTATTCTTAGAGGGTTTCCATACCCAGTTGAGGATGAATGTGGGGTCGTAGGTATTGACTATGCGCGAGCTGCGTTTCTTACCGTTCTGCCAGCCCCATGCGGGGTTATAGAGATTGTCGCCTGCAAGGTCGTAAGCCTCAAGGAAAGTGGCAGGATTGGTAGCACGCTCGGTAGGTGCACCGTAGGTGGTAAATGACAACGAATGCTTATCGTTAATCTGTTTTTCCACCGACAGGAAATAACCACCGGAATTGTAGAACGTACCGGGTATCACACCTTCGTTGGCGTAACGTCCGACAGCACCTACTGTCAACCCCCAGCCATGCTTGTTGATACCGGTTGAGTAAAGAGCCATGGCACGGAGCATATAAGCGGCATTGGTATATGATACCGAACCATAGAATCCGGGAGCATAGCTGTCAGCCATAGTGTTTACGTTGGAGCTGCCGCCTATACTTCCGAAGCCGTATGTGCTTGCGTTCATACCCATGGTAGTGGTACGGTTACGGAACGCACGGTTCATACCGCCGAAAGAACTGTAATTAAATCTGCCGCGGGCGAGGTCGTTGAAAGGAATACCATTGACATAAGTGGTATTGAAGAACGAATCATAACCGCGAACGCGGAAACGCATCAGGCTGAAGTTATAGCTTGCGGCATTGTTGAAGATGTTGTCGCTGCTGCCGGTAAGCACATTCACATTCTGCGCGTTACCCTCTTCATCCTCAATCACGTTCTGGTCGAAAAGAAGTTCCTGCGATGTCTCCGAATAGCTGCTCGCCGCATTCTGTGACATAACTATACCCACATTACCCATAGAAGTAATGGTCTCGGTGATGGTCACAGGCTGATTCAAATCATCGTAGCCATAGGCGGCGATGGATATCACATCGTTGCCCGGAGTGATTTTATCAATCACAAAGGTACCGTCGGGTCCGGTCATAGCCACCGCTCCCCGGTCATTGAGCATGACAGCGGCACCCGCTACAGGCACACCCGTGGAGGAATCGACCACCACGCCGCGCAGCCCCGACTGTTGCGCTAAGCCGGGCAACGCTACTGTCAATAACGTTAGAAGAAATAATTTAATTCTCATAAGAACCTTTTTGAAAGTTGGTTATTGATGGTTAATATATTGATTTATTATTATTTACATAGCACTTTACACACCCGTATGCCACATGCTCCAGCCATAATGACCATACATGTGTCATCGCGATTGATTACAAGTCTCCAAAATTAACTATAAATAACGAAATAAAGCCCCATTTGCACACTTTTTTTCATTTCCGGATATGTTAAACCGATATGTTAAAATCCTTATGGGAAAATACGGAAAAGCATTTTGCCGACACATTTTTTTAGAGATTGAAAGATATTGTATAATTTTACAGCAACTAATCTAACTGTTTTAACCATTCTATACCTGCTCTGAAAATGAGAAATCGTATCCTTACACTTGCAGTGACCCTTTTAGCCATAGCCGGCACCTGCTTTGCCCAGCAATACCAATCGTTCGGCGTAGCTTTCTACAATCTCGAAAACCTCTTCGATACCATCCCCAACAATCCGCTCGGTCGCGACCTCGAATATACACCCCGCGGACAGAAACAGTGGGGTACAAAACAATATCGTAACAAACTCGCCAATCTGGCGCAGACTATAGCCGCCATGACCACACAGACCACTCCCATCGGACCGGCTGTGATTGGTGTATCGGAAATCGAAAACAAAACCGTACTCGATGACCTTGTCAAAGAACCCGCTATAAAAAAATGGATGCTTCAGGTGGTTCACCACGATTCACCCGACAAACGTGGCGTTGACGTGGGTCTGCTTTACAATCCCCGCCTGTTCAAGTTCATCGATGTAACCAACCATCGCCTCGTGATACCCCGCGAAGGATTTGAAAATTTCCGCACACGCGACCAGATGTGTGTGACCGGCATACTCGGAGGTGACACCGTCAGCATAATCGTAAACCACTGGCCCTCTCGTCTGGGCGGACAAGAGCAGTCATCACATCTGCGTGAAGCTGCTGCTGCCCTAAGCAAGCACATAGCCGACTCTTTGTGGGCAATACGCCCCAACCAAGGTGTGATAATAATGGGTGACCTCAACGATGACCCGCAGGACAAATCTTGTGCCAACGTACTCGGCGCTAAGAAAAAAGCCGCCGATGTAGAACCACACGGATTTTATAACCCTTGGTGGAAAATGCTCGATGACGGTATCGGAACTCTCGCTTACAAAGGCTCCTGGAATCTGTTTGACCAGATTATCGTGAGCGGTACCCTGCTCAAACCGCATGTACCTGCCGGAGGTGTATATTACTGGAAGTGTCAGGTCAACAGTTTTGAATTCCTCAAGGACACCGAAGGCAATCGCGCCGGTTATCCCCGCCGCACTTACGCCGGCGGTATATGGCTCAACGGTTATTCTGACCACTTCCCCACAGAAATCTTCCTCCTCAAAGAAGTCAACAACTGACCCGCAGCATACAACTAAATCCACTTATATTCTGGGGCTTATTTATTTAAGACTCAATGTTAAAATAATTCGGGGCGGCTTTTCTCAAAGGCGCCCCGAAAAATTATCATCTCTTTATTTTTTATTTTCGCAATTATGATTTTTCTGTGTGTGTTTTCTTCTTGGTATTGCTTTATTGTAACTAAGATTAATTGACTTCTGATATAAAGTGGAGAGAGGAGAAGCGTAATCAGCAGTAGTCGCTGAAACGTGACTGTAATTTCTGACGTACGTTGAATATACGGCTTTTAACTGTGCCCAGGGCGAGATTCATCTTTTCTGCAATCTCAGGATAGCTGTAGCCTGAGATGAACATCGAGAAGGGAATGCGATAGATATCGGGAAACTCGTTAAGTGCGCTTACTACCTCGGAAGCGGTATAAGAAGATTCGGGTGACTCTACGCCGGGTTCCTGAGAGAGATTGATGTAGTATTCATCGTCAGTGCTATCCATAATCACTGAAGCACGTGAGGTCTTACGATAGTTGTTGATAAATATATTACGCATTATGGTCAGTGCCCAACCCTTGAAGTTGGTGTCCTGAGTATATTTGTCTTTGTTTTCAATTATTTTCAGTGCTGTATCCTGAACCAAATCATAAGCGTCTTCACGGTTAGAGGTCAGACGATATGCAAAGCTGAATAATTTCTCTTGAATAGAAGCAAAATTGTATTGAACGGTAGCAGTTTCCATAAGAGTAATTTTTAATGTGATAACTTTTTATGATCTGAGTTTGAGATTGGTTTCGTTTGATTGACATTGCAAAATTACGGAGAAAATAAAAAAATCAAGCGTTTTAAGGTTAAAGAAAGTTAATCTGATTACATAGTTGTTACATCACTTTGCATGCCACTGATTATCAGGCTGTGAAAAGTTCGCTCTGATTTTACAAAAAAAAGAATTAAATTTGCATGCATCATTTGGGGCTCTTGAGTTGTTAATACATAAAGTCTCAATTAATAATCACTTAACACGTAAATTATATGGAAACTACACGTCAAGCTAAAATATCACGCCTGATTCAGAAAGAACTCAGTGAAATATTCCGCCGGCAGACTGCCAAAACCCATGGAGTGCTGGTATCGGTAAGCAATGTAAAAGTATCGCCCGACCTGAGCACAGCCAAAGCATACCTTTCAATATTCCCCTCGGAAAAAGCGCCTGAGGTAATGGAGAATATCAATCGTTCGGCTAAGACGATACGCTACGAACTCGCACAGATAGTCAAATCACAGCTTCGCAAGACTCCCGAACTGGCATTTTATCTCGATGACTCTCTCGATTATATCGAAAGCATAGACCGTATTCTCGCCGAAGATGCAAGCAAACGCCAGCATAACACGGAAGAGGAGCTTCCGGAATAATCCATACCTGTCAGGAAAAAGTAATTATATATACATTATATTATGGTATCGCTGCGTATAGCGTTACGCTACCTCATCTCGAAAAAGAAATATCACGCCGTCAACATCATTTCTTTGGTGTCAATGGCGGGTGTGGCTGTAGCAGCTCTCGCACTGGTATGCGTGCTGTCAGTGTTCAACGGCTTTTCCGATATGACATATTCCCAGCTATCGCAGCTGAACCCTGACCTGAAAGTAATTCCTGACAAAGGTACAGTAATAGAACAGTGTGATTCACTTACTGAAGCATTGTCGATGATTCCGGGTGTTGCTGCTGCCATGCCTGTGATTCAGGAACAGGCTCTTGCCCTATATGACCAAAAACAAGTGCCCGTGACCCTCACTGGTGTTACCGACGGCTATGCCGCGACCACAGGCATCCGCGCCATGATAATTGACGGAAGTTTTTCTACCGACAATGAATATTCAGAGCCGGCGGCAGTGCTGAGCGCTTCGGTAGCCATGTCACTTGAAGCATTTCCCAACTCGATATCGCCGCTTACCATCTATGTACCGCGGCGTATAGGTCATTACAATCCCGCCATTCCAATGGCAGCATTCCGTACAGATTCATTTGCCATAAGCGGAGTATACGAATCATATTACAGCGATGAGAATGAAGCTTCCGTAACAGTAGCTCTGGAATACGCACGCCAACTGCTTGATATGCCCGACCAAGCATCGTCAATATATATCACTCTTGCTCCGGACGCTGATTCCGATGCTGTAATGACAGCTATAAAGCAGATGACCCAAGGAAAATACAGAGTGCTTGACCGACTGAATCAGACCGATACATCGCTCAAGATGATATCTATAGAAAAATGGGTGACTTTTCTGATGCTTGCATTTATTCTGCTTATAGCGTCATTCAATGTCATTTCTACTTTATCGATGCTAATTATTGAGAAAAATTCCGACACGCACATACTACGAGCCATGGGTGCCACGACTCAAATGCTTCGCCGTATTTTCATGTGGCAAGGGTGGCTCATCACCGTAATAGGAGGTATAGCGGGTACCTTGACAGGATGTCTACTGTGCCTTGCCCAGCAAAAGTGGGGTTTCATAAAACTCAACGGCGATGCATCGCAACTCGCCATTACTTCCTATCCGGTAAGACTTGACATAGCCGATGTTGCCTTAGTAATAATGCTCGTGGCTGTGCTCGGGTGGGTCATCAGTGTGATAACCTCCCGCATGGCACTACGCAAATAAATCTTCAGGTCAGGACAATTTACGTATAAGGGTCAGACCGTCGCGCAATGGCAGTATTACCGTTTCCACACGCGTATCGGCAGCTATCATATCATTGAATTCCATTATACCGTGTGTCTGCGCGTCACTGCCTGATGGCTCTGAAAGCACTTTACCATCCCACAAAGTATTATCAGCCACAATGAATCCTCCGGGCGTAAGCCTGTCAATTATCATCTGATAATACTGAATGTAATGCCGCTTGTTGGCATCGATATACACCATATCCCACTCACCTTGCAGTTTCGGCACTATTTCCAGCGCATCGCCTATATGAAGATTTATCTTAGGCGGTAATCCACAGTTGGCGAATCGTTCACGCAACTCATCTTCCATCTCATCATAAATCTCCACTGTGTCAATGATACCGTCTTTTCCCATGGCTTCAGCTATACAGAGAGCTGAATATCCCGTAAATGTACCCAGCTCAAGCACACGCTTGGGCTTTATCATGGCTGTAATCATCTTAAGCACACGTCCCTGAAGATGACCGGAACACATACGCGGATACAGATGATGCAGATGCGTATGACGATAAAGCTGCCGCAAAGGTTCGGGTTCGGGCGATATATGACCTAATATATATTCATCTATCGTATCACACATCGCAGTCCGCCGGCACATACCGAATCAATGGTTTTACGCATAATTTCCACACACCGCTGAGGATAGAGCCCCACAGCGGTCTCGCCGCAAAGCAGCAGCGTATCAGTACCCTCCATTACAGCCAGAGCGATATCACTGACCTCGGCACGCGTAGGCTCGGGAGCATTAAGCATCGACTGAAGTATCTGAGTAGACACAATCACAGGTTTGTCATCACGGCGACATAACGACACTACCTTATGCTGAATGACAGGTATCATCCACAATGGTACCGCCGTACCGAGGTCACCGCGAGCCACAAGCAATCCGTCGGACACGGCAAGTATATCGTCCATCCGCTCCACAGCTTCTCCACACTCTATCTTCGAATAAAGCGTTATACCCGTACCCTCCAACAATGCTCTGACCTGACGGACATCATCGGCTGAACGCACAAACGAGTGTGCAATCATATCTATCCCCGCTTCACAGGCAGCTTCGATACACAAGCGGTCATTGTCAGACACAGCAGGCATGTCAGGCAATAACGTGCCGGGCAACGCCACCGTCTTTCGCGAATCAAGCACACCGCCTTCGGTTACCTCGGCATGTATCCCCTTACCGTCAACCCCGGTGATTTTAAGCTGTATATCTCCGTCGTCAATCAGTACTTTTGTCCCATAACCCTTACATGTGTCTATACCTTGACAATTGACATAGATAATCTGCCTTGAAGAAAGTTCAATACCATATTTTATTGTCACCTTGTCGCCGGTAGCAAATGTCGCCGGAGCTGCGACAGCAGTAGTGCGTATCTCTGCACCTTTAGTATCCATAAGTATTTTTATCGCCGGGTCGATATCGCGTATGGTCTTGACCATAAATCGCAATTCGTCGGGGGTCACATGGGCTGAGTTGATTCGCACGCTGTCCATACCGCACTGACGGAGTGATGTAATGAATTCTGGGGTGCAACGCTCGAGTGTGAGCGTCGCCATTATATTTACTTCTGATTGAGTTTTCATAATAATGATTCTATTGCCAAACGATAACTATCCATACCGAATCCGGCTATGACACCCTTGCACACAGATGAAATAAGAGAAGTGTGGCGAACCGATTCACGTGCCCACACATTGGATATGTGCACTTCCACCACGTTGACCGGTATCGATGCTATGGCATCAGCTATAGCCACGGAGGTGTGGGTGTAAGCACCTGCATTAAGTACTACACCGAGCATATCTTCCTCATCAAAGCCCACACTATGGAGTTTGTCGATTATGTCACCTTCATGATTGCTCTGAAAATAATCTATAATCACATCAGGATAAGTTTCACGGAGAATATCGAGATATTGCTCCATTGACTCCTTTCCGTAGATGTGAGGCTGACGCTTTCCAAGCAGATTGAGATTCGGACCGTTGATTATCAATATAGTTTTCATAATGAAGAATTTACCAACATATATACAGCTATGTGCGACAGCACCATCAGAGCAAGCAGAATCCACGCCAGAGCCCTGCGCTGCGGATAGCACTGATAAGCGAGATAGGCTGCCACCACCACATAAAACGGATACATCCACACCAGAACTTTGTTAGGTGAATCCACCGGCAGTGATGACAGAAGCATCGGAAACTGAAATACCGGCAGTGACACAAGGAGTATCACCCATATCATCCAGCGGGGTGTAGCTGGTGCCGATGGCATCATGACCTGCCCCCTTTCTTCGCCTTACGCTTTGATTCCTTATACGCGTCAACCGTAACCTGAATACCGCGACGAAGCGGGAACTGAGGTGAAAAGCCGAAGTCACGCACAGCATCGGAAATATCACAAGCCCAGTTACGCTGCTTCATAATCTTGAATTTATCACGGTTAAGCGTCGACGGCTTGGCTCGCAGAGCACCTATTTTCTCAGCCACAACCGAAGCCACATAGGCAGTCCACAGCGGTAATTTCACCGGGATGACCCATTTGGTACCGAGCTCATCAGCCACAATCTTCCGGAATTCACTCTGTGTATAAGCCCTGTCTTCGGATATTATATATTTGTGTTTTAATGTGGCAGGCTTAACGATAGCGTCAAATATAGCATTGACCAAATCCTCCACATATATGAATGTAAGCATCTGTTTGCGATATCCCACCCCGAAATCAAAGTGTGAGTCGATGCTCTTTATCATCATCAGATAATCCTGCTCGTGAGGTCCGTACACACCTGTGGGACGGAATATGGTCCAAGGCACATCGGCACATGTCTCAAGGAAGGTCTCCGCTTTGATTTTCGATACTCCGTAACGGGTATTGGGCTGAGGTATCATACCCGAGTCCATAGGTGTGTAACCGCGTTCATCGCCCGGACCCAACGCACTCAGACTGCTCATGTAGAGCAACCGCTGGGCAGGCAACAGCCCTGACAGCCGAAGCGCTTCCACAAAATTACGGAGAGTCAGATAATTGATGCGGTTAAAATCAGCGAAATTAACACACTTCGTAGCTCCGAGATTATACACGATGTAATCCCAGCGCTCACCCTCAGGCATTGACTCACGCAGAGTGGCAGCCATAGATTCGGCATTATCATAATCAAGTACCACGAAGTGCAGACGCCCGTCGGTAAGATAACGGCGCGACGTAGACTCGCGCACAGCCACCCACGTATCATATCCGCGACGTAACGATTCGGCGGCTATAAATCCACCTATAAAACCACCGGCACCTACCACCAGTACTTTCTTCTTTTTATCCGTTTCCTGCATATCGTTAATTATCAGTTCACCGCAAAATTACAAAAATTTTTCACCAAGCATCTTATCTTATCATCACAAATGGCTGCAAGCCGATAATTTTGGGAAAATATGGCTATATTTGCAGTATTAATGCAATAAGGCGTATGGGTAAAAATAAATTAAAGAAATTCGGAGAGATGCAGCAGATACCTTTTGTGCTGCAATATCCGTGGGCTGTGCTACAGCGCGAACAGTTTCCGCTGAAAGGACGATGGCACGCTGACTTTTTCCATAACGATAATCCTATAGTGCTCGAACTCGGCTGCGGTAAAGGAGAATATACCGTAGGACTCGCCAATGAATTTCCTGACCGTAATTACATAGGAATAGACATAAAGGGCGCCCGAATGTACACGGGAGCAAAACAGGCTCTTGACCGTAAGATGTCAAATGTGGCTTTTCTACGCACTGACATCGAACTGCTTACTCACTTTTTCGCTCCGGGCGAAGTGGCTGAAATATGGATAACGTTCCCCGACCCACAGATGAAAAAAGCCCGCCGGAGACTTACGTCGACACGTTTTCTCGAACTGTACCGTCATGTACTCGTGCCCGGAGGTATCGTCAACCTGAAGACCGACAGTCCGTTTTTGTACACCTACACCCGATATCTGCTTGAGGAAAACGGCATCAAGCCCGATGTTTGTACGGACAATCTCTATGACGGCAAATATGACAACCGCATACTGGGCATACGCACATTCTACGAACAGCAGTGGCTTGACCGCGGACTTACCATCAAATACATCTCTTTCGGTCTGAATCCGACGCCGGCTCTTAAAGAACCGGAAGTGGAAATAGAGTTTGACACTTACCGCAGTTTCTCACGTGGCGAGCTCCAGTGTCCGCAGCTATGCAACCCGAAAATAACACCTAAATCACAACCTGACGACTAATGATAAAACTATATCCCCAACTGATACTTGATGCACTGAGCACAGTACGCTATCCGGGCAACGGCAAAAATATAGTGGAGCTCGGCATGGTGGCTGACGACATCCGTATAGACGGACTCAAAGTCAGCTTCTCGCTGATATTCCCCAAAAGTACCGACCCGTTCATGAAATCGATTCTCAAAGCGGCTGAAACCGCTGTCCACACCCATATATCACCCGATGTTGAGGTCACGGTTACGGCTTCGACTCCACAACCTGCTGCGGCACCCCAACGTCCTATACTCCCCGGAGTTAAAAACATCGTGGGCATATCGTCAGGCAAAGGCGGAGTGGGCAAAAGCACCGTAGCAAGCAATCTTGCCGTGGCGCTCGCACGCGAAGGTTATAAAGTAGGTCTGCTCGATGCCGATATATTCGGTCCGTCGGTACCCAAAATGTTCGGGCTGGAAGATGAGACCTTGTATATGCACGAAGTGGACGGCAAAGAGTTAATCATACCAGCCGAACGCTATGGTGTGAAAGTACTTTCAATTGGTTTCTTAGTAGACAAAAACGCTCCTGTACTATGGCGCGGAAGCATGGCATCAAACGCTTTGCGCCAGCTGATAGAAGATGCTGACTGGGGCGAACTGGATTATTTCCTGATAGATATGCCCCCGGGTACAAGTGACATCCACCTGACTCTCGTGCAGACACTCGCCATCACAGGAGTGGTGGTGGTAAGCACACCGCAGGAAGTCGCGCTTGCAGATGCCCGCAAAGGTATAGCCATGTTCATGGGTGAGAAAATCAATGTGCCTGTGCTTGGTCTTGTAGAAAACATGGCATGGTTCATACCCGAAGCTCACCCTGATGAACGATATTACATATTCGGCAAAGAGGGGGCTGTACGGCTTGCCGATGAACTTGGTGTAAAACTGCTGGCACAGATTCCAGTGGTAGGCTCGATATGCGACGGCGGCGACTCCGGCGAACCGATAGCGGCTAAAGACACCATCACGGCTCACGCATTCATGCATCTGGCTCACGAGGTGACAGAAGCGGTGGATGAACGCAACGGGACTCTCCCTCCCACTGTTAAAGTCAACGTAACCCGTAAATAAGCTCCGATTATGCAGACAGTGTTATTCCACGAAACGATATTCGGACCGATTCACTCACGCCGGCTCGGCACCTCACTTGGTGTAAATCTTTCACCTGCCGATGGGAAAGTATGCTCTTTTGACTGCTTATACTGCGAGGCAGGGTTCAACGCACAAGGTCCGGGTAAAGCGGGGCTTCCTCCGCGCCATGAAGTAAAACGCCTGCTTGAAGACAAACTGCGCTCCATGAAGCAAGCAGGTGAACCACTTGATGTAATCACATTCTCCGGCAACGGTGAACCCACCATGCATCCTGACTTCGAAGGCATTATAAATGACACGCTTGAGCTGCGCGACACCTATTTCCCGGCTGTAGAAGTAAGCGTACTCTCCAATTCCACCCGACTGGACCGACCCGACGTATGTGCCGCCCTCAGACGTATTGACAACAATATCCTCAAACTCGACTCAGCTGTAGACGCCACCATAAAAATACTTGACCGTCCGGTAAATCCGGCTTTTACCGCCGAGCGTGTCATAGGACAATTAGCTGATTTCGGACAACAATGTATAATTCAGACCATGATTCTCAAAGGAGAATATGAGGGTAACAAAGTTGATAATACTACGGATGAGGAGATTGATGCTCTGATTGCCGCATATCGCCGCATAAAACCACGTAAGGTCATGCTTTACTCCATTGACCGCCGCACTCCCGCTACAAATCTTGTAAAAATAGATTTGGAGCACCTCCGCTCGATAGCCTCACGTATTAATGAAGCCACAGGTATACACGTGCAAGTCAACTGATAGAAACCCCACCCATCATTGTATATGCTACACTCGTCATTACGTATGATTATAATCGCATGCACGATATTGTGCTGCGCCTTAACCTCATATCCGCAGTCAGCCATGAACCGACAAAACAATCTCATAATACCGCCGCCACTCACCACGGGTGCACGCATAGCATTAATCTCACCAGCCGGACGAGCCAAAGACGCTAATGTAACAGAAGCCATGAAAGTACTTGAGGCACAAGGTTGGAAACCGTATCTTACTCCCCACGCCATGGGTAGCAGCGGCACATTCAGCGGTACTGCCGACGAACGCCTCTCTGACTTCCGTCAGGCATGGCTTGACGAATCGACAAAAGCCATAATCTGCACACGCGGAGGATACGGCGCGGTTCATCTGCTTGACAGCATTGATGCCCTCGCCCTGCGTGCTCACCCCAAATGGCTGGTGGGATTCAGTGACATATCGGCTCTACACTCGCTGCTTTCAAGTCAAGGAATAGCGAGCGTGCATGGTCCGATGGCTAAACATATCAGCGCCAGACATGGTGACAACCCCGACTTCAAGGCTTTGGTAAACGTACTTACCGGACAAGGCGTAGACTATACATTTGAATCACACCGCCTCAACCGCAAAGGCTCTGCCACAGGTGCGCTCTGCGGCGGTAATCTTTCGGTGATAGCCAACCTTATCGGCACTCCGTATGACGCTATTCAACCTGGCTCAATACTGCTGATAGAAGATATCGCCGAACCGGTCTACAAGATAGAGCGAATACTGTATCAACTGCGGATGAGCGGCATTATGGAAAGACTTGGCGGACTGATAGTGGGAGAATTTACCGACTACCGTCCCGATGTCAACCACGAATCCATGGAATCCATGATAGCCAAAGCCGTAAGCGGCTATGACTTTCCTGTGGCTTACGGCATACCGGTAGGTCACGACGAAAAAAATCTGCCTCTTATCATCTCGGCTCCGCTCACACTTACGGTCACTACCGACGGCACCAGAATTACTCAGAAATAAGAGTAATTGAGGTACACTCCTAACTTACACGCGGATACATCTGATATTTGACAAGAAACCATCAAATGTATCTGTCATCGAAACGTAGCTGAACTTCATGCACCATCTGGCGTATTTTCTGCTCTTCGTCCTTGGGACAAATCATAAGGACATCACCGGCATCAGCCACTATACAGTCTTTGATACCTGACACCACCACGAGTTTATCCTTGGGTGCCATAAATATATTGCCGGAGGAATTATAAGCCACCACATTGCAGTTCTGAGTCACATTTCCGCTGATATTCTTGGGAGAATTTTCATAAAGCGAACCCCATGTCCCGAGGTCGCTCCATCCGAAATCCGCACACTCCACATACACATTGTCAGCCTTTTCCATCAGACCGAAATCTATGGATATCGACGGACACATCGGAAAGTTACGGTCAACGAACTCCTGTTCCTGCGCCGTACCGAATTCACCGCGTCCCATATCAAACACTGCGGCGAGGTCAGGCATGTAGCGGTGGATAGCATCGATGATAGTGCTCGTTTTCCACAAGAAGATACCGGCATTCCAGAAAAATTCGCCTGAATCAACAAATACCTGAGCCAAGTCCCGGTCCGGTTTCTCGGTAAACGTTTTCACCTTTAATATGCCGGAAATTTCTTCGTTGTCCACCTGTATATAGCCGTAACCCGTCTCGGGACGTGTGGGTGTGATACCGAGCGTGAGCAATGCATCATGATTTTCCACAAACTCAAATCCTTTTGCCACGCACTCGTCAAACACTCGTTCACGCGTGATGAGATGGTCGCTCGGAGTCACAATCATAGATGACCCCGGGTCTGTAGCTGCTATATGATACGCGGCCCACGCTATGCACGGAGCTGTATTTCTGCGGTCAGGTTCAGTAAGTATATTGGTAGACGGTATTTCGGGCAGCTGCTCCTCGACAATAGCCTTATAACGACCGTTGGTCACCACAAGAATATGGTCTACCCCTACGATGGGCATCATGCGGTCAAAGCACATCTGAAGCAGTGTGCGCCCCGTACCTAAGAAGTCGATAAACTGTTTAGGCTTGTCGACACGGCTATAAGGCCAGAAACGGCTTCCTATGCCGCCGCACATTATCACACAATATCTATTGGTATTTCCCATGAGTAAAAATCTGATGATGTATAACGGGTGCTAAGATAATCATTAACTTCCTATTTTCCTATTTTATCTATAAAATATTGTTTTTAACTTTGCGTCGGATTTATAATAACAAACCTATATGTCAACTTACAACGAATCTGCCAAACCCAAGGTAACTACAGCCCGCTTGCTTGAAATGAAGCATAATGGCGAAAAAATCGCTTGCCTCACCTCATATGATTTCACCATGTCATCAATTGTTGATGCCGCCGGTATAGACCTTATTCTGGTTGGTGACTCAGCCGCAAACGTAATGATGGGCTATGACACTACCCTACCTATAACACTCGATGACATGATAACATTTGCCAAAGGCACCGTACGCGGAGCCCGACGTGCCATGGTTATCGTTGACCTGCCTTTCGGATACTATCAGGGCAATCCGGAAATCGCCCTGGCATCAGCCGTAAGAATCATGAAAGAAACAGGTGCCGCAGGTGTGAAACTGGAAGGCGGTGAGGAAATTCTTGATTCTATAAAATGCATTCTGTCAGCGGGTATACCCGTATGCGGACATCTTGGGCTCACACCCCAGTCCATCAATAAATTCGGTGGCTATGGAGTTCGTGCCAAAGAAGAGGCAGAAGCAGAGCGTCTGATAAGCGATGCACGCATGCTTGACGAAGCCGGATGCTTCGCTATAGTACTTGAAAAAATTCCGTCGGCTCTCGCTGCCAAAGTAACATCATCGGTATCGGTACCGGTAATCGGTATCGGTGCAGGAAACAATGTCGATGGTCAGATACTCGTAGTGCAGGACATGCTGGGCATGAACCGCGGTTTCTCACCAAAATTCGTACGTCACTATGCATCACTCGCTGATGTCATGGAGCAGGCACTCGGTCAATACGTAACCGATGTTAAAGCTGTAGACTTCCCCAACGCTTCAGAGCAGTATTAACGCTCACGCCACACAATGGGGCTTACCGCCAAGATATTACGACTTGGGACACCCATTCTCATCGGTCAGATAGGAACGATAGCAGTCGGATTTGCCGATACCGCTATGGTTGGGCATTATCATACCGATGCCTTGGCTTCGGCTTCGTTTGTAAATAATTTTTTCAACCTCGTTATTCTCTCGGCCATGGGGTTCTCCTTCGGTATTACCCCTCTGGTGGGTGCGCTTTATCCACAGAATAAATTGAGCGGCATAGGCTCACTGATGCGTAGTGCATTGGCAGCCAACGTCATGTTCGGATTATTGGTAATCGTCTTGATGACTATAGCCTACTGCTGCATAGGCTACATGAATCAGCCGCCCGAACTACTCCCGCTTATCCGGTCATATTTTTTGATTTATCTCCTCGGAATTATTCCGGTGGTGATATTCAACGCCTTTTCACAGTGGGCATACGCCATCGGTCGGACAGGTATGCCTATGTGGATTATTCTCAGTGGTAATATTGTGAATATTTTAGGCAATTACCTGCTTATTGAAGGTCACTTGGGTTGCCCAGAATTAGGACTCAACGGAGCCGGAATAGCCACATTGATTGCCCGCTCTCTGTGTGCCATTGCCATAGCCGGAATATTTTTCCTGAAAAAAGAATACAGGGTTTATCGTCATGGATTCACCGACGCATATGTCAACCGTAAATCACTCGGTCTGGTATGGCGGACATCGCTTCCGGTAGCTGTGCAGATGGCTTTTGAAGCCGGAGCGTTCTCATTTGCCGGAGTGGTTGCCGGATGGTTCGGTACAGTAGAACTGGCTGCCTATCAAGTTATCGTAATACTGGGCACACTTGGATTCTGCACATATTACTGCATGGGCTCGGCGACATCGATAGTGGTAGCCAACGCTAACGGTCTTAATGACTGCGCGATGATGCGCCGCGGAGCATTCGCCGGCTTCAAAGTGCTGCTATGCATGGCTACCCTGTCATCACTGCTGTTCATATTCGCGGGACAGTATCTGCTGATGCTGTTCACATCTGACCAGCGGGTGACCGCTATGGCTCTGTCAGTATTAGTCCCACTCGTGCTGTATCAGTATGCCGATGCCACTCAGATTAATTTCGCCGGCGCACTTCGTGGCTCATCGCATGTTATGCCCATGCTATGGATAGCCATAGTGAGCTACGGAATAATAGGTGTTCCCGCCACATATCTTATGGCTGTGACATTTAACGGCGGCATTTACGGAATTGTTCTGAGTTTTTCGGTATCGCTGCTGTGCGCCGCATCGCTATTTTTATACACATTTATGAAAGTGACCCGGATTAACAGTAATGTTTCATAGACCCCGATTAAAATTTGCAGGATAAATAATATATCGTACTTTTGTAAACAAATCCAAAAAGGATAAACATTTCTTAACTTCATCACCGTCTCCATGGATTACGGATTTTTAGATTTATTGTGTTTGCTTGGCTCCGTAGGGTTGTTTCTCTACGGTATGAAAGTAATGAGTGAAGGATTACAGAAAGCGGCGGGTGACCGTCTGCGTAATATCCTCTCAGCCATGACACGCAATCGCTTTACCGGCACACTTACCGGTTTTGCCATAACAGCGCTCATTCAGAGTTCATCGGCATCGACAGTGATGGTGGTAAGTTTCGTCAACGCCGGTCTGATGACTCTGGCTCAGTCAATGGCTGTAATCATGGGTGCCAATGTGGGCACCACCTTTACAGCTTGGGTTATATCGCTATTTGGCTTCAAAGTCAATATGTCGGCGTTCGTACTCCCGCTGTTTACCATAGCCATACCGCTTCTTTTCTCTAAGAAAAGCCGCACTAAATCCATCGGTGAGTTCTTGGTAGGATTCTCGTTTCTGTTCATGTCGCTTGACCTTATCAGCAAGTATGTGCCTGATTTGCAAAGCAACCCCGAAATGTTTGCCTTCCTGCAACAATATACAAACTTAGGCTTCGGTTCCGTACTGATATTCGCACTGGTTGGACTGGTACTTACCATGATTATACAGTCATCGGCAGCCACATTCGCCATCACATTGATTATGTGCAGCAAGGGCTGGATTGGATTTGAACTGTCGTGTGCGCTGGTTTTAGGTTCTAATATCGGTACTACGGTAACCCCTATCCTTGCGTCTCTTAGCGGTAATACAGCGGCAAAACGCACCGCCATGGGACACCTGCTCTTCAATCTGTTCGGCAGTCTTTGGGTACTTGCTGTATTTTTCCCATTCGTGCACCTCAATGTCGACATAACACAATGGCTTGGTCAAGGTGACCCCGAAGCACTGTCCGGCTACGTGCATTACATACAAACACATGACCCCGACGCCTACAACCTACTATTTAACAACTCCTTGCCAAGCACACACCCGCTGTATGACAAAGTATCCGCCATGCAACTTGATATCGACCGCATGCAGCAGAGCGTGTCGATAGGACTGTCGGTATTCCACACCGTATTCAATCTTATCAATCTTTTCATAATGATATGGTTCACCAACGTATATGTCAAGATTGTGGAACGTCTCATACCGGCCAAACACAAACAGGATGAGGAATTCCAGCTCAAATTTATCTCGCGCGGTCTTCTTAATGCCTCCGAGCTCAACATAGCCCAGGCAGAAAAAGAAATAGCCGTGTACGGCGAACGCGTGGCACGCATGATAGATATGGCACAGGAACTTGTACACACCAAATCGGACTCCGAAGAATTCAATCACCTTTATTCGCGGCTTGAGAAATATGAAGATATATCTGACCGTATGGAGATAGAAATCGCCCATTATCTCAACCGTTGTTCCGAAGGTCGACTGTCAAATCAAAGTAAACACCGTATAGCCGGCATGCTCCGAATAGTAAGTGAGATTGAGAGCATAGCCGATGGCTGTCTCGGAGCCGGAAAAATACTCGTGCGCCGCAATCAGAGCGGGTCGAAGTTTACCGATGAGATATACACCAATATCGACGTCATGTTCGGTTACGTCAAGAAAGCCATGGAACAGATGCTTGTGCTGCTTAATGACATAGAGCATGCACAGGAAGCCGATATCATCCGCTCTTACAACATGGAACGCGAGATAAACAACTATCGCAATCAGCTCCGCACCGCCAATATCGAAAACATCAATAATCATCATTACGAATATCAGGCGGGTATATATTACATGGATCTCGTATCTGACATAGAAAAAACAGGTGACTACATCATAAATGTGGTGGACGCCATCAAAGATCAGATTCGCACGGTGCCTGATTAAGCCCTTTTATGACCGCTTTTATTAAAATTTGGTCACAAAGCAGCCACAGAGTAAAACATCTTTTGTAAGGTATCCTTTTTTATCTATAAATTTGTATGAGGATAAGGGTCATAATACCCTCCATCCTCATTCACATTTTCTTGTCAACGATACAACCCTATCTTAATGCCAGACAACCAGACTAATAACAACGGAGCGCAATCAGCAGGGCAACTGCTGATTATCGACACCGACACGATGCTTAGCGAACTTCTTCACATCAAATTCGAGGGTGAGGGATTCAAAAGCGTTGAGGTTAAGTCTGCCGAAGAAGCCTTTGCTCTTGATCTGACACATTTTAACCTGATTATCATCGACATGATGGACGAAAAGTTTACCGGGCTGGATTTCACCCGCAAACTCCGTCATGACCATGACACATACAATATACCTGTAATCATAGCTTCCAAGCATTCATCGGAAGATGACATAGTCGATGGTCTTGATGCGGGAGCCGATGATTACATGGCAAAGCCATTTTCATCACGCGAGCTGATAGCCCGTGTGCGCTCGGTATTACGCCGACGTCGCATGATGTCAGCACGCCGGGCGGTAACCGAACTGCGCTACAATGATTTGGTGGTCGACCTCGGAGCCGGTACAGCAAGCATAGCCGGTGAACAGCTCTCGCTTACCCGCATAGAATATCTCATTCTGGCCATGTTCCTGAGAAACAGAAACACATATCATACTCGCGCCGATATTCAGCGTGAAGCATGGGAAGACGAAACAGGTGTTTCAGACCGTGCCGTTGACACCAACATATCACGTCTTCGTAAAAAGCTCGGCAAATACGGCAATTGTATTGTCAACCGCCAGGGCTTCGGCTACGGATTCCGTGAATAAATTCCAATCACACTTATTGCAATGACCAAGCTACATTCGCCGCTACCCGATTGCTTCGATACGACGATAATAGAAGCAGGGTGCGATGAAGCCGGCAGAGGTTGTCTCGCCGGTCCGGTATTTGCCGCAGCCGTCATACTCCCCCACGGATTCACCCATAAGTGGCTTAACGACTCAAAACAAATAAGTGAATCACGCCGCAATGAACTGCGCCGAATCATCGAATCAGAAGCTGTAGCATGGGCTGTAGGCATTGTCGACAACACGGAAATAGACCGCATCAATATACTCAACGCATCTATACTTGCAATGCATCGCGCTCTTGATGCCCTAAATACACCTCCTCAAGCCATTATAGTCGATGGCAACCGTTTCAAGCCGTACAAGGATATCCCGTACACCACCTTCGTAAAAGGCGACGGCCGATTCGGAAATATAGCGGCAGCATCGATTCTCGCCAAGACTCATCGCGACGAATACATGGTAAATGCCCACGCCCAATATCCACATTATGGCTGGGACGTAAACAAAGGCTACCCTACCCGTGCACACCGCACGGGTATAGAAATCCACGGACCATCTCCGCTCCACCGGATGAGTTTCCGCCTTATCGATACACAACTGACTCTTTTCTGACATCCCACAAATCATGAGCGACACCAACTCTCACCACATACTACGTGCCCTCATAGCCGGACTTTTTGCTATCATCACTATATTTGCTTACGGTATGGTGCTTGTACTGCAAGACGACACGCTAATCACACCATGGATACCGGTAATGCTCTCGCTTGCGATTGCCGTAGTGACCGCTGACCGCTGTCTGCATGCGTGGAGCCGCCTTACAGGATACACCAACCGCTGGATAAATACTGCGTGCCATGTAATAGCCGTTACCGGAGCTATAGCCGCAATTTTTTATTCGCTCAATTATTTTCTTTCCGATAAATCAAGTACACAAATGCAGCCGGTAGTAGTGGAAAGCCGATATACGGAAACCCATCACCATACCCGCAGAGTGGGCAGAGGACACTATGTGCAGGGAAGCCCCTACAAAGTCCACTACGTAAATGTAAGATTCGAAAACGGAAAAGAAAAAGCCGTGTTACTGCCGCTCAAGGAATACAAATACACACATATAGGTGATACCCTGATGTTTGAGCTTCAGCGCGGTTTTCTTGGCATCCCGGTAATCAAACGCTCCAAGACTCCTGCCCGCAGTAATAAGTAAGATACAGGACTAACTATATACTTACCGACATTTTCATTATATAAACAAAAGCGGTGCAACCATGAGGTCACACCGCCGGGAGTTGAATTTAGTTGAAAGGGAGGTATCTTCTTATCAAATCAGATTAGTCGATTTCTTCATCAGCCTCATAGCCGCCCATCTCACGAATAGCGTTTTTGAGCATCACATACTGCTGGAACAGATGATTTACTGGAACTTCACCCTTGGTATAGTCATGCATCGGGCTCTTGAGGAAGAAGCTCAGGAAGCGCTGTATGCCATGACGACCGGCACGTGCTGCAAGGTCGCTGAGCAATACGAGGTCAAGGCACAAAGGAGCTGCAAGGATAGAATCGCGGCAGAGGAAGTTAATCTTAATCTGCATCGGGTAACCCATCCAGCCGAAAATATCGATGTTATCCCAGCCTTCTTTATTGTCGTTGCGTGGGGGATAATAGTTGATACGCACCTTGTGGTAGTAATCGGTGTATAAATCAGGCTGCTCTTCCGGTACGAGGATTGACTCGAGTGTAGAAAGTTTTGACACTTCTTTTGTACGGAAGTTAGCGGGCTCGTCAAGTACAAGACCGTCACGGTTTCCGAGGATATTGGTTGAGAACCAACCGCTCAGACCAAGACAACGAGTACCGATTATGGGGGCGAAACCTGATTTTACAAGTGTCTGACCGGTCTTGAAGTCCTTACCTGCGATAGGCATTCCGGTCTTTTCGCTGAGTTCCCACATAGCAGGAATGTCAACTGTAGTATTGGGGGCGCCCATAATGAAGGGAGCACCTTCGCTCAATGCAGCGTAAGCGTAACACATTGAGGGTGCGATATGCTCTTTGTCGTCGGCTTTCATAGCCTTTTCCAAATCAGCGAGCGTACCATGTACGTTTTCATCCACCGGTACATAAACCTCAGTAGAAGCAGCCCAAAGCACAACCACGCGATCCACACCATACTCTTTCTTGAAGTTACGGATATCCTCGCGAAGCTGTTCCACCATTTCCCAACGGGTTTTGCCCACCATTACATTATCACCGTCAAGGCGCTTTGCATAATTGTGGTCAAATGCGGCTTTCATGGGCTTGATAGCTTCAAGCTCATCCTTTACGGGATTGATATCTTTTTCTTTAAGAACTTCAGCGTTGATGGCGCTTTCATATGCATTGGCAGGATACACGTCCCATGCACCGAACACGATATCATCAAGTTTGGCAATAGGCACAATATCTTCATATTTAAGATATTTCTTGTCAGCACCTTTACCCACGCGAATCTTGTCATATTGGGTCATAGAACCAACAGGCTTTGCAAGATTCTTGCGAGCCATGAGGACACCGGTCATAAATGTAGATGTAACAGCACCGAGACCTACCACGAGGACTCCGAGCTTGCCATCAGCGGGTTTTACATTTGAGGCTTTCATAATCAACGAAAGAGAATAAAATGTGATATTAACTGTTTTTCGATACTAAAGTCAGCGCATAAAACTACACACTGACACACTTCATTACATTGTGCACGTAAAAGTACACCTAATTTTCCAAATGCAAAATTTTTTTACTTTAATATTTTATTATATTTGTTAACCGAGCATAATTTAATGCCGTATTTACCACAAATGGGTTAATAAACATCAAAACTATTTAACGTTTGGTTAACTAATCATAATGCCACATCAAGCACCTGAGAGAGTTGAGTAATGGCTGATGGATGAATCACAGCATCCTCCTCGGCAGTCCAGCCCTTTCCTTTTAACCATGCCACCTGACATCCTATGCTCTGTGCCGGCAGTATATCCTTCTTATAGCTGTCGCCTATCACAAGCACCTGTCCGGCGGGTAATCCCAATGCCTTGACTCCCATACGGAATATTTCGGGGTCGGGCTTACGCACACCTACCACAGCACTCTCTATCACCTCACGGAAATAATGCTGAAGATTAAAATCAGCAAGCACAGCACCGACATTGCCATAAAAATTAGACACAAGCACCAACGGATAGTGTTGATAAAGAGTCTCGATTACAGGTCGGGCTTCTTCCACACTCATCCGAGCCGCCTGATAACAGTAATCAGCCACTTCCGAGGCATATCCCCCTGCACTATCTGCAGTTACCACACCGGCATCGACAAGAAAACCGAGTTCGATACGCATCTTTATCAACAGGAGATCATGAAAATTATGGTGAGGAAGAATATGCGGATGGCGTGCAAGCTCACGCTCGGCATACACGTACGCATCACGAAATATCTGTTTCTCCACCGGTACCCCGGCAGCTTGATAGCCATCCCAGATTATCTCGCTCCAATGCACTCCACGGCTATCTATGGTACCGCCGTAATCGAAAATAATACCTTTAATATCTGCCATCACGTAATTCTTTAGTAAACCGCTTACAGATGCGTTCGTGGCGCACAACCATATAAATCAGAAGAGTATTGAGTACCGTGAGCTCAAAGGCGAAATACAGCCACGGCATACACAGAAATAGCGAAGTAAACAGAGCTATTGTACGCCAGTTAAACGACAGGATATTGGTGAATTTCATCAACGGTAGACTCTGCCTGCGGAATGCTTCACGGAAATCCACGGGTATCTCCCCGGAGGGAAAACGTCTATGAAGCTCTTCGCGCAATTCCTGCATAGCCGGAGTAGTTTTCTCCTGATTCATAGTATAGTTAGTGTAGACAGTCATAGTAAGTTTCTTCCAAAAATTACGTGACCATGACAACTCGACAAGCTGTCGGCGCAGATTGGCTGAAGATTCAAGCTCGCTACCGTCACGCCCTTTGAGGAAATAAAGATGAAACTGACGGTAATAATCAGCCATAGCAGCCTGCTTGGCATGACATATACCGGTAATAACCGCTATAAGCCATATCAGCCACGGGCGAACCATGAAAAACTCCGACGTCGCATTCTCACGCATGCAGATGGCTATATAAATAGTAGCAAACCACACATCACCGCTAAGACCATCCAGTATACGCCCTATACGCGAATACTGATGCGTCATGCGAGCGAGCTGTCCGTCGGCGCTGTCAAACGAATTAGCCCATATGAGGAGAAGCATGCCCGCTACATTAATCCATATATTGGAATAATAGAACGCTATACCCGCTCCTATACCCAGAAATATGGAAGCTATGGTAATAGCATTGGGGGTGACCCCAAGGCGTTTGGCGGCACACGCCCATGCATAACCTATGGGACGATAAAATGCCAAATCTATGCCTTCTTCGGTATCAAGTGATTTGAGCGAGGCACGATAATCAGAAGCGGGAGTATTTTGAATAGAATTATTTTCAACCGTCATGTCGTAAAAGAAACGAAGTTAATTATTTATCTTTATGGGCTTTGATGGCAGCAAGCACACAGCGTGCTATATGCGGGGCGGCTTCCACACGGCATGGAGCGAAACTGGGCCAATCGTTAAAATCAATAATCCGGATTACACCTTCCGGCGATACTATACAGTCACCTCCGTAAATTTTCACATCAAGTGCATCGGCGGCATCATGGCATATTTTCATAAGATGCACCTTATCAAACGCTATACCACGCGAATGACCGTTGATAGCTTCGTGACCATACTTGCTGTGACCTTCGTCAAAAGGATAAAACCAATAGAAAAAGGGTGTACCCTGTACACCATAGAATTTAATCAAATCACCGGGAAGATGACGATTGATGACAGCACGTTTGATTCCGCGTAAAAAATACTCCTGCAGCACTTCCTGCGCCTCTTCGACATGACGCACATAGCTTACATCCTCTTTATGCATGGCGTGGAAATCACCACGTTTTATCCAGCACTGCGTAAATCCGGCATCGGTCATCACTTTCCGGATAGCTTGATCCGTATCTACAATCAGACTTTCCGGATAAGGGATATTGCTTCCGAGCAATATTCGGGTCATGCGCTCGCGCGTACAGTTCTCGATACCGTAGCCTGAATTTATCACAAGCACACCGGCATTTTCCATAGCCTGAAGACGCATAATCGACCGCTGCTCCCGACACATGTTCATTACCACCGACTCATGGACTTCTCCGGCTATCAATTGCTCTTCGCTGTAGATATTGACCACACAACCGCGTTTGCGAAGATGATCAGCCACAAGATTGAAAATAGCAGCGTCATTGCCTATGTGATTAGGCGAAAACGCTCCGGCACGCATTATTCCCGCTATAGTTATATCAGCCATAGGAAGGTGATTATTTGGAGGTTATTTGATTATTTCTGTAATATAAATTTCTCTGCAGTAAGAATATCTGCTGCATGGTCCACATCTATTATCTTAGAAAAAGGATATGCTCGTAGCGAAAGACCTTCATCGACCAACGCACGCTGATAGTTACGCATGCGTGACACTCCGCCTTCTACACACCGCGCGAGAACTTCAAGGGCACGTGAATCAAGTCCGTAGATACCGCCCGATATATAACGGTCACTTCCTGATGGTGTGTCACGGAACGCCGTAATCTTCATCTGCGAATCGACATCTATATAAAGAGGCTTTTCATCATCAATGTACGACGTCACCCCCATATAACCGTCAGCTGAGCTATCGGACTCAAAAGCTTCGACATAACGGCGAAAATCATCCGCACGGAATATAGTGTCGACCGTAGTGAGTACAAATTTCCCATCGGCGGCAAATTTTCTGCTCACTTCATAAAAACTATGCATGGAACTTGGCGTGGACTTAACCACCAGATTAAACGGCACCGGAAACGAGAGTGATTCAAGATATTCACGAACCTGAGTCATCTGCTCATTAACTATAACGCTAAGTGACTGGGCATTGCATTGGAGGAAAATATCTATCAGACGCTTTATCATCGGCTGACCGCAGAGCTGAACCAACGGTTTTGGCAGCGCCACTCCTTCCTGCACAAGTCGGGAGCCTTCGCCCGCAGCTATAATGGCATAATTCATCACTCGTCAGATTTAGTCAGATCAAGCACTACATTGTCTTTCTTATTACGCTCCACATAATGCTTGGCAAGCGGGTTGCGGTAAGCTTCGTGATGCCGGCGACGGCTGCGATAGATATCTATAGCCTTATAAATAGCGCTACGCATCGATTCTTCCGATGCTTCCCACTTACCGGCTATATCGTATCCGGTGCCATGGTCAGGTGATGTACGGACAAAAGGAAGCCCGGCGGTAAAATTGACTCCGGCATCCATAGCAAGAGTCTTGAATGGAATAAGTCCCTGGTCATGATACATAGCCAGTATACCGTCAAACCTGTTGTAAAGTCCGGCACCGAAAAATCCATCGGCGGCATACGGACCGAAACAATTGATTTTTTCTTCCTGCGCCGCCTTGATGGCAGGTATTATTTGCTCCGTTTCCTCGGAACCCAAAAGTCCGTCCTCACCACTATGGGGATTAAGTGCGAGCACCGCTATACGTGGATGAGGAAGAGAGAAGTCCCGCTCAAGCGAGTCACTGAACTGACGCAACTTTTCAAGCACGGCATCCTTACTTACACCCATAGCGACCGAAGATATAGGAGTATGTATGGTGACAAGAGCCACGCGGATAGTATCATTGCATAATACCATCAATGCATTGTCACCGTTTTCACCAAGCGATGCCTGCAGATATTCCGTATGACCCGGAAACGGAAACTGCTCGCCATGAATGGAATGTTTGCTTATGGGAGCTGTTACGAGCACATCGATGTCACCGGCACGCAAGTCAGCCACAGCACGCTCAAGCGCAGCGAAAGCGGCTTCACCGGCTTCTTTCGATGACACTCCGGGTGTAGGACGCACCGATTCATCCACCACGTTGATTATATTAATCTGGTCAGCTCTGGCTGCATCTGCAGCTGCTATCTGGCACAAGGATATCGACGGCTGCTGAGCCTGCTTGAGATAATGGGCGGCTATCTTTGCCGAGCCATATATTATAGGGGTACAAAGTTCGAGCATGCGGCTGTCGTCAAGAGCTTTGAGTATAACCTCATAGCCTATGCCGTTGATGTCGCCGTGAGTAATGCCGACTTTTATCTTTTTTTCTGACATATAAAGTAATATTTATTCAATTTGCGAATTTACTCATTTTTTCACAAATCACCCCCCTTTTCCCCCTCATAAATTAACGACAAAACGCGACAAAGCATCTAACGCCCTTGTATCGCATACTTTATTATCCATAGTTTGCCATCATCAATCGTAAACATTAAGAATCAGCACTATATATTGAATACTATAGTCAGTTGTACTATGGTATTCACTCCATTACATTTGTAATATGAAAGATATTGACCAATCCATAGCTAAAATGTTGCGGGAAATAAGAGAATCTCGCAAAATATCTCAAGAGACCCTATCGTTTGATTCTAATCTTCATAGAACCTATATAAGTCAATTAGAGCGAGGATTAAAATCCGTCACCGTTAAAACCCTTTTGAAGATTACCACTGCTTTAGACATTGAAATTGATGATTTTATTAAATTAGTTAATGATGACCGTAAAACACTATAATCTTACCGAAGAAAACGAGAATCGCCTATTGACTGGACTGAAAGCTGCTGTGTCCATTCCGATTATTGACAGTATAGAAGACTTTATTTGGGAAAGTATATTCTGTTATATGAAGCAAATACCATATATTGACCCATTCAAAAATACAAGAAGTAAAAAATTATATGACATTACTGATTCTGAAAATAACATCGGATGGTCTGCAAAGGCTTTACAATGGTCATTGACTCCTGGAAGTGAATTTGAAATAGTAATCCAAAGGGCAGATGTTTTCAAAAAAGCTGAAAGTTTAGGATTCAATAATCTGAATATTGATTCAGACCCTAATATAATTGGAGCTGCGCTATTGAAACATTGGCACTTGAAAATTAATGAAGATGCCAAGAAACAGAATGTTAAGGATAAACGAATATGTATTCTTCTAAAAAATAAAGCTTGTACGAAATTTGCTTACATAGAAGAAGACATAGCAATTTATGATACCGATGAACTAGAATGGATGTGGTCTGATTCAGATAAGACCGGGCTTAAAGGAATTCGTAAAACCGATGGCTTTTGCGTATACAAGTGGTACCATAATCAAACACAATTCTTCGAGAGGTTCAAATTTGAACAATCATCTAAAATTTATAATATCGACTTGCACCGCTTGAGCTTAAATCATTTTATAGATTTGATACACAAAGAATTGAGTGAAGATGAAAATAATTTATGCTGTTGAAAAGACTTGTTATTTCCCAATAAGTCTTTTATAACATTAGCCATAGTGTACATAATTAACGACGGAACAGCATTACCGATTTGAGCTGCTTTCTCTATATAAGTCCCCGAAAAAACAAAATCATCTGTAAAACATTGCAATCTGGCAGCTTCCCTTATTGTTATCAAACGAGCATTCTTTGGATGACCATATCTACCCGAACCAGGATGAAAACACCACCGAGTAATAGTCTGAGCCACATTATCAAAATCAAGGCGCCCATATGCTCCACTATATCCTCCTTTAGGTCTTATTTCCGGTGGAAGATCCTTGATTCCCTGTCCCGCAGAAAGAGAACGCATCCGCTCTAACTGAACACCTTTCAATTCTCGTGTTATATGGTCGTGCAACAACCCGGAATCGCGCCTCATAAATCTCTGATAATCATTGACTGCCGGTTTATCATATTCCATAACCAAAGCTCCTTCCCCATTCTCTAATTCAGGCAAATCACATATAGCATCCCAAGCTGAAACATAAGTCTTGTTTATACTAAATAGACTTTCGGCATTTGCTTTCTGATGTGTCGGTTCTGGGAAATAAGGTTTTTTACCATTTCGAGTTGCTAAGAAAAAACAACGGGAACGTCTTTGGGGAACTCCGTAATCTGGGGCAAATAAAACTTTTACTGCAACCATATACCCGAGTTCTTCCAAATGTAAAACAATTTGTCTTCTTATCTCTCCATTAAAAGCATTATAAATTTCTGCCACATTTTCAATAACAACAATCTTCGGCAGAAATTCATCGACAAAACGAATATAATCTTTGTATAACTGATTGCGGGAATCTTCAAGAAATCGATATACAGAAGGAACATTTTTAGAAAATCCCTGACAAGGTGGTCCGCCCACCATACAATCCAACTCCCCCTTATCCAATTTCAAATCTTTTCTGATATCCGCCGCATTGAAGTCTCTGATATCTCCTTTATATGTTTTTGCATCAGGGTGATTCAATTGAAAGGTTTTGATGGCAGGTTCCCAAATATCAAGACCACCTATTATATCAAAACCAGCCTTATACC
>CAMWPX010000002.1 GCA_947176205.1 uncultured Porphyromonadaceae bacterium
CCGGTACGATTAATTGCTTCATCCGACGCCCCAACCATCTGACTGGTGATTATCTCTACTATATCCACAAGCCGGAAGATATTTCTATAAAGTACGGCATACCACCAGTAAAAACACTCGCACTCGAAACGAGTGTCCTTCCATACGACCAGATTACGCGTCTTACCAAAGCATTTAATCCTACAGTCATTACCAATGGCTCAGACATAATGCGCCATGCCCGTGCTGTAAAGACTCCATACGAACTCGGTCTCATCCGTGAGTCCGGCATCAGACAGGCCCACGTCTATTCGCAAGTACCACATATATATCGTGAAGGGATGACCGACCTTGAGCTTCAAGTGGAATTGGAGCGTTTGTCAAGACTTGAGGGTTGTCTCGGATTGTTCCGCATAAGCGGAAATTCCATGGAACTGTATATGGCTAATATCCTCGTAGGAGACAATGCCGATACTCCCACCCCGTATGATTTTGCCATGGGGGGCGAAGGTCTTGACCCATCGATACCCGTAGGATGCAACGGCAGCATTATTCATGCAGGCGAGAGTGTAATGGTGGACGCAAACGGCAACTACACAGGCTACATGACTGACATGACGCGAACGTTTGCCATAGGGGGCACTCTCTCTGATACAGCCATGAAAGCCCACCGGTGCTCCATAGATATATGCCATGCCCTCGCCCGGGAAGGCAAACCGGGAAAAGCAGCCAAAGAATTATACGGACTTGCTGAAGAGATTGCTACAGATGCCGGATTACATGAATATTTCATGGGACACAGACAGAAAGCCGGATTCGTAGGACATGGTGTGGGTATCGAAATAAACGAACTACCTGTAATAGCTCCGAGAAGCCGAGACATACTTACCGAAGGCAATGTCATAGCTTTAGAGCCAAAATTCGTAATACCGGGAGTAGGAGCAGTAGGAATAGAAAACACCTATCACGTAACCACCGACGGACTAATCCCCCTGACGATAATGCCCGAGGACATAATATCCCTGACATAGCTATCAGAATCATGGTGCATAATTTAAGCAAAATAGACACACACGTGTTTCACATAGTAGGAGATGCCGCTGATTCACTCGGGTATCCTTGTTATGCTGTAGGTGGCTACGTACGTGATTTGCTGCTCGGACGTCATTCAAAAGACATAGATTTCGTAAGCGTAGGACAAGACAGCGGCATCAATATAGCACGTGAGGTGGCACATCGCTTAGGATCAGGGGCACATGTAAGCATATTCCGGACCTATGGCACAGCTCAAGTCAAACGAGGTGAACTCGAACTGGAATTTGTAGCGACCCGTCGCGAATCATACAAAAGCGACTCGCGCAATCCAATAGTAGAGGAAGGTACACTTGACGATGACATATCACGTCGTGATTTCACCATAAATGCAATGGCTGTACAAGTCAATGCCGTCGGGTTCGGCTCACTTGT
Source organism: uncultured Porphyromonadaceae bacterium (assembly GCA_947176205.1). GTDB lineage: Bacteria > Bacteroidota > Bacteroidia > Bacteroidales > Muribaculaceae > Paramuribaculum. Next base: position 1,447 of record CAMWPX010000002.1, read on the forward strand.
TGACAAATTCAACGGTTTGCAGGATTTACGCGACGGGATAATACGCACACCTCTCGACCCTGACATAACATTCAGTGATGACCCGCTGCGGATGATGCGTGCCATACGGTTTGCCACCCAGCTGCAATTCACCATCGAGCCCGTCACATTCAAGGCAATTTCGCGAAATGCATCACGTATAGAGATAATCACTCGTGAAAGGATAGCCACTGAGCTCAATAAGATACTTCTCGCCCCAATACCGTCCATAGGAATCCGCCTGCTGTCAGATTGCGGATTGCTGGCTCTTATCCTTCCGGAACTTGAGGCGATGAAAGGAGTGGAAATCATCAAGGGACGCGGACATAAAGATAACTTCCAGCATACCCTTGCCGTACTTGATAGCGTAGCTCAGGAGTCCGACAATCTATGGCTCAGATGGGCGGCACTCCTACACGATATCGCCAAACCGGTTACCAAGCGATGGGATGAGAAAGTGGGCTGGTCATTCCACAACCATAACTTTGTAGGTGCAAAGATGGTACCTAAGATTTTCCGTGCGCTGAAAATGCCTATGGGCGAACCGATGCGTTATGTAGCGAAGATGGTTGAACTCCACATGCGTCCTATAGCTCTTGTAGAAGATGAAGTTACCGACTCTGCTGTCCGGCGTCTGATTACTGAAGCCGCCGAGGACCTGCCGGACCTGATGATATTGTGCCGAGCCGACATCACTTCCCGTAATCAGGAGAAAGTAAAACGTCACCTGCAAAATTTCGAAAACGTACTCCGAAAAATGGAAGACGTGACTGAACGTGACCATCTTCGCAACTTTGCTCCCCCAATCTTAGGTAGTGAAATTATGGAGGTTTTCGCTCTGACACCTTCTCGTGCTGTAGGAGATATTAAAACGAAAATCAAGGATGCGGTACTTGACGGCATTATACCTAACGACCATGATGCCGCTTTTGAATACATGCTCTCTGTTGCCGCTGAAATGGGACTGAAACCCGTCAACAAATAACCACTTATTTTCAAGCAGATGTATTACATTACCAAACGTATAGAGATAGCCGGTTCACATCGACTCACACTTGACTATGACAGCAAGTGCTCCCAGCTTCATGGTCACAATTGGGTTATAACCGTGATGTGCAAGTCAAAAGAACTTGACCGAAACGGCATGGTTACGGACTTTACCATTATAAAAGAAAAAGTAGAGGAATACCTTGACCATAAGAATTTCAACGAAGTCCTTGACTTTAACCCGACCGCAGAAAACCTTGCACGCTGGATTCTCGAGCAGATTCCCAACTGCTATCGTGTGGAAGTAAGAGAAAGTGAAGGTAATACAGCTGCTTATGAGCTTGACTGGAACGAATAAAAAATACGCCGTAAACGAAATATTTTATTCGCTTCAGGGCGAAGGATATTTCACCGGTACCGCAGCGGTATTCCTCCGCTTCAGCGGATGTAACCGCCGGTGTGACTTCTGTGACACAAATCATTCGGCATTCACTTTGATGTCTACAAAGCAAATTATCTCACTTCTCACCGCTTACCCAACCCGCCACATAGTAATTACCGGTGGCGAACCGATGCTACAGGTGGATGATAATCTGATTGACGCCTTGCACTCCGCCGGATTCTTCATAACCGTGGAAACCAACGGAAGCAAACGCATAGACTGCAATATTGACTGGGTGACATGCTCGCCTAAAACAGCTCCATTGGAAATAAACCGCATAGATGAGCTGAAAATAGTCTATCAGAGCCAGGACGTAGAAAGCATAAAGGACTCTCTGCCTGAAGCCCGCCATTATTTTCTTCAACCATGCTCCGGCATCAATACAGCCGAAACGGTTGCCTACATCAAATCACATCCATGGTGGCGTCTGTCTCTGCAGACCCACAAACTGATAGACATACCTTAAGAACCGCAACTATATGTGTTGACGCATTTTAACACTATACCTGCCTGTCAAAAAGATTTATTGACTACTTTTGTAAAAGCGTAATCCAATCAGTATGAACCGACCCGTTTCCATCTTCCTGTGTGTAATGCTGGCTGTAAGCGTCACAATGCAGCTTTCAGCAGCTCCTGCCCGTGCCAAAACAAAAAAGAAAGTTGACCCGATGGAAAAATATGATGCGGCGATTACTGCTTTTGACAATTATAACTTCAGTGAAGCCGTGCAGATGCTGGATGAATATCGTGCATCGGTCAACAAAAGCGATGGCAAGACATCATATCCCGATGAAGCGGACCTACGCCGGCGCAGCGAAATAGGCGCAGCGATGCTTGACCGTGTCGAACAGGTTGTAATCATTGACAGTATTGTAGTCAGCAAGCATGATTTCTTTAATACGTACCAGCTCTCCCATGCTGCAGGAACCTTATTGAAATCCGAATCCATAGCTCCGGATTTCAAGGCTGCTGACGAAACTCCGGTGTATGTGACCGAAAAAGGCAACACCATGATTTACTCCATTCTTGCTCCGGAAGACTCTCTGCTTAAATTGCACACCACCTCACGGTTAGTCGACGGGTCATGGGAAAAGCCATACAATATAGCCTCATCCATGATTGATAACGCCAATACAGCTTTCCCATTTCTGATGCCTGACGGTATCACGCTGTATTTCGCTTCTGACAACGATGAATCACTCGGCGGATACGATATATTTATGTCACGCCGCGAGGGCAAGGACTATCTGAAGCCGCAAAATATCGGTATGCCGTATAATTCACCGTCTGATGATTATATGCTCGCCATTGATGAGGTTAACGGAACCGGATGGTGGGCTACCGACCGTAATAATATCCCTGACAGTCTGACCATTTATGTTTTTGCTCCTGCAGAGTTACGCATCAATTACCCGGCTGACACCCCGGAGCTTACCGACAAAGCCAGAATTACCGATATAGCCTCCTCTACCCGTCAGGAAGGCAAAACATATCCATCTGTAATACAACGAAATCACAATACAGCATCACATAATGATGGAGCTAAAAGCGATTTTCATTTCGCGCTGCCGGATGGCAGCGTATGTACGTCTATAAGTCAATTGCACAGCCCAGATGCCGTAGCAGCCATGCATCGTTATCTTGCTATTATTGACGAGACGACACAATTAAAATCAGACCTCAACGGCCTGCGTCAACGATATGCTGCAGGTGATAAGAATGTTAGTTCGGAAATACTTACACTCGAAAACGAGCTCCTCAAGCAACAACGGCTTATACGCGATATATCCAATAATATCATCAAAGCCGAATTCCCTAACCGGTAATCAAGTGTGATATGACAGCTTTCCTTATAGCTCTTGCAGTACTCGTGGGGGGGTACTTTCTTTACGGCTTGTTCATAGACCGGATATTAGAAACCAGCGCATCCAATCCTACACCGGCATACACAAAACGTGACGATATTGATTTTCACCCGATGCCTGTGTGGAAGGTATTTCTTATACAATTTCTCAATATCGCCGGACTCGGACCAATATTCGGTGCGATTATGGGTATAATGTTTGGTCCGGCAGCATTCCTGTGGATTGCACTCGGCACCATATTCGGTGGCGCCGTACATGATTTCGCATCCGGCGTGATATCGCTGCGTCAAGGCGGGGCATCTCTTCCTGAAATAGTAGGCGGACAACTCGGCAACGGAGTACGCCGTACCATGGTGATTTTCTCCGTTCTGCTACTGATACTTGTCACTGCTGTATTCGTATCGACTCCTGCCGGACTATTGGCATCCATGACACCTGACTATCTTGACCGAAAATTCTGGCTGATAGCCATATTTGCCTATTATGTACTTGCCACTCTACTGCCTATCGACAAACTTATCGGAAAAATTTATCCGCTGTTCGGCTTCGCGTTGCTCTTTATGGCTTTAGGTCTGCTCGGTGTGCTGATTTTCACATCTGTGGAAATTCCGGTGAGTTTCTCTGAGATGATGCGACCGTCAACGGCTCCAGCCGCAATATTTCCGATGATGTTTGTAAGCATAGCTTGCGGAGCCATATCGGGATTTCACGCCACGCAATCGCCCATGATGGCACGCTGTCTGACCAATGAGAAACTGGCTCGCCCGGTATTTTACGGTGCTATGGTAGCTGAAGGTATAGTGGCTCTGATATGGGCTGCGGCAGCAGTGACATACACTGGCGGTTACGAACAGTTAAGCACTTATATGACCATGGACGGTCATGATGCCGGTTCACTTGTAAAAGATGTATCATTCTCATGGCTGGGTACTTTTGGAGGTATCCTCGCCATACTCGGTGTTATAGCCGCACCTATCACCACCGGCGACACGGCTCTGCGTAGCGCACGCCTTACGGTAGCTGATTTCCTCCACATAAGTCAAAGCAAGATAACCCGGCGGATACTTGTCACAATACCGCTGATTATAGTCGTGGCTCTACTTATGATGATGGATTTTTCCGTATTGTGGCGCTATTTCGCATGGAGCAATCAGACTCTGTCGGTATTCACTCTATGGGCTGTCACCGTATATCTTGCCCGGCATGCCAAACCTTGGATTATCACTATGCTGCCTGCCATGTTCATGACCATAGTTTGCGTATCGTATATTCTGTGTGCGCCACGACCTGAAGGATTCGGTGTAGACATAACAGCTGCCACTCTTATCGGTCTGACCGTTGCCATTATTTTTGCGGCAATATTCCTTAAATATAAAAACCGCCTTACAGTCCATCAAACTGCCAACGATGATTGACCTTAAGCATATAACCAGAAACGAGACTTTATATAATCTGCACTCGCATACCCAATTCTGTGACGGACGAGCCCAGATGGAAGCATTCGCCGCCGAAGCTGTACGTCGCGGATTCACACACTATGGATTTTCACCGCACTCACCCGTACCTATCATATCGCCATGTAATATGCATCGCGATAAAGTTCCGGTGTACATGGCTGAAGTAAAACGTCTGCAGGACATCCACGGGGATAAAATCAAGTTTTATACCTCGATGGAGGTAGACTATCTGGGAGCAGACTGGGGTCCGTCACATCAATATTTCCGTGACCTTAATCTTGACTACATTATAGGGTCGGTGCATTTCATTCCCTCTCAGGAAGGTGAACTGATTGACATAGACGGACGTTTTGAGAACTTCCAGCGTAAAATGCATGAGAAATTTCATGACGACATCCGCTACGTGGTGAATAAATTTTATGACCGTTCCATAGAGATGGTAAGTCGCGGAGGATTCGACATCATCGGACACTTGGATAAAATCGTGCACAACGCATCACATTATTCTCCCGGTATCGAAGACGAACACTGGTACAATGATAGGGTCAACGAACTCATAGATGCCGTAATCGAATCAGGAAAGTCTGCAGAAATCAACACCAAAGCCTGGGCTGAACACCATAGGATGTTTCCGGCTGTCAGACATTGGAGCCGACTGAAAAATGCCGGAGTGCTGATGCCTGTCAACAGCGACGCCCACGTCCCTGCCCTAATAGATGCCTCACGCTCTTATGCCCTCGACATCCTCGCCTCTATATAATCCCATCCTAAAAAAAATCCTTCACACTATAACAACTATTTTACCGATTTGAGCCCGACTTTCTGCGAGAGCATGTGCTTCAGATATTCTATCAAAAGGGAATACACGGGCTATAGCCGGATGAATATCCGACTTTTCAATAAGCGACATCATGCTATCTATTTGTCGCTGAGTAGGTGAATTACTATAAAATCCCGTCAAATAGACACCTGAAGGAATTTCCTTAATTGGGTCAAATGATTTAAGACCAAATACACCTCCGAGTAAACCTATATGACAAACTATACCATGAAGCGATGTCACACGCAATTATACTGGTTCTTAATGAAAACTCCCCGGTACGCTATAATGAACTGCGCCGTCTCATACCCGATATTTCAGCCCGGGTGCTATCAAATACGCTTCGGGCTCTTGAAGCTGATGGACTTGTAAGGAGAAATTATTATCAGGAAATACCTCCAAGAGTAGAATATTCACTTACATCTACGGGAAAGTCTCTGGTACCCATAATTCTTAACCTGACAGAATGGGCACAAAACAACATGAAGACAATTACCACTCATCGTGCTAAGTTCAATCAAGAAAGCCAAATCAGCTCCGACAATTGATTTAGATTCAATAGTTGCTATTTTAGTAAAAATAATTTATCTTTGCCGATAGATTGCGAAAACGTAGAGTGTACGGAGGTGCACGATATCAGGTTTCGTATATCTGAATACATATTAAAAGGCGTTTACCCGACGCGTTTGTACCTTGACGAATCCGAATCTCGCAAATTCCAATTCATCTCTTTCAAGGACACTCGCTATGGTAAATTTCTCGTCGACTGCCGTAACCGGTTCAGTCGGGTTGCCACAGCGTCAACTTAAATGCGCTATAAGTGGCAATTCGTGTCAATGGTTTATCGCATAGTTGGCGTGGGGATTTCCTAAGTGTTTGTTTGTAAAAGAGATGGGCTATGCGAGAGCCCGGGTTTGGAAAAACAGACTGAAGCGGATATTCTTCCCCACGTCTTTTATTTTATCTCTCGATTATATGGGGGGGTAATCGACTATAAATCAAATCATTACACAACAATGAAAAAGGTAATCCTTACAATGACCGTGCTGCTTGTCTTCGCCATGAGCGCTTTTGCAGCAAAAGAAACAGTACAAGTTAATCAATTTACCGGTGCAAGCAATGTATCTCAAGACGAACTCTCTATGGTACGTGATGCCGTAGTAATGGCTTTTTCTGACAAAGGTCGTTTTATCATCTTAGATGCAGCAACCGGAGCTGATGGTGCTACTGCCAAATATGCCGTAGATGGCAAAGTAAATCCTATAGTTTACACTTACACTACTACCAAAAATGATGACGGCACTGTGTCTAAAACCTATACAGCACCCGTTTCCGTTACCCTTACAGTTGTAGACCTCGCTACCGGTGCAACAAAAAGCAGCGTAATAGTTGACAGCAATAAAGGATTCTTTGGCGACTTAAATCCAGTAGATATATTTAAGGAAGAAACAGCATATACTCAAGCTATTGCGCTAAAAAACGCCACTATGTATATGACAAAGACCGGTAAAAAATTGCCAAAATGGATTGAAGAGAACTTCCCCGCCACGGGTTCTATTCTTGAACTGGATGAAGTCAAAGGTGATGATGTCAAAACTGCCTTCATTTCACTTGGCTCACAAGACGGCATGGTCAAAGGTCAGAAATTCACCGTAAAACTCAAGACTACCGTGGCTAACCGCACACGCTTCAAAGAAATCGGTGAAGCTCAGTGTGAAGCCGTGGAAGGTGAAGATATATCATTGGTTAAAATCAAAAAAGGTGGCAAGGAAATATTCAAGGCTTACAGCGAAACTCCCAACAACCTGATTATCGAAACCAAGAAATAATACATCAAGTTACACAGACTTTTACATATTGCCAGAGCCGTTATCAATCCTTGCAAACTGTGAGGATTGATAACGACTTGAAATACACTTATTATTATCCTGAAAGATGAAACGCCTTTGTTTAATATCCTTTTTATGCCTGATATGCATCAATCCGCTGCTGGCTCAATTTGAATATTCACGTGAGATAATGCGTAGCGGCGGTTCCGACGAGCGGCCCACCCTGCGGGTCACCGTCATGGCTAACGATAAGAAAGAATTACAGGAAAAAGCCATATTGTCGGCACTCGATGCATATATATTTTATGGTATTGAGGGAGTGGGCACAGGCAAAGAACTCATCAATGAGCGCGACCGTGACAAGCATTATGAATTTTTCCGTCGCGTATATAAAAACAAAATGAAATATGGTCTATATGCTGTCGACGTCAAAGAAATCAGAAAAGCCAAGCGCAACGACGTCGGACTGCAGGAAGCCGTCTACACTCTTACGCTCAATAAAGCCGCATGGGACAAAGCTCTTGAAAACGAAGGTATAATAAAGAAGGAAGTAGCCGTGGAGGTTGCTCCGGAAATAATGCCGTCAATTATGGTGGTACCGTATCGTAATGCCGGTGAGACATTCCGCGAGGTACTGGACAGAGCTCCGCATATACGAGTGGCTATCAGCGCCATACAGAATCTATTTGATGAGCATGGATATGAAACAGTTGACTTCATAGGGCTGCTTGAGTCACGCGAACGCGACGGACAGTTTGCCCAGGACAATGCCGATTCGTTTGCAACACAGCTAATACGCTCCGGAGGTACTGACGTATACATTACCGTAGACGGAACACGTTCGAGAATGGGCGGAGGCGAAGAACGTGTCGACCTGTTTCTTAAAGCCATGTACACCGCAAACGGCAAAATTCTTGCCAATAAAGACGCCTCAGCTCAAAGCCGTCACGGCATATCGAGTCTGTGCAAAGCAGCCATCCACCGGTGTGGCGATGACTTCATGCGTGTAATCAATGAGAAATTCAAGTCAATGACCGGCAGCGCTGACTCAGGCGGCAAGGGCGGGACGCAAAGTGCCAAACTCGTAGTAACCGTGGACGGCAATTCCACCATTGACCTTGACTCGGAAGTGGGCGATGACATGTTTACCATCGGTGACTATATACGCCAGTACATCAAGAAGAATGCCCGCGGAGCCAAAATGGCAGGAACCACTCCGCTGCTTATGCAATATGATACCATACTCATACCCACGCATAATAAAAAAGGGGAATCGGTGGAAGTAACGGACTTTGCCAATGCTCTTGTAAGATTCCTCCGCAGCAAAGGTGTGGGATGCACCCGAATAATCGATGGTCTGACCATGCGAATCACCATATCTGACTGACTTTAGTTTATCCCTTTACTTCACACACAGTACAATGAAACTGACAGGTAAAATACTATGCCTGATAACAATATCGCTCTTCTCAGCGAATATTTCTGCAGGGAAAAAAGAAGAACCGGCGGCTCCCGAATGGACCCGCATGAAACCCGCAGTTACGGGTTATTATGTAGGTATAGGAAGTGAATCGGTCTATGCCAAGGATTATCGCGAAAAAGCCAAGGAAAAGGCTCTCGCCGACATGATGTCGGATATCGAGATAAAAATAGCGCAGCAATCGATGCTCAACCGACTTGAAGAAAACGACAGTTATTCCGAAGAATTTATCAATAATATCCGCTCGGAATCACAGGCTTGGCTTGAAAACTATGAACTGACCGACTCATGGGCTGACAACGAACGCTACTATGTACAATACCGTCTTAACAAGGAGGAGTATGAACGGTTGAAACGCGACCGACTGAAGAAAGCTGCCACATTGGCAGCCGATTACTGGGTAAAGGGTCATAATGCCCAGTTATCCGGACGGTTCCATGACGCGGTAGAAATGTATGTGACCGGAATAAAAGCTATCGAACCGTTTGCCAATGAGCGGCTTGAAGCTACTGCCGACGGTCACACGGTAAACATTGCCGCCGAGCTGCTCAACTCTCTATCGGGCATGTTCAGCACACTCACATTCCACCCTACACCGCTCAATGTCACCGTCACCCCCTTTAATCACGAGGTAGTGCCTCTGACCGTACGCGTACTTTCCGACGGTCGACCGGTAAAAGGGGTAACTCTTTCCGCAAAATTTTCAAAAGGCGAAGGACACATCACCGTCAACGGACGCACAGGTGACGAAGGCAGAGCCGAAATAACCCTCAGCGACATCTCGGCCAAACCCAAGCGTCGCGAACTCGTGATAAGCGCAAAACTGGAAGTATCGTCACTCTTTGACACCCCTGCCACTCAACAACTCGGACAGCGCATACTGGCTTCCATCCAACCGTTATACGTACCCATTAACATGGAGGAAACCAATCTGAAAGCCTATCTTACCACGGATGATGACAATTCATCACCGTTACTGCGGTCACTATCAGCTTACGTCGCCACGAATTATTTCGACTGGGTGGACGACAAACGTGACGCCGACCTGCAGATTCACATCAGCACTTCGTTCAAAAAAGGCGGTGACGTACGTGGCGACCTATACGATATGACGGAATACTTCACCTCATGTCTGGTAACCATAATGGACCTCAACGCACCCTCAGAACCGGTGGTGATACGCGTCAGCATTGACGATGCCCGCTCACTGTCACCAAAATCAGCTTCATTTACCGCCGCACGCACCAATGCCCAGCGTGAAATGGCAAAAAGCATGTGCCGCCAGCTCGACCGAAAACTTGCAGAAGCAAAATTTGAGCGTCGCAGCAAATCCACTCAAGAAGACTCCATGCAGACTGAAGCCGACTTTATCCCTGAAGATTTTTAACCCATACATTACCATTTCTAACCCTTAACAATTTTGATTATGAAATTTTATTCTATCCTTACCGTCGTAGCCATGACAGCAGCCCTCACATGCTGTTCTGCCGCTAAAAAGAACAAGACCAACAAAGGTGAACAGGAGATAACCCAACTATGTAACTACTATACTGATGAAACCACTTTCTACGGCAACGGTATAGCTGAAAGCACCGATATGCAGATGGCTAAAGACAAAGCCACTACATCAGCCCGCGCACAGATTTCTTCCACACTCAATATAGCTGTGGAAAACTTCGTGAAACGTTACCGCACCGACACCAACGATACTCTTGACCAAAAGACCGAAGACCGTCTGCAGACTCTTACCATACAGACTCTCGCCAACTCCACCGTGTGCTGCGAGCGTATAGTAAGAGCGGAAAACGGCAAATACCGTGCTTACGTATCAGTATCTCTTCCCAAAGCCGTGGTTGCTGATGCCGCCAAAAAAGCTATGGCTGAGCAGAAAGAAGCTACACTTGACGACCGTGCCGGTGCTTTTGACAAAATTGTCGAACAGGAAATAGTCAAAGCCGGTAAATAATGACCCTCCGCAACAATTTACTCTACACCCTTGCAGCCGGCATATATTTACTTATGCCGGCGCAAGCTTTTGCTGACTGGGGCGACGAATGGCGCGAGGAATTTAATCGTACCGCCCGCAGTCATCTGGAAGAATTCGAAAAAACGGCACGCGAGCATTTCAAGTTGATTCGCAATAATCTTGACGACGATTTCCTGCGTACGCTTGACAGCATGTGGCATGACTATCGTGTCACAGCAGGCGAGGAACGCCCGCGCCGTCAGGAACCGGTCACGCCTCCTGTAGCTCCCGAGATTCCTGAAAACAAACCTGCCCCGGCTCCGATAGAACTCATTCCCGGTAGAATCAATCTGCCCGTAACACCCACTACCCCGGTAACACCTATTGACATAAAATTTCCGGACAATACCACCCCGTCGCTTCCTGACATAAAGAAAGTGATGCAAGTGGACTTTTTCGGCAATAAATGTCAATTTATCCCTGTAGATTACACCTATCTCAACGTCAGCCCTGACCAGACATCGATACGCTCATCCCTCGAACGTGTAATGAACGATGAGCAGACACCGCTGATTGTCAATGACTGTCTGCGATTACGCCAATCGCTCAACCTTCCTGACATTGGATATGTGTGGCTCGTTGAAGCGCTTGCTGAAGAAATTTGTCCCGGCAAACCTGATTCACAAGCATTTCTTGCCACCACACTACTCAACCTTTCCGGTTACGATGTAAAGATAGGTTACAATCCCTCAGGTATAACCATGCTTTTCCCTACCGACGTACTCGTCTATGCCACACCGCGACTCGAAATAAAGGGCAAGGATTTCTATGTGCGTAACCGGGCTATAAGCGATGCCGATTACATCCGCAGTTACGACAGCCAGTATTTCAAGAACGGTGTAGATGTACACCTCATTCCTGACCGTATGCCGGTGTTTCACAATGACGGACCTGAGCATGAATACTCATCGGACAAATGGCTACAGGAACCGGCGTTCAAAATTCAGGTCAACGGTCCCCTTGTGGAATTTCTCGGCAAATATCCCCAGATATCATGGGAATATTACGCACAGGCTCCTTTGACTGAAGAATTTCACAATAAAGTTATACCCACAGTAAAACAGCGAACCAAAGATGCCGGACTCAACACTTACGATGGCGTACGTAAAATTCTGAGTTTTCTGCATTACGGATTCCCATATAAGGATGACGGTGCCCAATTCGGCTACGAGAAAGTTAATTTTCCCGATGAAAACTTCTACTTCCCGTATAACGATTGTGAAGACCGTTCGATACTTTTCGCCACTCTTGTACGTGAAATCTACGGACTTGACGTAGTGCTGCTTCACTATCCCAACCACCTCGCTACCGCCGTTAACTTCCGCGACCCCTCCGTGACCGGTGACTATATAGCCGTGGACGGAGTGAACTATGTGGTGTGTGACCCGACATATATAGGAGCACGCATAGGCATGAGTATGCCCCAATATGCCTCGGTAGCTCCCGAAGTATTCAAAATCAAAATAACCGACAGTAACAAATAACCCAGCAATGTCCGGCTCTTATAAAAGAATGCTGTGGGAGGCACTGATAATAGCCCCGATAGCCACAATTCTGGCTATCGGAGCTTCATATCTGATACCGGGCGACATAACCACTCTCGAATCCGTAGCCCCGGAAACGAAAACAAGTGACTTCTGCTTCAGCGACTTTTATTCCATAGCTGTAAGCAATGACAAGACATACACCATTGACCCTAACATCACTATCGTAGCCGTAGACCGCTGCTCACGCACGGAAATAGCCGCTGCCCTTGCCACGGCTGACTCAGCCGGAGCAAAAGCCATAGGCATAGACCTTATTTTAGAAAAACCGACAGTGGATTATGACTCGCTGGCTGATTATCTCCGATACAACAAGAGGATAATACTACCCGTACTGCTTAAGGATTATGACGGTATATACTTCAACGATGCTGAGGCATCCTATTTCGACACATGGGAAATAAATGACAGCCGCCATGCATCCATCAATATCAACGGAAGCCACGAAGGATGCACCACCAGATATTTCAAACCGGAATTTGACCACGTGGACTCACCCATCCCATCCATGGCTATGATGCTCGCCGAGACATATAAGCCCGGGAGCTTCGACCGTATCATGACTCGCGGTAACTCCATGGAGATGATTGACTTCACAACCCATCAGTTCAATGTAATCCATGCAAAAGACCTTTATCGACACACTGACCTGCTGAAAAATAAAATAGTACTTTTGGGCTGTGTGGACAATGCCGCTGACAAACACCGCATACCCCTTATCAACAATATGGCTGGCGTCATAATTCACGCCTACATAATCTCAACCATTATCAACGATGATTTCATCGATGACTCGTCATGGCTCATCAACATGACTATAGCAGCGATAGTATGCCTCATAATAGTATTTCTCGGCGTACTTTTCCGCTCCACCGACTGGGGATGCATGATGGTACGCATTCTTCAGATAGCCATACTCTTTACCATACTGTATATCGGCACGGCACTGTTCCGTACCTATCATTATAACCTCGATTTCGGCCCGACCATACTCATATCTGTTCTCGGACTGCTCGTAATGGACATACTCATCGGACTTAACGCTATCATACGTCATATCATCATCCGGTTTCGTCGCCGCATATCACCGACAACTCCGGATTGCGACCATACACCACAACAATAATTATCTCTCATGAATACTACATTTCTCAAGACAATCATTGCCACCGTTGTAATCACTATTGCCGGCACTCAAATACCTCTCAATGCAAAATATAGGGCATATAATGTGGTCAATCATCCCAAAGTAGCATCAGGCAACCGCTTCATTGACATAACCAGAAACATGAAGCTTAATGACAACAGCATAATCCGGCTCTCGGCTAACGACCAGCTTACCGTACGCATGTCATCGTTCAACGGCCCGGTATATAAATTAACGACCCCTACACCGGCTAAAGGTACATCACTCAAAAACCTTATAGCCCAAAAACAAAAAGAAAAAATATCCACCGTAAGACAGGTGAACAAGACCATTGCTCAGGGGCTTGCCAGTCATACTGTAGCCAAGGATGCCTTTGACCGCGGAGGAGTATCACACATCACTACTAACTCGCAAGGAAGCATCACCACTTTGAAATATCTGCTCGGTCCGGAAGAAATCTGTCCCGACGAATTACCCGCTCCCATGATTAAGGTAACCCGTCGCACCGACCCTGACAATCTGTATCATTTTATACTCCGGTCGGTTAAACATGATGGATTATACGTCAATATGCTAAAAAAAGACTCCGACCCCAATCATATAGAGCTACTGTTTCCCGAACCGATTCTGATTACCTCCACCGCTGACCGCGAACTTGACGATTTCTTATTTGAAATGCCTGACAAATATGATGCCGGCATGATTGTTATCGTATCTGACATGCCTTTCACCACCAAAGATATAGCGCACGAACTCAACGTCACTACTCAAAACATCCACCGCAATTACCACTACCAGATTATACGCTGATCTGACATTACGTGACAACCATATATCAGCGAAATGTAAGCTATCGGACCCGGTGATTTATGTATTATCAATGAAAGACATAGGAAAATCAGGCGCGTGTTGCTTAGGATTGCGGAGAAATTAGTACCTTTGCGAAAAGGTAAATAAATTTCGCGATGAACAGTAACAGCCTCGTATCAATCGATGATATCTCACGCGACGAGATAGTCGATCTCTTGAAGCAGGCTCGATATTTTGAGATGCACCCTGACCAGAAAATTCTTGACGGCAAGGTTGTAGCAACTCTATTCTTTGAGCCTTCCACACGCACACGTCTTAGTTTCGAGACAGCTGTAAACCGTCTTGGCGGTAGAGTAATCGGTTTTTCCGACGCCTCCACCACAAGCTCATCAAAGGGTGAAACCCTTAAAGATACCATAAAGATGGTATCAAACTATGTGGACCTGATTATCATGCGTCATCATCTCGAAGGGGCAGCCCGCTACGCCACTGAAGTCACGGATACACCTGTGATTAACGCCGGCGACGGCGCTCATCAGCATCCTTCGCAGACCATGCTTGACCTCTACTCAATCTATAAGACCCAAGGGACGCTGCAAAACCTGTCGATAACCATGGTGGGTGACTTAAAATATGGTCGAACGGTGCATTCACTGCTCATGGCCATGCGGTATTTCAATCCCACATTTCACTTCATAGCATGCGAGGAGTTGCAGATGCCCAAGGAATACAAAGACTTCTGCGATAAATACAATATCCGTTATTACGAACACCGGGATTTCACACCCGAAGTAATAAACCAATCGGATATACTATACATGACCCGTGTGCAACGCGAACGCTTTACCGACATTATGGAGTACGAGCGCGTAAAGAACCTCTATACGCTCCGCTCTGATATGCTCGAAGGAGCGCGCAAGAATATGCGTGTACTTCACCCGCTGCCGCGTGTCAACGAGATAGCCTATGACGTGGACGACAGTCCTCATGCATATTATTTCGAACAGGCCCGTAACGGACTGTATGCGCGTCAGGCTATAATATGCAAGGCATTAGGAATAGATATACCCAAGATGGAGATTACATTATGAAAGCCGACAAAAAAGAACTCGCTGTGGCGGCTCTGCGCTGCGGTACCGTGATAGACCACGTGCCTAACGATGTACTGTTCAAAGCCGTAAAAATATTAGGTATTGAGAATATAAAATCACACGTAACCATAGGCAATAATCTTTCAAGCAAACGCCTCGGTTCGAAAGGTATCATCAAAGTAGCCGACGTGGAATTTGCAGAGGATGTAATAAACCGTATCGCACTCATAGCGCCTCATGCCAAAATCAACATCATACGTGACTTCGACGTAGTGGAAAAACGCTATGTGACGCTCCCCGATGAAATAGTGGGGATAGTCCGTTGCGACAATCCCAAATGCATAACCAATAACGAACCGATGCGTACGCGGTTCTCGGTGATTGACCGTGATAATCTTACCATACGGTGCCACTACTGCGGACGCACTGTCAAAAGCGAGGACGCCATAATCGATTAAGCCGATATGAAACAACAGTGGAAACCGGGCACCATGATTTACCCGCTGCCGGCTGTACTGGTAAGCTGCGGCACGTGGGATAACAGCAACCTCGTGACGGTGGCTTGGACCGGGACACTGTGTACCAATCCCGCCATGTGCTATATATCACTGCGCCCCGAACGACATTCATATCCCATAATCAAGAACCACATGGAGTTCACCATAAACCTCACCACTGAGAAAATGGCTGAAGCCACTGACTGGTGCGGGGTACGCTCAGGCAGGGAGTATGACAAATGGGCACACACACATCTGACACCGGAGCGTGGTGTCATGGTGCAATGTCCGCATATAGCCGAATCGCCTCTGAGCATAGAATGCCGGGTTAAGGAAATAATAGAGCTGGGCTCTCACCACATGTTTATAGCCGACGTGCTCGATGTACTCGCCGATTCATCGCTGATAGACGAAAGTACCGGTGCATTCAGACTGGATAATGCCGGATTAATAAGCTATTCACATGGTCAATACTTCTCCCAAGGTGACCCGATAGGTAAATTCGGGTGGTCAGTAAAAAAGAAAAAATAACATATCATTCATATTTTCATCATCATGCAAGCAGACAACAGAATTTTCGAGTTAATTAACAAAGAATACAATCGTCAGAAAAAAGGTATCGAACTTATAGCCTCTGAAAACTTCGTAAGCGATGAAGTTATGCGCGCCATGGGTTCATGCCTTACCAACAAATATGCCGAAGGTTATCCCGGTCACCGCTACTACGGTGGCTGTCAAGTGGTAGATGAAGTGGAACAGCTCGCCATTGACCGTGTTAAACAACTGTATGGAGCAGCTTATGCCAATGTTCAGCCTCACTCCGGCGCACAGGCCAATATGGCTGTATTCATGGCTTGCATGAAACCTGGCGATAAATTCCTTGGACTTAACCTCTCACACGGCGGTCACCTGTCACATGGTAGTCCGGTCAATTTCTCCGGTCTTGTATTTCATGCACTTGAATACAATGTTGACAGCGAAACCGGTCTGGTGGATTACGATGGTATGGAAGAAACAGCCCGTCGTGAACGCCCACGCCTTATCATTGGTGGTGCCAGCGCTTATTCACGTGAATGGGATTATGCACGTATGCGCCGTCTGGCTGACGAAATAGGTGCTATCTTTATGGTAGACATGGCACATCCGGCAGGTCTTATAGCTGCAGGTCTGCTTGACAATCCGGTAAAATATGCCCATATTGTTACATCTACCACTCACAAGACCCTGCGTGGTCCCCGCGGAGGAATCATCCTGATGGGTCAGGATTTTGAAAATCCGTTCGGAAAGACCAATAACAAAGGTGAAATACGCATGATGTCCTCGCTTCTTGACTCTGCTGTTTTCCCCGGTGTTCAAGGCGGTCCGCTCGAACATGTCATAGCCGGTAAAGCCGTGGCATTCCATGAAGCCCTCCAACCCGAATACCGCACCTACCAGCTTCAGGTAAAAAACAATGCCGCAGCCATGGCAGCAGCTTTAGTCGACAAAGGCTACAAAATTGTGTCAGGCGGAACTGACAATCACTGTATTCTCGTAGACTTACGCACAAAATTCCCCGAACTTACCGGTAAAGTAGCTGAAAAAGTACTCGTGGATGCAGACATTACCGCCAATAAGAATATGGTACCTTTCGACAGCCGGTCACCGTTTCAGACTTCCGGTATAAGACTTGGCACACCCGCCATCACCACACGCGGTGCCGAAGAAGCCTTCATGGGTGAAATAGTGGAAATGATTGATGCCGTACTTTCACATCCGGAAAATCCCGCCACTATAGCCGCAGTACGCGCAAAAGTAAATGCGACTATGGATAAATATCCGATGTTTGCCTGGTAAAACCACTTAACCATCATTTTCCGGTATTTTATTACTACCTTTGCAGCAATATTATTACCTACCTTTTTGATTATAAAAATGGATAAAAAATTCAAAGTATACGATAATCTCAACCTTGCTGAAATCAACAAGGATATTCTTGAAGAATGGAAAGAAAAGAATCTCTTCCAGCAGACATTGACCGAACGAGAAGGAGCACCATCGTTTGTGTTCTTTGAAGGTCCGCCTTCAGCCAACGGTATGCCCGGTATCCACCATGTGATGGCTCGTACCATAAAGGATATCTTCTGCCGATTCAAGACCATGAAAGGATTTCATGTAAAGCGTAAGGCAGGATGGGATACCCACGGACTTCCTGTGGAATTAGGCGTAGAAAAGAATTTAGGCATCACCAAGGAGGATATAGGTAAAAAAATTTCTGTAGATGATTACAATGCCGCCTGCCGTGCCGAGGTTATGAAATACACCAAGGAATGGGAAACCATGACCTCATCCATGGGTTATTGGGTAGACATGAACGACCCGTACATCACTTATGACAACCGTTATATAGAAAGCGTATGGTGGCTTCTGCGTCAGCTATATGACAAAGGCTATCTTTACAAAGGATATACCATTCAACCTTATTCACCGGCTGCCGGTACCGGATTAAGCTCACACGAACTCAACCAGCCCGGTTGCTACCGTGACGTCAAGGACACCACATGCGTGGCTCAGTTTGAAATCACTGACCCCAAAGAGGTGATGACCGGCTGGGGTAAACCATATTTCCTCGCATGGACCACTACTCCGTGGACTCTGCCGTCCAATACAGCACTTGCAGTAGGTCCGAATATCAACTATAATGTAGTACGCACCTACAATCCATATTCCGGAAATAAAATCACCGTAGTGCTTGCTGCTGAACTCATGGGAGCCATGTTTAATCCCAAAGCCGCCGATTTACAGCTTGATTCTTATCAGAAGGGTGACAAACTTATTCCCTACGAAGTGGTAGCTCATTTCACAGGCTCGGAACTTGTCGGCATGCACTACCGTCAGCTCATACCGTGGGTCAATCCCGGCGAAGGCGCATTCCGGGTAATACCCGGCGATTACGTAACCACTGAAGATGGTACCGGTATCGTCCACATAGCCGGCACATTCGGTGCTGATGACCTTCGTGTGTCAAAACAGGCTGGTGTACCTCCGCTGCACCTTATTGACCGAGATAAGAATATTCGTCCGATGGTGGATTTGACCGGACGATTCTATCTGCTTGATGACCTTGACCCTGAATTTGTAGCTGAAATGGTCGATGTGGAAGCATATACACCTTGGCAAGGTAAATACGTAAAGAATGCGTTTGACCCTGCCAAAGGCTCCGATGACGAAACTCTCGACGTGGAATTATGTATGTGGCTAAAACAGCATGATTCGGTATTCAAAATCGAAAAACATGTGCACAACTATCCGCACTGCTGGCGCACAGACAAACCAGTATTATATTACCCGCTCGACAGCTGGTTCATCCGCACCACCGCCGCCCGCGAACGTTTGATGGAACTTAACGAGACCATCAACTGGAAACCGAAATCCACCGGAACAGGTCGCTTCGGCAAATGGCTTGAAAATCTTCAGGACTGGAATCTGTCACGTAGCCGCTACTGGGGAACTCCCCTTCCGATTTGGCGCACCGAGGATGCGTCAGAGGAAATGTGCATCGATAGTGTAGCCATGCTTTACGATGAAATCGAGAAATCGGTGGCTGCCGGCATAATGAAATCGAATCCGCTGAAGGATAAAGGCTTCGTACCGGGTGATTACTCAAAAGATAATTATGAGAAGATTGACCTGCACCGTCCTTATGTAGATGACATAGTGCTGGTAAGCCCTACAGGTCGTCCGATGCACCGTGAAACAGACCTTATAGACGTATGGTTTGACTCAGGCTCTATGCCATACGCTCAGATTCATTATCCGTTTGAAAACAAAGAAGCTTTTGACAACGGCGAATTATACCCCGCTGACTTCATAGCCGAAGGTGTCGACCAGACTCGTGGCTGGTTCTTCACACTTCATGCCATCGCAGGGATGATTTTTGATTCCATAGCTTACAAAGCGGTTATCTCCAACGGTCTTGTGCTGGATAAAGACGGCAATAAGATGTCAAAACGATTAGGTAATGCCGTCGACCCATTTGCAGCCATAGCCAAATACGGTTCTGACCCGCTTCGCTGGTACATGATATCCAACTCATCGCCATGGGACAACCTGAAGTTTGACCCTGCCGGAGTAATGGAAGTGTCCCGCAAGTTCTTTGCCACCCTCTACAATACCTATTCTTTCTTCGCTCTGTATGCTAATGTTGACGGGTGGAACAATTCCCAACCACAGATACCGGTAAACGAACGTCAGGAAATTGACCGCTGGATTCTGTCTTTGCTCAACTCTCTGATTCAGACTGTCAATAATTCTCTTGAGAATTACGAGCCTACCCGGGCAGCGCGTGCCATAAATGATTTTGTCAATGACAATCTTTCCAACTGGTACGTGCGTCTCAACCGCAAACGTTTCTGGGGCAAGGATATGGACTCCGACAAACTCGCGGCATATCAGACCCTGTACACATGTCTGGAAACGGTGGCTATGCTTATCGCTCCATTCGCACCATTCTTTGCCGACCGTCTGTACGCTGACCTGACTTCCGTCACAAACGGTAATAAGAAATCAGTGCATCTGATGCTAATGCCCGAAGCTGATACCGATACTATCGACAATGATTTGGAAAACCGCATGCATCTGTCACAGCAGATAACCTCTATGGTACTCGCACTGCGTCGCAAAGCCAACATCAAAGTTCGTCAACCGCTGCAACGCATTATGATTCCGGTAGCGGATGATGCACAGCGTCAGGCCGTAATGTCAATGAGCGAACTTATACTCAACGAAGTTAATGTGAAAGAACTGGAATTAGTCAGTGCCGATGCCGGTGTGCTTGTAAAGCGTGTCAAACCGGACTTCAAGAAACTCGGTCCGAAATTCGGGAAATCGATGAAATCCGTTGCAGCCGCTATCCAAGCAATGTCTCAGCCTGAAATTCTAAGTCTGGAGACCACGGGAACCATAATGCTCAATGTCAACGGAAATGACATAGCTATCGAAGCTGACGACGTAGATATTATTTCGGAAGATATTCCCGGTTGGCTTGTAGCCAACGAGGGCGCGATTACCGTAGCTCTTGATATCACCGTGACTCCTGAATTACGACAGGAAGGAATAGCCCGCGAAATAGTAAACCGCGTACAGAATATACGCAAGAACCGCAACTATGACATCACTGATAAAATCGATATCGTAGTTTCGCCTTCGTCTCTCACTGATGAAGCTATGGCTAATTTCGGTGATTACATAGCCCGTCAGGTACTTGCCACATCACTTATTGTCAAAGACTTCGTGCCCGGTGACAATACTGAAGTGCTTGAGCTTGATGACATCAATCTGCCGGTTGACATAACCCTGTCAAAATAACACAGGATATTATCCATCAATAACCTCTACCGATATGAGTGAAAAGACTCGCTATTCCGATGAAGAATTACAGGAATTCAAGGAATTGATATTGGCAAAGTTAGAAAAAGCACAGCGGGATTATGACCTGCTTAAAGCCGATGTGACCAATACTGAAGGTAATGATGTAGCGGATACATCGCCTACATTCAAAGTACTTGAGGAAGGCACCACGACTCTTAATAAAGAGGAGTCGGGACGTCTTGCCGAGCGACAACTCAAATTCATACGTCATCTGCAAGCGGCACTTATCCGTATTGAAAACAAAACGTACGGAATATGTCGCGAGACAGGGAAACTGATACCTAAAGAACGCTTACGTGCCGTACCTCACGCCACTCTAAGCATCGATATTAAAAACAACCCCGGACATTGAGCGATACTATATAGATGAAAATTTCCAAAGGCTATCTGGCTCTGATAATAATTGTGGCAGTGGTCATAATCGACCAATTGCTGAAAATTTGGGTCAAGACACATTTTTATATTGGCGAAAGTTACCATATCACCGATTGGTTTCAGATATATTTTATAGAAAACAACGGCATGGCTTTCGGTATGGAGATAGGAAGCAAATTGATACTCACCCTATTCCGCCTGATTCTCGCATCATTGCTGATATGGTATATTATCCGCATAAAATCACGTAAGTATATAAAGGCCGGTTTTATAGCTTGCTTGTCGTTAGTAGTGGCAGGAGCATTAGGCAACATTATTGACTGTATGTTCTACGGCATCATATTCCCTGCCGAGCCCGGATTTGACACCTTATTTCACGGTCGGGTGGTAGACATGCTGTATTTCCCTCTGTTCAGTTTCGTATGGCCCGATTGGTTACCGCTTATCGGAGGAGAAGAGTTCAGTTTCTTCCCGGCTATTTTCAATTTCGCGGATGCCGCCATATCCGTAGGCATGATAGCGATACTACTGTTTTATCCACGACAGCTGACTGCTCCCGGAGAATCTTCCGCCAACGTTACACCCGACAATGATTCCACCGACACTACAGATTCCGAATCCTGAAAAATGTCACGCCTGATTCACATACTGATTCCTTCGCTGATGCTGGTAGCAGCGCTTGCCTGCTCGGACCGACCGGACAATATCATAGACCATGACACCATGGCAAAGATTCTCGCTGACATTCATAAAGGCGAAGGTGTAATTCAGTCAAATCAGAGGCATTTCACCAATGACTCGGTAAAACGCTTGTTCCGCCAGTCAATCTATGACCGTCACGGTGTAACCTCTGATGATTTTTATTCGTCGCTTGACTGGTACGGCTATCATGTGGAGGAATTCGATGAAATTTACAATACCACCATAGCCATACTTGAAGATGAACTGGAAAAAGCTCAGTCACTCGCCGGCTCCGCAGCGGAATTAAATGCGTCGGCTGCGAGCACATCAATGGACGGAGACTCAATAAATGTATGGCGTTCAGAACGCTACCGACGTTTTTCATCAAATATGCCTACCGATCACATGTCATTCTCTCTGCGGTCTGACCGCTTCTGGGATAAAGGCGATGTGTACATATTCCGTGGCAAATTCTCCGGAGTAAAAGCTCCCGTAGATTATGTAATGACTGTGGAATATCAGGACGGAACAAAAGAATACATGCATGAACGCATAGCCGGGGGTGGCTGGCATGAAGTAGGCATAGCCATGAATCCGGAACGTAAAGCCAACATTATTTACGGCTATGTAATGTGTCCTACTACCGAAAGACAGATAGCGATGGTGGACTCCATAACCCTGACACGAACACGCTGGGGCGGGCACTACAATTATCTTCGCGACAAAGTAAAGTCGTATGGAAAGAAGTGACAAAAAAAATACTGCCCTCTGGGTGGTGCACCGCATAATGGCTCACCGCATAATATATCAAGGACACTGTTATGACATGCATGTAGCTACCATCTACTCTGATGGCTCATGCTCTTTGGAACCATTCGTACACGAGACTCCCAACACACAGTTTTGCAACGGCACAATAACCATAAATAAAAATTTTATTGCTACATTTGTACCGTAAACCAGCCGGCTAACGGCACTAAACATATCATTTATCATGTTAATTCCTCTATTTGAATGGTTTGATAAATTAGGAATCAGCGGTACAGGCGTAATGCAATACGTCACGTTCCGTGCTCTTCTCGCGTTTATATTCGCCCTGATTCTCGCCACACTTGTTGGTAATAAAATAATAGACTACCTCCGTCATCATCAGATAGGCGATATGCCACGTGATATAGGTGTTGACGGTTTTGACTTAAAAAAAGGTACACCTACCATGGGTGGAGTCATTATATTCATAGCCATAGTGGTTCCAGCACTTTTATTTTGTGATCTGACAAATGTGTACGTATGGCTCATGCTTGCCACTACAGTCATACTCACTTCATTAGGTTTTTTAGATGACTACATAAAGGTGTTCCGTAAAAATAAGGAAGGCTTGTCAGGCAAATGGAAAATAGTCGGACAGATAGCTGTAGGACTTATTCTGGGTCTAACACTATATCTGGATTCCGACGTTGTGATACGCGAAAATGTAGAAACCGTACAGACCGAAGAAATCACTCAGATAAATTACAGTCAGCATGACATAAAGTCCACCCAGACTACCATACCATTTGTAAAGAACAATAACTTTGACTACAAATGGCTTGCCTCAGCCCTACCAGATGACTGGCAGCAGACTGCCGGCTGGATAATATTCATAATTGTGGTAATATTCATAGTCACCGGTACCTCAAACGGCAGTAATCTCACTGATGGACTTGACGGTCTGACAGCAGGTATATGTGCTATAATCGGACTCGGACTGATGATTTTGGCTTACGTATCATCGCACATCGAATTTGCATCATACCTCAACATCATGTATATACCGGGAGCTCAGGAGGTGTTCATATATATGGCGGCATTTACAGGAGCCTGCATGGGATTCCTTTGGTTCAACGGCTATCCTGCACGCGTATTCATGGGTGACACTGGGTCACTTATGTTAGGAGGACTAATTGCAACAGTGGCTATTATCCTCCACAAGGAGATAATGCTGATACTCTTCTGCGGTGTGTTCCTCGTAGAATCAATATCAGTAATGATGCAACGCGGATATTACAAATATTCCCGCCGACGCACCGGTAATCCTGTACGTATATTCCGCCGTGCTCCCCTGCACCATCACTTCCAGATGGAACCCGGCTCAGTGGAAAGCCTGATAAAACGCCCGTCGCATAAATGGCACGAGCAGACCATAGTGCTTCGGTTCTGGCTAATAACCGTATTGCTCTGTGCCTTTGCAATAATCACACTGAAAATCCGATAAATCCGTTCAATCAAATAAAATAATAAAATAACCGTGCGATTGTCTCGGATAATTAAAAAAATTTCCGTAAATTTGCACCGCAAATACGAAAGCTGACTCGGGGTGTAGCACAGTTGGCAGCGCGCCACGTTCGGGACGTGGAGGTCGGAAGTTCGAGTCTTCTCACCCCGACTCTTACTAAAAAGAAGATATAGCTCAATGAGTTATATCTTCTTTATCATTATAATATCGGGACAGCAGCAAAATCATCATGTGAATTATCTACTGAGCCAAATCACATTACATGAGTCGCGTAAACTCAAAACGAAAGGGTTTCGGAGGGAGAAATATAGCGGCGGAGTATGCGGGCATCGGAATCAAGCAAAAATATGGTGGGTAACTGAGGTATATGATAAAGTTCTTCTTCATCAATCATGCCATCAGGCGATACTCCTACAACCCAACTATCAGGTAATACGATATTACCTTTGAATGCCGATGTACCATATGGATTTATAAACAAAAGAGTCAATTTTTTATCTTTGACCAACTGTGATACATGTTCATCATGGATCAGACGATATTCGAACAGTTCACAATCGTGACAGCCCGGGTTATAAAACACCAAGAGGGTGAGTGGCGTATCTTTTACAACTTTATGAAGAGTATTGGAGTTACCGGTTCTGTCAGTAAAGACAAAATCGGTAGCCGGCGAACCGACACGATGCAGTTCAAGCTGCGATGCGCGGTAAGCGAGTATCAGCGAATCGGTATGATTCAATGCCGGTGAGTCAAGTAACTTGTGAGTCACTATATCATAACAATCCACATTATAAACCGGAGATTCCGGCTCGTCAAGATATTGTGCCGAACAGTCAAATATAGTGTGTACAGCCTCAGCACTGACCGAAGCGTCTTTAACCATCTTACCCACAGCTTCGGCTATACTCAAAGAATCGGTATGCGGAACAAGACTATAAAAATTGGCAAGGTTCTGCTCCATAAACGTGCGGTCAGCCACAGCGAGTGAGTCAGTCCAATCCATTGCGTCCCAGAAATGAGCCATCACATAAGCGGCTCGCTGCGATGTAACAGTCAAAGTATCAGGAACCGGAGGTAAAGGCAATTCCCTTATGCCGGTATAAAAATTATCGCCAGATGCGGCAAGATTAAGAGTGATGCACCCGGTCATAACCGAAATTATGGCAAATGTACGTTTCATATAACCACTCTTTGATTTAGTATTCATTACCAAAAGTCGTCACACATCTCACGATGCAGGCATCCGACCTAAAGATATTGTCACTATTTGAACCAAAGCTATAAGAACTTCTCGCACCATCACCATCGTTAAGGTTATGAATGAAAACATTTACTATTACATGGGTGTTGCGCGGCATCTGCGACAGATTGGGAAGATAGGCCTTATACTCAATGTCGTTCATACGCATACGCACCATGTAATTCAAATCATCATTCTCTTGGGTGGGGTCGTGATATTTACTCTCAAGGAGATAAAATACAGGCAAGTCCACCGGAATGTTGTCGCCTTTAGCGGTAATGCCAGTATATTCACGCACAAACGAATAGTAATCGTCACCACCTACATTGGGCACTTCAAAGGAAGTTATCTCGTGAACATCGTTGTAAACGGCGGCATTGGGGAAAAGATATTCACGGGAGGATACTTTGTCGATAGCAAGACTCTGTATATCGAAATCAATATCCTTTAACTCATTCGTTATATGGAACTCGAACTTCACGGCTGCCCGCGTAAGAAAAAGGTTATACGGAAACACCACCTTGGGTGATTCCGGATCTGTAAGAGGAATGTCTATCTTATGACATTCAGCCATAGGCAATACTCCATTAAGAGTAGCTGTATCAGCATCAAGCGTGATATTCAATGCCGCAATCTCGGCAGCAGGAAATTTGTCGCCGGCTTCAAGGGCTGAAAAATCATAGTCAATCAGCGGAACTTTCTCTCCGCTGGCAGCAGTACGGCAGGCATTCTCATTGGCAAGAAGATACACGGATTTTTCTTCACCGGAAAGCACCTGATACTGAAACGAACCAACAGCGACGAGCGGGTTATTGAGAAATGGCGTTGAGATGAAATCGTTATGCTCGATAGTTAGGTCGGGACGTACAATGATTATACGCAATTCCTGCATCATCTCGTTTGCTCCCGCAACCGCGGAATAATCCGTACGGCTACCGGAAGAAGCATTGGCAAGAGCAATATGCAGATGCATGAATGCCTGACCCGCTTCCGGCTCTACCGGCAGCACAGGATTCAGGGTGCTGTCAACCGACTGACTGCACGACGACACAGCTACAGCAGCAAGTACCACCGCAAGAATACTGATAATATGCCGGATTTTAATAATCACTGTTATTCTACATCAATATCGTTAATTCTAACCACCCAGTCGTTAATTTTTACTTCAACCCGATTCCACTGGTCATTCTCGTTGAGAAGGAAAAGCATGGTCCAGTGACTCTGACGGTCAAGATATTCCTGAGCATCCATATCTGCATAATGCTGGCTACGCATCTGTAAAAGGAGATTATTCAAAGGTACATCAAGAGTGGACTTGGTACTTCCGGATTTGGTGATACGAAGTATGGGACCGACTTTTTTAGATTCAGCCCGGGCGGCATCAGCCACCTGAGCGTCAGTAACAAGACGTGCTATAGAGAACTCACCGTAAGCTGCCAAAACAGCCGAACCATCATCCATGGCACCCATCACAGCCTGACCTGTAGCCCAAGGTCTGTATGTTACGGCACCGACAGGCTTCACTTTGTTGTCATGAGTCATGTGAGTGTTATCATCAATAAGTTCCCATGTAAAATCAGTGGGATCAACAGGCTTGCCGGTAACATGCTGCAGAAGGACACGCACATTATTCGTATCCTTAATCATTTCCACGGTAGCTTCGGTATAGACTCCGGTGGTCTTGCCCACAGAGATGTTGACCGAACCATAATACAAGTCATGCACAGGAGCCGTAGGCTCGCCCTGATGATGTACCGGCTTCATGGTCAATGCAAGTTCGGTAAAATGCTGACCGACCGAAGGAGCTCCAGCAGGATGAGCGAATGAAGTATTTTCACATTCCAGACCACCATAGGCTACCACACGATATTTACCCTCGGGTAAATCCACAGTCATACGATAATTCTCATCGGCAAGGACAGAAGATGTCTCCGTACGTGTCAGAACAAGTTTATCGGATTCATCGTAGATATATACCGTCAGACAATCAACGGCATGCATGAACGCATTGGCATACTCCATGTTGTAATCATAGATGAACCGCAATTTGGCACCACACACGGATTCGGGCGAATCATTAGATTCAGTTCCACATGAAGTGATTACTGAAACCGCCAACACAGCCATCATCATAGCTGACACCGCTTTTATATATAGTTTGTCAAAAATTGCCATAATCAGGGTCATAGGGGGGGAAGAGAAAATAAGGGCAACGCGGCTCGCGCCACCCTTATGGTTCTATCGTAACGGACAGAGTGCCGATTAGAATTCGATGTTGTTGACACGAACGACCCAAGGAAGCACCTCGCACTCAACGGTAAGATAAACATCACCTTTTTCATTAGGAGTATCTGGCGTGGGAGGTTCGGGGTCATTTTCAGAGATACGCGGGTGACCAAGCTGCTTTATGTTGGTAACAGCGAGTTTATATACGTTGTTACGAACCACAGCAAATTCCATGGGCCCCATCTGGCTGGCTACGTTATTGTCGTTATGACGGTTCCAATAATAGTAATAGCAGTAGTAGCCCCAGCCGTCATCAACATCATTACTTGCCTGATAGATAGTGATACCGCTACCGGTAGCGGCCTTCTTGAACGCAAGGAGAGCTGCATCAGATATACGCCCGTCTTTATCCCACTGATTCCACAGATAATTGGCACTGCCGGTATCTTCAGCGAGTTCATCATAATCCTCACCTGTACCGCCATTGCCGAACACAGCTTTATAAAGAGTGTTTGTACGGTTCCATTCCTGGGTATCGGCACTATAAGATACAGAGATAGCCTGCTGGCGTATATTGGGCCATGAACAATAAAGGATATTGCTATAAGCGTAGATTATCGGGCGGGTTTTAGATGAAACAAGTACATCGCCAACGTTTGCAATAGCGTTATAGAGAGCCTGGTCATATTCATCGGCGGAGTTTTTAAGTTCTTCAGTAACCTCCATCTTACCCTTGAATACCACACCGGTAGTGATACCGTTAACCTGATTGCGAGCTTCACCGGGGATGGTGTTTTCAGTTACATAACGCCATACTTTGTAATCACCGTATTTCTTATCGGTATCCCAATCTGGATTGTCATCATTACCATTTTTAAGTACATCTTCGATGCGTGACAGATACCAGCGGTTAGTCGTTCCGGTGTTATCACATACACCGTTATCATCAAAGAAAGAGTAATTGAAATACTTGCTGAACTGGGTCTCAACACCATCCATCTTTTCCTGAGCGTATGCGTCAACCACGTAGTTACCTGTTAAACCGGGAACGGGAAGACCGTTGTTATCGGTATACCATGGCATTTCAGAGCCACAAAGTATAGAATTAGTAGGAGTGCCGTTAGCAGAAACCCTACGGAGGAAGTAGAATGAATTGCTCATGTTGACAAGAAGCATCTTATTAAGCTTGATATTCACATGAACATCCCCGATAGTACCATCCTCATTCACATGGCGAACCACAGGATAAGTATTGGCAGGCAGATTGAATTCAGCATTAGCAGCAATATCCTTACTACCGTCACGGAAATCAAAACGGGCGCATGCGCGTTCTACCTTCACAGCACCTTTACCGGCACCGCCGTTATTGATTTCTTTGTCTTCGCCTTCAGAGTTCACTCCGGAAAGATTAAACGGATTAGTCTCAACACTGAACGGATTCCAGTCATCGATAGATTTAGGAAGAGTACGGGTAGCGATTTCAGAGTTGGACATCAGGAAGTAATTGTTTGCCCAGATGGATTCACCTTCACCGAGCTGACACATGGCATTATACCAATCGGCAGCCACGACGTTCTCACTAAATACCTCAAGAAGGTCACTGGTAGGATTACAGAATACAAACACATGGATATCTGTGTGGGCACCGCCGGTCAAGCCTGCATAATAATCTGCAAGGTCGCTCTTGCTTATTTTACCTTTAGCAGAGTAGCTTTTACCGTTATTAATCGAAACTATGCTGTTATCAACCAAAGCATGAGCTATATACTCATTGTTGGACTGCTTGGCAAGCACTATAAGCATTGAAGACACGCGGTTTTCAGCATCACTACCTACTTCACTTCCACCGGTAGAAGAGCCGGGACCGGATGTAAAGCTACGCGAGCCTTCGGGCATAGAAACGACAACCTGCATGTAAACACCCGAGCCATCAGCAACAGTATTACCATTGCCATCGGGATTTCCGGGATTATCTACAACCACATCGTCGGAGCAGGATGCAAACATAGCTAATGAAAGCAGACCTACGAAAAGAGATTTAATTTTCATAAATGTGTGATTGATAAAAATTATTGTATTGTATTTTATTTCGAAGATGAATTCATTACCGACAAAACAGCCATAATCAGATACTTCATAAAAAAGAATCTGATGTGCGGCTCTTTAGGTTTAACGTAGTGATACTATAAAAATTACATAAGGCTGACAGAAAAATTCCCCTAATGAAAGAATTAATCCGTCGGCCTATGTAGAATGTTTTCTCCGCACCGGAAAATATTACTGATAAATCAATTTTATCGGGAGCGCATCAGATGAGTATGCAACGGAGGTTGAACTATATTGATGTGTTCTATCGGTCCACCCTCCTAGTGAATTATAGGCGTAGGGATTGAAAACGAGGGTACGATAGTTGATGTCCCATGAAGCATAATCAGGATATGGTTTATTCAAATGTCCGTCAGATGTGCCGGGTTTCGTCACGGGCTGCTTAATCCAATAAAGTCCTCCGGGATCACGATAAAGATTATATGTGTAGGGACGGTTGCGGTTACCTGTTCCTACCAACACCTCACGCAAATTACCATAAGTGAGCGAACCCACACCGGGATCGGCAATTGGAGCGTTGTCGGTGCCGTAAGGAGCAGTGCACGCTCGACGTATCTGCCCTTCGGAACCGAGGGGAAAGATAATATTTCTACCATCGTTTTCATCGTAGACAACACATGCACGCACTCCGCGCTCATCATCATTTCCAAGATTATCAAAGTCGGTATAGCCACAAGCCTTTTTGTAATTAGACTGCGTAGTCGTGGCTCCGTCGGCATATACAATGCCATAACCGAAGTCGCAGTTAGCGAGCAGGCTCTGATAATTTTCAGCTGTAGGAACGGAGAATTTCTCATTGTCACGGAATCCACCTACAGCCGTCCATGTATCGGCCCAATGTTTCGTGTAACGTTCCTGTGACGCTCCATAATTAACCCATGCATAGCCTTGAATCGTGTCCCATTTAGCAGTTCGGCTATCATCGACCGTATTTGATGCGGTGATATGAGTCGTTAACAACTTAACACCGGTAACCGACTGAAGCCAGCCACAGCCATTCTCGATATTCTTTTCCCTGATACTATAGTTGTATTGACATCTCTTAAGAAGAGAGCCAACTGACAGCGGGCTTCTGGTCAAAGCTACAGGCACGGAAGTTTCATCAGTGGGTGCAACAGTGTTAGGACTGTTGTCGCCTGCTGCAGATGTGGCATACACGTTGTAGCAACTCCAATTGGCATCACCGAGCCGGACACCCTTATGATAGCCCTGCCTTACGAAGATGAGGTGGAAGCAGTTATAGTCGTGATATTCAACTTTTATAACGCCTGAACGTGTATGGTCATCACTGATTATCCCACTTGGCTTGTACTTAAACACAATATCGTCGTCAGTAACACCTTTAATAGTGTCACCCTTCACACCATTGCGGTCGTAAAGCTCAATGAAGCTCTCGGTCTGACGGTCGACGTATGCCCGCCAGGGACCGTCGGACGTGAATGTCACGAAATAGTCAGCATCAGCCTGTGGCAGAACCATCAGTTTAATTTCAAACTCGTCATCTCTACCGGCATCGCGGTAAATGGCCTTGGGATTCTCGATTCGCGGCACTTGATAAATCGTGGCCATGCGCTCGGTTTCCCATTCTCCCTCTTCGTTTTTGAAATCTATCATCTTATCGCCTGAACCGGTCTTTTGCCATAACGTGAAGCGTACCTTAGCATAACGGTAATAGGCATTGAACGGGTTATTTCCGGTAAAGTCAGAGGAAGGAACCATTTCCTTATTTCTGGTGTACATAGGGATTTTCATATGTACGGATTTGTCAATGGGATCGTAGGAGGTATTTGCACCGGTGAGAGAGTATTCGTTTACGGCGAGATTATTAGCCTTATAATACCATTGGAGATACGAATTGGCATGACTACCATAGCCATTGGCATCCAACCCACCGGTCTGAGCCTGAACTTCGGCATCAGTACCGATAACGTCGGCAGTATTGGGTCGAAGCGAGAGGAACCCGACGTAATTTCCACCTGTGTAGGGATCTCCTTTGTAAGTGTCCTTGTTGTATTTGACAGGTGTATAGATGTCAAGTGAGCCCGTGTTCCACGCAAATCCGTATTCGACTGCTTGAGAACCTACAAATTCATCCGGACTGCAGTTGTGTTTTCGGTCCCATGGAATCCAGTTATTCTCGACGATTTCAGCCTTGACGTAGAATTGAGACTTATCCCATTCCTCAGGAAGAATCACACGGGCGGGGAAATCCATCCGCTGATCGTAGAGATAAGAGATATAGTAAGGCTCGGGAGTAATCAGTGTGGGAGTATACTCCTTGTAGGAAATATGCCAGTCGGCTTCATTGGCCCAACCGCGGAATTTAAGAGTGAGCTTGTAGTGATAGTTGCGTTCAGCATTGTAATCGTATGTGCTGTTTTTACCGAGCATGAAGCGATAACGAATCGGACCCTGAGATACTTTATCTTTGTGGCGACTATCATAGTATCCTACGACTTCTACATAGGTTCCGTAAAGTCGTGAATCCTTATAGTCAGGACCATCAGCAAGACTATCAATGGGAGTACCGACTGCATCGGGGTCCTGACGCTTGTCCATCGATGCCAGACCGGGATAGTTTCCCTGCATATTCTCATAAAAATAGAGCGAGGGGTCGCTTTCCGTGTGTTCAGTCTGACCGCCATAAGGTAATCCCTTTGAAAGAACGATATTCCATTTCTCGTGGTCGGCGTCGTTTTCTTCACCGGCATTGTAGTAAGTGAACGATTCACCTCTTTTAATGAGCTGGTCAGCATCAGAAGGCGCATTTACCTCACCTAAAGCACAACTTGCCGGTATATCATGTATAGTCACGCTCTTGATATATATACGTACGTTATCCTTAAGGTCGGAGGCATCAAACGACACGGTAACCTTAGAAACCAAACGCTTAATCCACGAATGGAGCGAAACCGCACTTTGATTTATCACAAGCATAGGAGCATCGAATCCGGCAGATGTTTCAGCCGACGCCGGAGACGTCATAGTAAAATAGCCGAACATCTGATTATCAAGACTGACATTGGTCTGCCAGTCAAATCGTTTGCCGCGCAAATCGCTTATCGTGGTACAGTCCACATCGGTGAGGTCTACATTAGCCACAGCAAACATCTTATACCGTCCGTATGGAATATGAGTGAGCCTGAAAGTAGCGCTTGGTGTCTTCTCGCCAGTTCCGCCTATAGTTCCATCCGCGGGTCCAACGTTTTGATTACCGGACGGCGTCACCGTTTCGGCATCGACGGGAACGTCTGAATTACCTGCCTGGTCAATATTGAAATTTGACCCGGGCAAGGTGTAACCTGTCTCACTGTCATAGAGACGCACCTTTTCATATAGTCCGGCCTCGGAGCCATCGGCATTAATTTTATAAATAACAATCCAAAGTTCATCCACCCTGTCAACAGCATTGCCGGCTGAACGTGAACCGAGAGCTGGCTCGAGCGAATGAAATTCAATCAGAACATTGAGATTTGCCTCCCCTTCGCCTATCACGGTAGTGTCATAGAGCAACTCATCCACACACGCAGTGAAGATTAGAACCGGGAGTAAGAATAGGAAGGATATATAGCGAGAGAATTTCATTGTCATGATAATGGTTTATTATTAATCGCGGTCAAGTCCGAAGAATGGCTCAAGCACACACGAACGGTAAGGCACCACATCGACCTGCAGATTGAGTTTGGCTCCGAAATCATTGACCGACAAAGTATAGATATGATTTCTCAGTATGTTTTGTCCGAAAGAAAAATTGACACCATTGTATGAGGTCATAGGCACGTAAAAATCAAGGTATTCCATCGTGGTGTCCGCCTTGCGATTAGCGATTGTTACGTGAAACACAGGCATACCCTCATCTACATTGTTGTTAGGATGACCTATCCTCTGCTCCGGCACAAAACCGATGAACACATTACCTGTACGTTGCGACGACGGAGTTATAGTCCATGACTCCGGTATAGTGCCCAACTTATATGTCTCTGCGAGGGTCAGATTGCTATTTTCCTGAAAGATATTGGGAGTATGAACCTGCTGTCCGTCCTCGTAATTGAGAGCTCCGGCAGGAAGTTGTCTTGCCTGAGACTGCGAACTGAGAAATTCTACAGAAGTAATGCAAGGATATCCGTAATCATCTTTTTCCTGAATATTATCCACGACCCTGACTTTTGCAAGCGCGCGGAGAAGATTGACCTCACCAAGATATATACGTCCCCCCGGAGTGCTATAGACAAGGTCAGCTTCTGTAATAGCAAACATATTAGTACCGAACATAGGGACATGATTCTTCTTATTGCTATAAATAGTCTCCGCATCTGGTCCGCCATCGGCATTATATATATCGCTCATAGGAAAGTTCCACTCTGCAAGTTGCGCTATGACTGTGGGGTAAGTCTGACCGGTAATGGCATCCCACTTGGCGGTTGCACTTGCGCCGGACTGCAAGCAGTTAGCCAAAAGCAAGAAGCGGAAAGAAATTATAGACTTACCTTCGCGTGTTATCTCATATCCGTCAAGCACATCTTTAAGGTCATCCTTACGTATCATGAGATTGACGAAATAACTACCCTTACCACCCGCAACAATATTGATGCGCGCATCATCGGAATCAAGCAGATTCGTAAGCTTATACACGAGCTTTTCATCGGAAGTAGAACCGGCTATTTTAGCAAAGACAAATATTCCGAGATCCCTTATATCGATACCGTCCTCGAAGTCACGAAATTCGCTGTCGGTCTCGCCATGACCCTGACTGTCGGCGCGGGAGCGTGTAATCGCACTGCCAGTCACCATATTGAAACTGAGCGACATGCATTCACCCGACACGACATATGTAGGGTCAGGGGCAGGAACTGGTTCATCTGACGAGGAACACGCTGCCAGCAACAACAAGGTGGGTATGAGGAAGATATATATATATTTCATCTGATTCACTGGAATCATTAAAATCTATCAGTATATAGGGTCAGACTGCGGAGGCACAACCGCCCAACCGCATATATAAATACCGGCTGCAGTATACCATCCCAAATTATTATCAATAAAGAATAATGCCGAGTAATCGCTGCGACGATCGAGATACTCTTGGTCAGAATATTGGTTGAAACGGTTACCCTTGGCATATATGAAATAGTCGATAAGAGGAATATGGATTATGCGTACACCATCAGTATTACGTATAATGTCAAGATAAGCATCGCCGTCAACCATAAGCCGGCTCACGGACATTTCATAAAGAAGTGAGGAACGCACGGGCTGGTCATCATCGCCATCGGCACGTCCCTTAGTTGTCTCACCGTAGAGTACGCTCCACGGCGTATAAGTTACAGCGGGGCTATCGTCCCTGACTGCGTTGTCCCACGCCAGCCATGAATCGGCGTAGGTGAATGTAACGGTAAAATCACTTTCTTTTAGAGCGGTACCGTCTTCATTTACGAGCATCACTGCGATGTCGTTGGTGTCCTTTATCAACGGTATGGTTACTGTAGTAATAGAAGGAGCGTTAGGTTTGATTTTATGCTCGACTCCTGATTTCTTGCCGTGAAATAAGGCCTTGAAATGCGACGAACTTACGTTCAATCCGTCTTTTTCTATAGTATTAAGTTTCATTTCGAGCTCCTCCATACTTACCGGTGTGTAAGTGGCAAGAGAGAAATCATCATTGCCATCCAGTCCGCACCATGCCACGAAGTCATACGTTCCTCCTCCGAGTGGTGTTTCCAGCATGAAATCTGGGTCTTTAAGTCTATCGCCCGAAGCTGAACCGGTCCAGACTAAATTTCCGGCCTGGTCAAAAGCCCACACATTGACACTGTGTACCTGCGCGGCAAATGCCTCACCACGGTCAAGAGTGTAGTTGAACTGAAACTTCACATTGAGCTGCGCGGGACATTCAGGCAGGTCGTCATATATAAGCGAGGAGCAACCTGTCATTGTCAGACCAAAGGACAGCACCATGATAATCAGACTGAATATGTTGCGGATAGTATTTTGAAGCATAAATGATTAGGATTAAAATACCCCGGAGGGAGGGATTTCCCTCCGGGGTTATCTTTGGATGTGCACTAAATTCTAATAGCGCGAGGAATAGGATGTTAGAGTTTAACGTTCTGCGTAGGAACTACAGCCCATTTCAGAATATTCACGGAGTAAGCCATGAAATAATCTTCAGTGTTGGCCGGGGGAACGATAGGATTATCATCGTCACCGATACCGGAAGCAAGACCCACAATTTCGGTAACATTTACCTGATAGCTGTGGTTACGAACCATACCGAAGTCACCTACACGCACACGGTTCCAATCGATTTTGGCAGCGTTCTTCTGTTCATTACCCTGACGGTACCAACCGAAGTGTTTAACGGGGATTGAGTAATAGGCATGACCTGTAGTGTAGTAGTAGGAGAGACCTACCTGACGCATAAGCGTTACGTTAGCATCAGTCAGATGAATCTGAGTGTTCTCATCAAAAGTTGCAGCGTTATCGGGGACAATCTCCATATAACCTCCACTGGTCACGATGTAGATACCATCAGCATCTTCAGCGCTGGTAAACTGGAGTGTGCGAGCATTGTTCTGAAGCTTCAACACGGTAGTAGTATTGCCGTCATAATTCTGCTTAACTTTATCGGATATTTCAGAAACTGTAAGCGCATTCACCATCATGTCTATATCAGTGGGGTTAGCTATAGTCAGACGGGTATATTCGCCGGCATCCTTTTCTTCGTCGGTCTGAGATTTTCTGTAAAGAATAGTTGTCTGAGCAAAGAAACGAAGGAGCATTGACTCGCCACCGTCTATAGCGCTCTTAACACCATTAGAGGTATTGAAATAGATGTAAGGACGGTCTTCTGTCACTTCCGGACTGGGCACATTACCGGAAAGATAAGTGTAGAAACTGGTGCCTTCGGGAAGAGTAGTGCCGTCAAGATTGAGGTTGTACTGACCTACATAAATTACGGAAGCAACAGCGGCATTGGGATTCTTGGAGTTAAGCGCACGATAACCCACGGTAGTCTCACGGAAATACTGGGGCGCAGTCTCCGTAGCGGCAAAGCCTATGTTGTTACCATTAGTAGCAAGTTCGTTATATGAGATATACTTCTGATTAACAGTAATATCCTTGAGATCGGAAGATACCTCGGGATATTCCTGTGTAAAGTAAGCGGGTGACATTCCCCAGAATGAACGGTGAAGGTCAGGATTGTTCCATGCCCAACGGTTACCGGCTGAAAGTACATTGGCACCGTCGGAATAATCCCAGCTGTTGTTACCCTCCACATAAGTAGCAGGATTTACACGGGCATTTAGCTGACCGAAAGTATAGTTATCGGCAAGAATTCCACCTAACTCAGATTCCTGACGGAACGATTTGATAACATAAGAGCTGTTTGATTCAGCATTTACAGCCCAATACTGAGGTACGAACTGGAGAGTAACAAGCTTGGTAGTGGTGCTTGAAGTTGCTGCAGGATTTTCTGCGGTCAGGTCATAGACGCGGGTAGCTGTAACGTAATTAGTGGGGTCAACAGCATTGAAAGCAAGCTTGGTTGCATAACGCTCCACATATATATTAAGAGTGTTATTAGAACCAAGAGCGTCTTCGGCAGCCTTTTCGGTAGTATATAAATACGTTTCAGGAATAGGTACCGCAACCTGAGGCAGTCCGTCATTAGGGGCAAGACCGGTAGTAGCTCCTGCACTGCGGGGATAGTACACAGAGTTACTCATAGCAAAGTACTTCGTCGCACCGCCACCTATCGTACTCCATGTGGCTGTACGCGATATGGTCTGAATCACATTGAGAGGATTCTGGAGCGTAGCGGGCGAAATCGGGTTGATGTAGCAGATAACCTGAGCAGGCTTTTTCTCACCTTTCTTAACGCTTACCGGAACTACCGACTTATAAGAGCGTTCGATAGTTAAATCGTCATTAATATCTTCATTAAGATGAGAGTCATCGAGTTCAACAGGAACGATGTCACCGACTACGTTACCATCTTCGTCATAGAATACGAAATAGGCGTTGTTAATCTGATTCTCAGAATTCGGAGTGCCATCTTCAAAATCAGTACCGGGAGAAGGGGTACCATTGTCACCAGCGGCGCGGGACTCGGTTCCGTCACCGGCGATTTTCATACTGACGTAGAATGTCTGGTCTGCTTCCAGAATAGGATTCCCGTTACTGTCGGGATTCTGAATAGCTTCTGCAACCACATCGTCGTCAGAACAAGACGCAAACATAGCTAAAGAAAGCAGTCCTGCAAAAAGAGATTTAATTTTCATAAATGTGTGATTGATAAAAAAATTATTGTTAGTTATTTATTTGATTTCGAGGTTAAATTCAATTCTACGGAGTTTTTGACCCCCTTAATATTTTCAAGAGCGGCAGCTGCGGCAGCATTCGTAGGCGCGAGTTGCTCAAATATCGCTATTGCTCCGTCGTAATCACCCGACATTCCTTTGTATACGCCACGGTAATATCTGGCTTCTTCGGAATCACCGGATTTTTCAAGGTAACGGACTGCACGGTCAAGTTCACCGCGGCGCAATGTGATTGCGGCAGCGTTTACATTAGCCACCGGGTCGGTTGGATAGAGAGCAGCTGCAAGCTCAAACACTTCCTGATATTCCGGCGAAGCAGGGTCATAAGTCTGACCGAGCAAATATAGTTCGTTGAGTGACAGTTTATTTGGTTCGGTACGCATCACGCGGGCTATCTCGTTGACATCAGTAAACGTACGAATTATGTACTGAATCTTGTAATCAGAGTGACGCAAGGCCGGGTATACATTTTCCAACAGGAATTTATACTGCTTGGGATAAGTATATCGTATCTTATTGTCCTTGGGATCAGGAGCAAGATTTGAGTCTATGATGGCAAGTATTTTCTCACGGTTGCCAAGAGTGGTATCGGAAACCACATAATTGCGTAATCCTTCCCAGTCTTCAGGCTCATAAGCTGTAGCTATAACCGAAGGGTCAAACGAGTAGAGGCTCTGCACGTAATCGGCAAGTGTAGCGGTACGCCCCTTGGCAAGACGGACATTGTTGGAGTAAGAACCTTCGGGCGATGCATAACCCTTGATAGTGATAGATGAGATTTGAGCCTCTGGATCGTTGACAACGAAGTCGATTGATTTGAGAATCTTCTCGATTTCGGCACGGTTGTTACGATAATCAGGTTTCAGCTCGGTACGGTTGACGGGGAAGTCAATGAAGGCAGACCCTTTGAGTTCACGCGTTTTCACGACTTCGGCTACCGGAGTCATAGTGATAAACGTAGGTGCAAACTCCATAATTTCAGGCAGCGGCGGACGGAAGTCAGCAGTGGTTATAAGCGTATCGATACTTTCCACCGGAGCACACGAACATCCGCGTAAATCTGTCACAAGCTTAACATCCACCGGATTCTGCTCCATCCATTCGCTGAACGGAACTGCCGATGAGTATGCTACCACTCCAAGCTTACCTGCTCGCTGCATACGGTCAGATGACTCGATATCATTTTCGCGAAGATGCAGATAATAACGGTCACGTCCGGCAAGATAAAGCGAAGGGAAACGTACTTCATTTCCGAGCGAATCACTTGCCACAGGCGTAAAAATCACTTCGCGCGAAGATGACAGCTTCACAGCGGAAGCATCGATATTCATTGCCACCTTAAGGCTGTCGGTAGCCGAGCGAGTAACGGACAGGTCTGACACCGGCAATTCAAGTGACGCCGAAGTCTGCGCGAAAGCGGCACCTGTCACGGCTGCGCCGCACAAAACCAATATGTATCTCAAAGTCTTCATTATATCAACAGAAGTAAATGTATTCGGAATAGAGATTAGATTATTAAAGGTAACTAATGATATCAAAACACATACACCAGATTCACCGCAGCCTTTGTCGGACCAACATAGTGGTGAGGCTTGTCATTCTCGCTTTTGGAACCGCACTCTGTACAGGGAAAACGGTCAAAGCGGGTATATGCCCAGCCAAAACCGATTTCAGCCTCAAGATTCCAATGCTTGCCGAGAATCCAGCTATAACCGTAAGCCACACCGGCTCCCACAAACCAGCCCTGTACACGGGTATCTTTCAACAAGCTGAAGTTTGTTCCGAGAAAATCGGGAAGTCCGGAAAGATTGCCGAGATTATACTGACCGCCAAGCAGATGTGCGCCTATAAAATGACCGGTAAAATGGTCGCAGAACCAATAACGAGCCTCAGGCTGCAAAAGCCAGTGTTTCCAGCTATGGTCACTTACACGCCAGGCATTGAGGTTGCCGGAAACATCTATCGACCACTTCGGAGCCAAAAGTACTTCCGCACCGACATTGATTGTAGCAGCGGCATCATAAAGCAAGTTAGTCTTCACAGCTACATTTTGGGCTCGCAACGAACCCACGATGCCAAGAATAGTCAGTACAACCAATAACAAACGTTTCATAAGTATAGAATATGATATACGATTCATTAATTTCAACATACTATAGCACAATTACATACAATATCAAGACACAAATTCTTAACGCTAAGGAATGTGCAAAAATTCAGTGTGCAAAATTAAACAATATTTTACACATAAACAACTACACAATACTTAAAAAAATACAATCTACCCCCCCCAATTTTAATTTTATTTAACACACAAAAACATTATTTCTGACGGAAACACCGTAAGAAATCGCTTCACGAGAGCGGTTCTGACAGATTTTGACGCGCAAGCCGTAGAATCTCGGCTGTGTCAGAAGCTATGTAATCGGCATAATGCTCCGTTAGTTCCGATCCGGGACGGAATCCCCATGTCACACCAATAGATGTAACCCCTGCCCGGCGTGCAGTATCCATATCCACGCCCGAATCACCTATATATAATACTTGGGATTTAGGCACTGACGCTTGTGCGAGAATTTCAAACACAATAGACGGGTCGGGCTTGGTCGGAACTCCTTCTTTCTGTCCTTCCACCGCTACCCACTCTACATCAGGGAAGAAATGAGATATTAATTCGGACACCGCCGCCTGATATTTATTGGATGCCACAGCGAGTTTATATTCCATCGAATGCAATTCATCCAGCAACTCCCGTACTCCGGGGTACGGCGAGGTATGGTCAGTAAGATGCGTACCGTAATATTGATAGAAATGCAGCGAAAGCGCATCGACATTGGCATCGGTACGGCAATCTTCAGGTAATACCCGATAAAGAAGACGGCGCACTCCATTGCCTACGAAATAAGGGTATGCCTCCAACGCGTGTGTAGGAAATCCCGTCTTCCGCAGAGCATAATTGGCAGCTTCAGCCAAATCAGCTATAGTATTGAGAAGTGTGCCGTCAAGGTCAAAAATCGCAAGCATATATAATATATTAAGGTGTAAAATAATCAGAACGGATAGCCTACAGCGAAATGAAACGTAGCATCCCGGCTCCATTTGGGATGAATCAAAGGCCACGGCTCCTGATTGTATGCCGGATTATAGGCTTTCATTCCAAGGTCAAACCGAAGCAGGAAATAAGTAAAATCAAGGCGGATACCGGCTCCATAGGATAGGGCTATCTGCTTATAGAACGAATTAAAATCAAATACACCGCGCGGCTGATTCTCATACGAACGTATGGTCCACACATTTCCGGCATCGACAAATAATGCTCCCTCAAACACCCAGAATAGTTTAGCCCGATATTCAGCCGAAAGATTCAGCATTATGTCACCGCACTGATTGATAAAGTCAGTAACAGAGTTACGCGAATCAAACGCTCCGGGTCCGAGCGTACGCACCCCCCACCCTCGCACTCCATTGGCGCCACCGGCATAGAAACGCTTCTCAAACGGCAGCATTGTGGAATTCCCATAAGGCACACCTATGCCGAAGCCCACATGAAACGCGAGCGAATGCCGCGATGACAGATTGCGTGTGAGCGAGTAATCTATTTCCGCTTTGGCGTACTGCGAATATTGTATACCGAATATGGTATAGACCCCACCCTTGCGTTCCTGACCTGACAGAGCGCTTATGCCATAAAGCAGATTACCGGCAGTCTCTACGGCAAGACGGAGCGTATACACCCTCGGCTGCAAAGTATATTTCTGAATCTGAGGCGAAGGTATGCGTCTGTTTGAACGATAATAAGTGTAACCGATACGCATTATGAAGTGGTCCTCGTAGCTGTAGCGCAAAAGCGGATTGGATGGAGCTATCTGATTGAGAAAATCAATAGTGCTCTCGGGCAGATATACATAATTGACATCAAGCAAATCGAAGGTATTTCGTTCGCGTCCGTTACGTGACGACCAGCGGTATTTCCAAGCCGCACCGGCTATAATACGTGTGTATTCCGGGCGCTGCTGATAGTTGAACGACGCGGATACTTCCGTTGATGCCTTACTGCGCTGACGTGTGGCTTTGGAGATAAACGGAAACATGAACTTGGGAAATGTTATTCCGGCTTCGGCAGCATATTCAGTGTAGCGGTCATTAATCAAATCGGTAAAATTACCCGACAAACTCTCGTAATTGACACGCAGCTTCATGGTAAGCAGATTTGACCGACGTCCAAGATTACGATACCTATACTCCATACCTAATCCGAAACCAAGGTCACCCTCGGAGTTGGTACCTTCGAGTTCAAACGTTACTCCCTGTTTTTTATTTCTTGTAACATAAATCACGACATCAAGCCTATACACATCATCGACCACCGGAAGAGGGATAAGGTCAATATTGACCGATTTTATAATGCCAAGCCGCGCCAAAGCCTCATATGTACGGTCGACAGCCCTTGCATTATAGACCTGTCCCGGCTGAATGTGACATTTTTCATCAAGTATCGACGGTACAAGATAATGGTCGCCATCGCCGTACGCCACAGTAATATCGCCATAACGAATCACGTCGGCTGAAGGCAACGATGCTAAAGAATCAATCCCTCCCCTTACACCGAGCATAAACACTACGCGATTGACTATGTAGCGACGATGCGGCTGCAGAAGTGACATTTGCTCTCCAGAGGACGTCCTCGGCGCTCCGATAGTCATTGTAAGGTCTAC
This sequence comes from uncultured Porphyromonadaceae bacterium, assembly GCA_947176205.1. GTDB lineage: Bacteria > Bacteroidota > Bacteroidia > Bacteroidales > Muribaculaceae > Paramuribaculum. The sequence continues at coordinate 44,808 of CAMWPX010000002.1, forward strand.
ATCCAGCGAATTATCCGCCGTATCGGCAATGAAGTTGATATAATCTTTGGTAAATGAATAATAACCGTTGTTACGCAAACGCTCGGTAATGAGCACCCGCTCGCTTTCCAGAGCTTCGCGGTCAAACTTATCGCCCGGCGACAAAGTGAATCTGAGTGAATCGCGTAACACTATCCGTGCTACAGCCGTGTCCGGAATATCATAGCTTACCGATGATATACGGTGGGGCACACCTGCATTGACACGATAACGGACTTCCATTTTCTTTTTAGCCCGTGACTGAGTGTCGACATCTACTGCCGCATGCATATACCCTTTATTGACCATAGCTTGCCGTAACTGCCGACGCGATGCCTCGGTAAGCATCGAATCGTAAATAACCGGTGCCTGCCCCAGACGCCTCACCCAACGGTTATACCACTTGGTAGTGTCTTTTCCCGACAGATTGTACATACCGAGCTGCAGTTTGGCGAATCCGAGCACCTTATGATTAGGCTGCTGACGCAGATAATTACGTAATTCCGAACGGTCCACACCCACCGTGTCATCCATCACTATCTCCACTTTATCAAGCAGATAGCTTCCATCCGGCACGTGACGCACAGAACTGCAACCACCGCCTGCGACGATGACCAGAAGCAACAAAACAGCAAATAGTATCGATGACCTGCTCATAACAAGATGCAAAGGTAACGCCCCGAACCGAGAATTAAAACAAATACGTCAATAAAAATTACTCCCGCATGGCTTCAAATACCGGAAAAAAAGGCTAACTTTGCAGAAAATTTCAGCGCACAAAGCGCATTTTGCTATAATTCAACCTTTTAACAACCGTCTTAATCCCATTTTATGGATTTTACTTGGTTTAACAATCTGCTTGGTCCGGGCAACGTGTCACTGGCAAGCACACTTATTCTTTACTCATTCGTTATAGCCTTAGGTGTCTATCTCGGCAAACTGAAAGTAGGCGGCGTGTCACTCGGGGTGACATTCGTGCTGTTTGTAGGTATTCTTATGGGGCATTTCGGCTACACAGTCGATGCCGAAGTCCTGAAATTCGTTAGAGAATTCGGTCTGATACTCTTCATCTTCTCCATAGGCATACAGGTAGGTCCCGGTTTCTTTTCATCGTTCAAGAAAGGGGGCATGCGGCTCAACGGACTGGCAGTGCTCGCTATCGCTCTCAACGTAAGCATAGTGCTTATCATATACTACCTTGACGGCGAGACATCCATGGACGCACTGGTTGGCGTTATGTCAGGTGCGGTAACCAATACCCCCGGTCTGGCAGCAGCGCAACAGACAGCCAACAATGCCGAAGCCATCAATACCATGTCGATGGGCTACGCCGCCGCTTATCCGCTTGGTGTATGCGGCATAATCGGAGCTATGCTTCTTATCAAGGCTCTGTTCCGCATCGACACCAAGAAAGAGGTGGAAGCTCTTGAAGCCGAATCGCAGAACACCCGACAGAAACCCAACATCATATCGGTAGAAGTCAACAATCCGCTTATCAACGGTAAATCACTCCGTGAGATACATGACATTATCCAGTGTGACTTCGTGATTTCACGACTCATGGACCATAACGGCAATATCATCATACCCACATCAGCCACACAGGTTCGCGTGGGCGACAAACTCCTTGTGGTAATCGCCACCAATGATGTAGTGCGCTTTGAAGCCGTGATAGGTCCGCAGATTTCACTCGACTGGGAGTGCGTGACTCCGAGCGAGGTAGTTTCACGCCGAATACTCATTACCAAAAGCCAGTTTAACGGCGTGGCTCTCGGCTCGCTGCGTCTGCATCAGGCTTATCAGCTAAATGCCACACGCGTCAACCGCGCCGGTGTCGACCTCCTTGCCGCCCCCGACCTTCGCCTGCAGATGGGCGACCGTCTTACCGTAGTAGGCAACCTTAACGACATCGAGCGACTCGCCAACCGCATGGGCAATTCCATGAAGCGACTCAACGAACCCAACATGATTACCATCTTCGTAGGCATCATGTTCGGTATAATTCTCGGCTCCATCAACATTGGCTTCGGCATGAAGTTAGGACTTGCCGGCGGACCGCTGGTGGTGGCAATCCTCCTGAGCCGCTTCGGCTACAAATTCAAGCTTGTCACCTATACCTCATCATCGGCATCTCTACTTATGCGCGAATTGGGCATCTGCCTGTTTCTTGCATCGGTAGGCATATCATCCGGAGCCGGATTTGCCGATACGGTTTTCAACACCACCGGTATGTGGTGGGTGATATGGGGCTTCATAATCACCTTCGTACCTCTGGTAATAGTAGGCATTATAGCCCGTGCCGCATATAAAATCAACTTCCTCTCCATCATGGGTCTGTTCTCGGGCGGTTACACCGACCCGCCGGCCCTGGCTTATGCAGGCAGCTCCACAGGAAGTGACTCTCCGGCAGTAGCATACTCCACCGTCTACCCGCTCACCATGTTCCTGCGCGTAGTAGCGGCGCAGGGTCTCATACTCTGCTTCATGTAAACTACCTCAGTAGATAACCGAATAATTCGAGCCCGGCGCAGCAACCTGAAAAACTGCACCGGGCTCTCTTTAGATATATGCTGACGGAGTGACTACCGCTCCGATTCTAATCAGAAAGAGTGTCAGATATCACTCTTCAGATTGAAAAACTCGCTGAGTTTGGCTACAAGCTGTTCTTTGGAGTGAACACCATAACCGCGCCATACAGCCTCACCCTTGACAAACACTATCAAAGTAGGAATAGAACGCACTGAATATCGCTGTGAAAGTGCCGAATTTTTATCAACATCTACTTTCAGCACATTTACCTTATCGCCCAATTCGTGTTTGACTTCATCGATGATGGGCGCCTGCATTTTGCACGGACCGCACCATGTAGCATAAAAATCAACCAACGTGGGTTTTTCTTCACTGATTATTTTATCGAAATCTTCCATAATATAGATA
>CAMWPX010000003.1 GCA_947176205.1 uncultured Porphyromonadaceae bacterium
ATGCCTTTTTCCTTGAAGAGTTCGAAGCCGTCGCAGTCAAGTACTTCAGCCCACAGATAGGTGTAGTAGCCTGAGGCATAGCCATCGCTGCCGAAAATGTGACGGAAGTAGGGGCTGCGATAACGGAATTGTACTTCGGCGGGAAGTCCGAGTGTCTGGGCTACCGATTTTTCAAATGCGGTGACATCGACACTGTCGGCATCGGTGATTTTACCGAATTGAAGGTCAAGAAGAGCTGCTCCGACGAGTTCGGTGGTCATGAAACCCTGATTGTGGGTGGATGCGTCATTGAGCTTCTTGACAAGTTCATCGGGGATGACTTCGCCTGTCTTGTAATGGCGGGCGTATGTCTTGAGAAGTTCGGGTTCGAGCGCCCAGTGTTCGTGAATCTGTGAGGGAAGTTCCACGAAGTCGCGGTCCACATTGGTGCCTGCCTGTGAGCGAAGGGCTGCGCGTGTGAGCATACCGTGGAGTCCGTGACCGAATTCATGGAACATGGTTTCTACCTCGTCAAGTGTGAGGAGTGAAGGGGTGTCGGCGGTGGGTTTTGAGAAATTGCCCACGTTGTAGACTATAGGACGTTGCGATGTACCGTCGGCATCTTCAAATGCTCCGCGGAATTCGCTCATCCATGCACCTTGACGTTTTGATGCGCGAGGGAAGTAGTCGGTCATGAATACAGCTATGTGATTGCCGGCGGAGTCGGTGACTTCATACACTTTTACCTCAGGATTGTATTTGGGCGCATCGGGAAGTTCGGTGAAGTTTACGCCGTAGAGACGTTTAGCCATGTTGAAGATGCCTTCGCGTACGTTTTCCAGCGGGAAGTAAGCGCGTACTTCGTCTTCGTTGAGGGCGTATTTGTCGGCGCGTACTTTTTCAGCATAATAGTAGTAATCCCACGGTTCAATCTTGATGTCGGCACTGTCTCTGTCAGCGAGTGCCTGCATTTCTTTAACTTCCTCGCTTACTTTGGCTACAGCCGGACGCCATATCTGCATCAGGAGATTTTCAGCGTTGGCAGGATTCTTTGCCATTACGTTTTCGGTCATATATGAAGCGAAGTTGTCGTAGCCAAGCAGACGCGCCTTGGCAGCACGTACCTTGAGAATTTCCTGAATGACCGGGAGATTGCTGTATTCACCTTCAGATGCCAATGATGTGTAAGCCTGATACATCTGCTTGCGAAGGTCGCGGTTGGCTGCATACTGGAGCAGTGGCAGGCGGCTTGGCGCATGGAGTGTGAACACCCATTTGCCTTCAAGACCGCGTGATGTCGCTTCCTCGGCAGCTACAGCTATATTGCTGGCAGGCATGCCTTCGAGCTGGGCTTCGTCGTCAACCACAAGGGTGTAGGCGTTGGTGGCGTTGAGCAGGTTACGGTTAAATGTCAGATACAGGTCAGTGAGTTTTGTGTTGAGTTTCATCAGTTCCGCTTTCTGTTCATCGGTCAGAAGGGCACCGTTGCGTACGAACTGTTTGTAGGTCTCTTCTACGGCGCGGAGCTGTGCGTGATTGAGGTTCATCTCATCGCGATGCTCATATACGTATTTGACGCGGTCAAAGAGCTTTGCGTTCATCATCACTTCATCGCTCATCTGCGATACCATGGGATAGGCCTTGTCCGATACGGCTTCCATCTCATCGTTGGTGTCGGTCTCGTTGAGTGAGGAGAATACGAGCATGACTTTGTTGAGAAGCTGACCCGATTTCTCCATAGCGAGTATTGTATTGTTGAAATCAGGAGTGGCGGGATTGTTGACTATCGAATCGATGTCCTGACGGTATTCGGCTATGCCTTGTTCGATAGCGGGCATATAGTCGGCTACGGTAATTGATTCGAACGGTGGAATGCCGAATGGGGTGTCATAGCTTTGCAGAAATGGATTTTCATGCTTGCTACCGCCATCGGAACATGACTGAGTGGCGAAGCAAAGTGTCAGTGCTGCTGCCATTGTAAGAAATGTTTTTTGATACATAACGGTTAGTTGATAATTTAGATAGATATAGATTGTTTTATGAATGTCAGAGTAATTGCAGCCATGCCGTAAGAGGGTAGTGGTCGCTTGAACCGGTACCGCCGTACTGCGCCTGCAGCGGCAGCAGGCCATCGCTGCACAGCATCTGGTCTATGCGGAAATAAAATCTGTCGGCATGATAGCTTATGTCGAATCCGAGACCTGCCCGGCGGTACACATCGGTGAGATTGTCGCCGCTTATTGTCCGATAGGCGTAGCATAGCGGAATATCGTTGAAGTCACCCGCCACAAGTATACGTCCGGGAGCATCGTCAATAAATTTTCGGATAATACGTGATTGTCTGGCGCGTTCCACGAAAGCAAGTGACAGTTTGCCAAGCAGGTCATGGCGTATGTGAGTGAAGTCGCTGTCGGTGTCACCCTCGGTGATGTCGTGATACAGTTTTTTGTCGGAATCGGTAAGTCCGATAGACTGCAGATGCATATTGAACACGTGGACAGTGACGCTGTCTATGTTCACGTCATAGCGGCATACGTCATACTTGTAGCTGTCGTTATAATGCAACGGAATTTTTTCAAACGGATATTTGGAGAATATAGCCATGCCACGCTCATCGTTGCTGGAATAGGGGTAGCGTTTAGCCAGAGAATCGGTCTGCATGGAATTGTATTTTCGGCTCAGCACCGTCTTCCACGGATAAAGTTCCTGACACAGAAGAATGTCGGCATCGCAGTCAATCATGAATTGCAGTGAATTGCTGGGTATGGTTTCGTGATTGTCGTTTTCAAAATCCTGTAGACCGAAAGTATTGAATGTCACTACTTTCAAAACTTTGTTACCTTCGGCTTCCACTTCAGTCGGATTGGCCCGGAAGAAATTGAGCGGACATATAGCCATGAACGGACCCCAACAGATAATCACTACCGCTATATTTAACAGTGCCAGATACCGGTGCACGAATATCGCGGCAAGCATCATAATCACAACGGCGCATATGGCGGGTGGAAACAGCATTGCCGCCAAAGCACCTGCTGAGGAAGATTCCGGGTCAATCAGCCCCCCGTAAGCCGAGAAGATAGTGAACACCGCAAGCAGAATATCTGCAATGGCAAAAAGCGATTTAATCAGGGTCTTTAACTTTGAGCGCATATCGTGGCGGTTAGTTTTTTGACATACGTGAGAGTAAAAGACGTTCGCCTGAGGTAAGCGATGCGTATCCCGAGCGCCTGACTTTGTCGAGCAGACGTAATTTTTCTTCTTGGCTGATATGAGAATAGTCATCCACGGACTTACTCATCATCATACGGGCATATATCGCACCGGCAGCAGCACCGGCAGTGAGTCCTCCTGCGTGTGCTGCAAGACTGCCCGGAGAGTCGGAAACCGATAATAAACCGAATATAGCTATTACAGGAATAACCAGAATGCAGATGTTTAAGCATCTGTCGGTAAATGGTATTTTTATCTTTGCGTGCGGAGATGCAGCCGGGATTGCTGCCGCTATAGCCAGTATAGCAGCAGAGGCTCCTACGAGTGCTCCCTGATGAATAGCGCAGGTGTGGCTGTAAATCATATAAGCCGATGCTCCACAAACTCCTCCTGTTATGAATATTATGATGATAGCCATGTTGCTTAAGACACCGGACGCAGCGTAAATGAACACTCCCAGCCATATAAGATTGACAAGCAGATGCCATACATCGGCATGAATCCACATGTATGTGATTATGGTCCACGGCGATGATAAAACTTTGTCAATGTCAGAGCCGAACATCAGCACCTGAGTAGAGTGTGTGATAAGCGACAGTGCGCCTGCGGTCACCATAAATAAGGCTATGACAAGCCAAAGCCTGAAGCCGGATATTGCGTTGATACGCTTAATAGACATTGCCTCCCCTTGCTCCGAATTTCTTTTTCCAGTATAATATTATGAAGAAGCCGAACAGCATGCCTCCCAGATGAGCGAAATGCGCTACACCGTCGCGGGCGGTGCTTAATCCGAGCAGGAGTTCAAGCACACCGTAACCGAGCACCACCCATTTGGCTTTGACCGGTACGGGAATAAACATGATATACAGCGGGACATTGGGAAACATCATGCCGAATGCCAGCAATATGCCGTAGATGGCTCCCGACGCTCCTATGGTGGTGAATACATTGAAATTCTGAGCCCAAATCTCGGGGTGCATGTTGAGATATTGGGTTATGGCTTCCGATGATGTATTGTTAAGCGCTGCCAGTGTGAGTGCTATGTTGTCAGGCAGAGTGAAAGCCCATACTATCTCCTGAACCAGAGCTGCTCCCACACCGCATATCATGTAAAAAGTAAGAAAGCGTTTGCTGCCTACCGTGCGTTCGACCACGCTTCCAAACATGAACAGGGCGAACATGTTGAAAAGTATGTGACCCAGACCTGAGTAGGAATGCATGAACATATACGTCACCACCTGCACAAGATTGAAGTCAGTGGCTTCCACGTAGTGGAGCGCGCCGTAGCGCATCATGGTCTCGACTGTAGAGGCTGGGAATATCATAGTGGCGAGCCAGACAATCAGATTGATGGCTATCAGATGTTTGGTCACCGGAGGTATCGAACTTAGAAAATTACGAAACGAACTCATGTTTTTTTCAGTTAGTATTTACTGCAAATTTACAAAAAATAGCGCGAAAAGCGGTTAAAACACTAAAATGTTGATTAATAATTGGATTTTTTGTGATTTTTTTCTGAAAAAGTTGCGTAGTTTGAGTTTTAACGATTATATTTGCGAAATAATATTCCTTATAATCACACTATTAAAACGTCATGAACAAGACTGAACTAATTAATGCAATTGCTGAAAAAGCTAATTTGACCAAGGTACAGGCTAAGGCTGCCCTTGAAGCCACTGTCAATACAGTAACTGAACAGCTCGCAAAAGGCGACAAAGTGGCTCTTATCGGTTTCGGTACATTCTCTGTTGCTGAAAAGACCGCACGTAAAGGTGTTAACCCCCGTACAAAACAGGTGATTGAAATTCCCGCCCGTAAGGCTGTGAAATTCAAAGCCGGAGCAGAACTCTGTGACGTGGTTAAATAAATCTCGCTGACGGATTTTAAGAATAATCAGTTTCAAAAACAAAATTGCGGCATGCCATTACGTGGTGTGCCGCTTTTTGTGTAATATATGCGGGATATTTTTGTCTTTATGATTGAGAGCTATGGCTTAAACCAGCTTTGAAAGTGAGTGTTTACCCATAATTTTTTATCATGGTTTCTATAAAAATAAAATTCCGCGCCTCTACCGCTCATGACGGTAAAGGCTATATTTATTATTTGGTCAATTACGAGGGAATAGTGCGTAAGGTAGTAACAGATTATCGTATTTTCCCCCGGGAATGGGATTCCAGAAAATCATCATTGGTGGCTACAGATAATGTGGAGAGGAATGTGGCGCTTATGGCTATAAAAGAGCTTATTCGCGCTGACAGAGAGCGCTTTTTGCGTATTACCCGCCGTCTGAATATAATGCGGCTTACACTGACTGTTGATGATATTGTTACTGAATATCTAAATTTTAAGAAAGATTTTACACTTTTCAGATTCATGGAACGGATAATAACTGAGTTGTGCCAGCATAGAAAACTGCGGACTGCCGAGACGTATCAATCAGCCCTTAACAGCTTCCGGAGGTTCCGACACGGGGGTGATATATTGCTTGACGCTCTCTCGCCCGAACTTATATCGGATTATGAGACGTTTCTAAAAGTCAGGGGAAATACGTCAAATACCACGTCATTCTATATGCGTATCCTCCGGGCGGTATACCGGCGGGCGGTGGAGGCTGATGTGATTGATGACATGCATCCTTTCCGCCATGTCTACACCGGTGTGCAGCGTACAGCCAAACGTGCGCTTACGTTGAGTGTGATACGGCGTATAAGCAATCTGCAGCTTGCCGATGCTCCGCATCTGGATTTTGCCCGTGATATGTTTCTTCTGAGTTTCTATTTGCGTGGAATCAGTTTTGTGGATATGGTATATCTGCGTAAGACTGACCTGTTAGGCGGCTATCTGCAATACAGGCGTCGCAAGACCGGTCAGTTGCTGCGGATAAAGTGGACCGAGCAGATGCAGACCATACTTGATAAATATCCGCATAATCCTACCCCCTACTTGCTTCCTATAATTATGCGTAAGGATGTCAACGAGCGTTCGGTGTATAAGAATATGAGTTACAATATAAACCGTAATCTGAAGATTGTTGCTGATAAAGCCGGTGTGCAGATGCCTCTTACCATGTATTGCGCCCGTCACAGCTGGGCGACAGCCGCACGTGTGAGCGGTGTCCCGGTAAGTGTGATAAGCGAGGGTTTGGGACATGATTCGGAATCAACTACCCAGATATATCTCGCTTCGGTGGATACGTCAGTGGTAGATAGCGCTAACGCTCTGATAATGTCGGCACTAAGTTTAGCGTGATTTATATGTCTTGATTTCTGTCCATCCGGGATATTTCAGGATTGCCTTGACATTATTTCCACAAGTGGAATAGGTGATTTGTGGCTCTCCGACCGATGGAACATATGTGATGATACCGTCTGCATCGTTCCATGTTCCGGGGGTGGTGAATTTTACCCGGTCATCATTATAGCCGGCTATCACTTTTCCGGCAAGGATATCACCGAGTGTGTTCTGACCGGCGTGGTCAAAGTGTATGTAGCCAGAGAAGTTAGGTTCATACTGCATGGTTACGTCTGATACGTCGATTATCTCCACATTGGACATGTCAGCGGCTACAGCATCCTGAGCATCACGCACCCCTTGTCCGTAAGCCACCGAACCCGATGGATATTTCTCAGATTCCCCCGGTTTCAGTATATGTCCTATATAGAACTTTCCGTCAGGAAATCCAAGTTCGTTACGGCAACGTTCTATAAGTTTTCGCAACCAGTGTCCGTAATATTCACTATCGCGGGCCGAATCGGCGCATCCTTGCATCCACCAGATTCCGGTCAGTACCGGACGTTTGCCTTCGGAAAGCAGTGAGTCGATTGCCGGTTTGAAAATTTTGTCAAGGAAGTATTTCCAGTTCGTGTCATCGAGTGGATTTATCCATGATGATATGAATGAGCCTGATACCCCGAGTTTTATTATATACAGTTCTTCATCGGGGAAACGTTCGGCGAATCTCATTCCGAATTCGCCCTCCATACCGCGTCGTCCCTGTGCACAATCGGTGCTGTCACCTGTGCTGTAAGTGCCGTAACCGTGAATCATGGTCATGGCGGTACGTCCGAGTGTGTTTTCATTGCGGTACCATAGGTCGAGCCAGCCGGGAGTGACGTCGGTTACTGTTCCGTCCACGACATGACGTGCGGCTTCACCCAGTGCATTGCTGCTGATGTTTTCCACCCGGCTGCTTTTATACCATATCTTAATCTTGTGGTGGTTCCTGTCGGAATTGTACCATGAATGGAGTCTGGCATCTTCTTTTTCGTTGAAGAATGCTGAGCCGTCGGCGTTGGACTGTCCTATTATGATGAATACCGGGACTTCAGTTTCGCCGTGAGCAGACGGTGTGAAAAACAAACCTGCCAAAAGCAGTGTCGCTGCCTTGACAGGTCGGAATATTCGGAATATATTGTGGAGTGTCATATTACCGGTCAGAACGGGAAGTTAAGACCGAAATTAACTGATGCATTACTTGACAGCGGCACGAACTGCTTGGTTACCTTACCTAATGTATGGTCCATGCCGAGGAACATATTGAACCCTTTGGTATGTAGATTGAGCAGCCAGCCGAATCCTACACCGAATGTTCCGGCTCCCATGTTGATTGAGGCATCAAAGCATTTTACGGGAGCTATATTGGCTGACAGACGGAATTCGGTCCATGAATAATCGCCTTCTATACGGGTGGTGTTGAGTAAACCGAATGTGAGTTTGCGGTAGGCGGGCAGTGTGTATTCCACACCCAGATTCATTGTAGCGCCAAGTCCGTGAGTGGTACTTCCTTGGTCACCCATATCATCGAGTTCGTAAAGTTGTGACAGGTCATCCTTGATTTTGTTCCATTCGTTGTCAAAACCGTTGGGCTTGTTTTCATCTACGTTAAAGGTGTATCGGTCAGTATTGAAGGTTTTGTCGCCGCCGGTCGATGCGAGCATATTGTTGTTCCAGCTTATGAATCCGAGGTCAAGAAATGCCAGTGAAAGAGTCCAGTCTTTGTTAGGTTTATAAGTGGCACCGAAGTCAAATGCCATACCGAAGCCGTTGAGTCCGGTACCATCGATATCGGCACCGCTTACATAACGGTGATTGGTGTTTTCGTTTATATCAGTATCGTATTTCAAACCTTTTACCGAAGCCGATATTTCACCGTTTGACACTACAGACCAATCGTTGGTGCCGAGTTGAAGCTGGGCGTGGTTAAGGCGTGCATCCATATAGGCTCCGCCAAGCAGAATCTTCAAGGCACCGCCTACACGCCATTTGTCATTGATTTTATGGGAATGTCCTAAAGCCAGTTCGCCGTAAGCCGAAGCACGCGCACCGAAATCGGTAATGTCATAGGTGTTGTTTGTCACACCCTCTTTAAGCAAAGAGAAGAGTGAGCGGGGTACTCTTACACCCATTGAGGTGCGAGCATTGATAGTGACGGTGTTATATCCACCGAATGCTTTGAATCCGGCTGCGAGGAGCGTGATTTTAATGTCAGCTCCTATGCGGTTGCTGTTACCGATATTATCCATGACTTCCGAGGCGGATATACCGGGGTTGAGGAATGTAGTGGTGCGTCCGTCGATGTTGTAGAGTACGTCGCTCACGCCGAGGGTACCGTGCATGTTGACATTGAGGTTGCCGAGTACGGGCATGGATACGAAGTTGAGCGAATTTTCATAGGCGGGGTTCATCTCATAGCGGTAGGTGTAATCGGGAAGAAAGTAGCCTGAGCGGGTATTTTGAGCCGATGAGCCGAGTGATGCCGCTAATGCGAGTGAAAGGAGGGATATATGGCGAATATTTAATTTCATGATGCTAAAAATGTGACTGTGATTATTCTGTATTTGTCAGTGAGGATTAAAGCTCTTTTGTGTAATATCCTGAGACTTTAGGACGAATGTCGTTAAGCAGTATCTTCATGTCGGGTGACAGCGGGTTGCCGTCATCAGCTAAGGCTGTTACCATGAATTCTATACCGTCAAGTCCGGTAATTTCGCCTGTGATGAATAAGGATATGGCTGCATTTTTAGCATTGGCAGGAACATTACCTCCTTCTATAATGACATTGTTGATTTTATTCCCGTTCTTGTCTATTGGATAGCCGGTGAATTTGGCTGCTACGGGCAGTTCTGATGTGAGTTTGAGGTCAACCTGCAGTTTTTCTATTACAAGATCCTCGATGTCATCGCTGTACCAGCCGGAGATAGTGCGGTGATACTCTATTGCAGTACCGTCAAGGAATTGAAGAGGAGTGATGAACTTAAAGTTGCCAGTCATGGCAGGGAACTGTTGACCTAATTTGAAGTCGGTTACCTGCTGGTCAGGCATATTCGGATTCTTGAGATTGATGCTCAGACGTTCAGGTATTCCGTCGCCTGAAAGTACATCGCTCAGTCCGGTGAAGGGAACATGGATGGCGTCGGTAAAATCCGGGTCGGGATTTGACGGTTCGGCGGGCGACATACAGAAGTTATAGCTTCCGTCAGTGTGTATGGGACGTCCTATAGTGAAATAGTCGTTATCGAGACTGAAGGTTTTCTGGGCTTCTCCGATAGAGTGATATGCCGTGATATTGATTCCGGTTTGGGCATAGATGTCATAGCTTTGGAGCGGATTGGTAAGATGCAGATATATGCAGGGATTGGCAAGACGTATGTTTGTTCCCGCATCGGCAAGTATGGAGGGAAGTCCGTCAAGGTTAACATCGGACAGTGTAGCTTTCTTGAGTGAATACTTCATCTTTCCGGTAAAATCGGTAAGTGTGGCTTCATCAAGTTTATAAGAAGTGGTAATCTGTATCTGTTGCGGCAAGGTGGCATCGGATGTTATGTCTTCAAGGTTGACGCTGATTTTACCGCTTCTGATGTACATGGCACCGCTGACGTGCAGTTTGTGTTCTTCGGGGTCGAATACACCGTCAGCCATTTTGAAATTCACACCTTTGGCTTTGAATTTGATATTGAGAGAAGTTCCGTTGACACTTTGGTCGGCGATTTGTAATATACCTGTTTGCGGGTCATATGATTCGCCTGAAGTAGACACGAAATCGAGTCCTTTGGGGAATTGCATCTCGACGTTTTGGAATTGGAGTTGTTTTACCATGCCACCCAATCCGGTAATATCGATATTTATGGCAAAAACCATATCGCAGCCGAAGTAGTCTATGGCTGTGATGGATTCGCTTATGGTGTTGGTGGTATATTCAAGCGTTGAGTGTTTTGTCTCCAAATCATAGGTAAAAACAGTCGAGCCAAGTTCAGTATCGGGATTGGCAAGGGTCTTTACGCTTGATTCGGGAGTGAGCGATATGATATCGACAGTGGGGTTGATAGGAGGCACGGTCAGAGTGGCGCGTTCTATCAGGATAGGGTCGGACGTAAATGTGCCTGTCTGCTCTATGACATATTTGCCGTCGATGATTTTTATTTTGTCCTGCTCATCAAGGTTAATGATGTTGTCAAGTGTGATTTCATCAATGTTGATGGGAATTACAAGGTCTGTGACCTGTAGTCGGGCGGTAGTGTCGATGTCGTCAAGGTCATAGTTGTCATCGACGCATGCTGTAAGTGACGTAAGTGTCAGAGTCGTGATAAAAAGACTGCGTAAGAGTGATTTATGCATAATGTTAAATGTTATTGAACATGATATGACTATGATAATGATATGCAAAGATAATAAAAATCATCAGACAAATGTCAGAACGGATAACCTATGGCAAGGTGGAATGCCAAAGAGTTTTTGAAACTTGTCATATTATAGTAACCGGATTTTCCGGTGTCATAGGGTGCGTGGATTCCAATACCGAGGTCACCGCGTACTACGAGCATTCCTATGTCGAGACGTAATCCGGCACCTGTGCCCAGCGCTATGTCACGCAGAAATGTGGATGCTTTCAGTTCACCTCCCGGGCGGTCGGGGTCGGCGCGAAGCAGCCACACGTTGCCGCTGTCAAGGAATACGGCACCGTGAACGGGACCGAAGATAGGGAAGCGGTATTCTACATTGAACTCAAATTTGAATGTACCGGTCTGGTCAAAATAACCGTTAATCTGATTCTGAGGCACACGGTAACTGCCCGGTCCTATACTGCGTACGGCGAAGGCGCGAATGGAGTTGGCGCCACCCACATAGAATTGTTCGTTATAAGGTACTTGTGTCGAGTTGCCGTAAGCATGTTCGGCTCCTATGGCTACACGGCTTACCAGCCAATTGTCGCCCCACAGACGCCGGTTATAGACAAGTTGCGTTGTTCCTTTGATGAATTGAGAGAATGGAGTGCCGAAAAGTTGTTTCTCACCGCTTTTACCGCAGGCACGGTATATTGCCCAAAAGATATTGCCTGCTTCCTGTATGGTAAACTGCCAGTTGAGAGAATTGTTTCGGTCAAATGAACGGTCATACATGTAGTCAAACTGCATCTGTGGTATGAACTGGCTTTTGAAACTTTCAGCTATGGCACGGTTTGTACTCATTATGGCATCAAATTCGTCAGTAGAACGTATAAGATTGATGTAGGTGAGTTTCAGTAAAGTCAATTTGTTGGTTACATGTCGGGTGGCACGCCAGTCATAGGCGAAGCCGGCATTGAACTGTGCGAGGGAGAAGTAATGCGGTCTATTTAGCAGTTCGGCGCTGAGATTTATGCGTGTCCAGTTGAGGTCTCGTCTTGAGCGAGGTATGAATTTGGGGGCGAGCAGCCGGGGAAAGGACAGCGATGAACTTAGACCTACCTCATAGGAGTTGAATACTGAGCTGCGCCCGCGTCCTGTCTGCCATTCGTAAGTGCCGCGCAGTTCAAGGCTAAGCATTTCGCCGCCGCCAAACAGATTGTGGTTTGACAGACGCAGATTTGCTCCGGGACCGAGATAACTGTTGGATTTCGATGTGACATTGACTTCTATGGCGGCTTCCAGGGGTTTGTCAAGCGTACAGTCTATTTCCACATTCAGCGTACGTGCTTTCGTCGAGTCAGGTTTGACATTAATTTCAATACCGTTAAATATGCCCAGACGCGACAGATAAGTCTGTGTCTGATTCATTTGTCTTACCGTAAGTGTTTTGCCTTGCCGGAATCGGATGCATTCGTCAAGTAGGTTCTCACGTAGGCGTGATGGTTTCATCTGTATGACCATGCCGCGTTTGGTCATGAATGTGTCAGGTGTGCCGCCACCTTGATTCCGGTAGATACGTGTGGTTATGGTTCCGGTGTTGTAGCTTTCGAGAAACGGTTTCGGAATATTGGTGGCAAGAGTCATTTTTAGCGCTATTTCCCTTGGAGTGATAGTGCTGTCGGCAAGATATTCTATAAATTCCGGTTTGAAAAAATAGTATCCCCGGTTACGCATGGCATTGGCTATGCGTATGCGTGTGGCGCTTAAAGAGTCGGTGCAATAGCGGTTGCTCGGTTGCAGATAGCGGTTGCGTGAAGCTACCGAGTCTATGAGGTGTTGCAGTCGTGATGAGTCGGGAAGGAGTTCTATGGATGAAAATGTATAGGCTTGCCCCGGTTCGACAAAGTAGGATATGCGGGCTTTCTTGGGATTGCTCCCCTGAATGAGTTCATAGGATGCTTTGCCGCGGAAATAGCCGTTGTTGTCAAGAATTTCATCTATCATCTTGACACGCACATCGGGACGGACGTCACTAATCAGTACGGGCTCGGCTACGAGTTTTTCATATAACCAGTGCTTGAATCCCGAGGGTGGATTTGACCAGTTGTTGTATACCCACAGACCGAGAGGGAACGGCCATCGCAGATAAGGAGAATACAAAGAGTTGTTCGGGGCTACGTTGACGGCTTCCTTTACTTCGGAAGCGACTCCTTCGGCAAGTGGTACATCGTTGGGCGGAGATGATATTTTTATTTTCTTGACACCGGTATATAGTATCTCACCGTCGGCTATGCGGCGAGTGGTGGAGCAACTGCCGAGAATGACTGTGAGCAGTAGCATGACGGAAGCGATGACCGTAAAGCGATGCGGGTATTTTAAGAATTTTCTGGTCATGGGCTATTGCTTGGGATTGGTTGCCGGTTTGCCGAAGCGGAATATATCGCGCAGATTATTGAGTTTGCGTTTCAATACGAAGCCGGCGCCGGTCTGGGTTATTTCACCTTCAAGTATGCTTTCATAACCGACATGGCGGAACAGACGCACATACATAGAGCCGCTGCGGTTGAGCATATATTCAAAAGATATGTCGTTGATGAGGTTCTGAGAGAAGTTTTCATCAGCATCGGCATCGGTGGAATAGTTGCCGCCTACCACTATCTTGAATCGGTCGTTAAACAGTGATTTCGACACACGGTAACTGTAACTTGTTGTGGTGCCGGAAGTGCCGTCAGTGTTGGTCTTGTACTGGTCGATACCGAATGATATGTCCACACCGCGAATGTTATTGGCAGCCCAAGTGTTGATTTGTGATTCGAGGAATGAGAACAGTGGATTGCCCGACAGATTGGCATCGCCTTTTGTCCCGGGTCCGGTGTACACGTTGTAGAGCAGCAGATTCATGGCTTGGTTGGCACGTTGTTCGGGACTCATGGACGACAGTTCATTCTGTACGGTGATATCGTCGTTTGTCGCAAGGTCAAATTTCACGTCGACGTTCTGCAGCGAGTTGGTCAGTGACAGTATTATGTCGAAATTGACAAGTCGGGAATTCTGACCTTCCTGAGTGACGTTGGCGCGGAGTTTCTCCACGGCTTTGATGTTAAGCATCGGATTAAGCATTGAACCGTTGAATGCCACATAGCTGCCTTCGCTGAACGAGAAGTTTTTCTCAGACATGAACGGTGGTGAGTAGCGAACGAAACCATTGTTGATATTGATTCGTCCGGTGAGACGGGCATCGCCTACCGGTGGCTGTGTGTAGGTTAGATTGGCGGTGCTTTGCAGTGACACTTTATTTTTACCGTTGGTCGACAGGTCAACGTTGATGGTCGAGCCTTCGGATATGATGAGGTTGGCATTGAGCATCATTGCCATGGATGATGTGGCGAGAGTGTCAGCGTCCATTACCGCAGTTGTATCGGAGAATTGCACGAAATGTACCATATCATTGTTTTTACGTGAGGTCAGAGCCGATTCGGCATCTGACATGACATAAGTTACATTGGTGCCGGATAGAATATCAACTGTGGCGTTGACATCGAGGAAACGCATCGAGCCTTTGGCGGTAGCATCCAAGTCAACGAAAGCTTTACCATATACATTGGCTCCGTTACGAGGACGTGATGTGTTGACTATCTGCATGTCCGAGGCGTTCAGATTCAGGTCTATGAGGATGTTGCTGAGCGAACGGGCATCAACGGTTCCGTTGATGTGCAGATTGTTCTTATTGAGTCCTGCTATAGTGAAGTCCTTGAAATGTACGATATTGCTGTCAACCGGTATTTTTACCGTAGAGAAGCGATAGTCAGCTCCGGTAAGTCCCAGGTGCACGGCAGTGGAGTCAAAATCAATATAACCGTTGAATATGGGTCGGGCGGGCGTACCTGTGATGTCCATTTGTCCGTTGAGCATACCTGACATTTGAGCTACGCTTTTGGGTAAGAACGGATTGACTACACGCAGTGGGAAGTGTATCATAGAGAAATCAAGAAGGAACGGATTGCGGGCTGTGGAATCGTTAAGTGCGCCGCTTGCCGTGATTACTTTTGCTCCGTCCACAATCAAATCCATGTCGGCTCGAAGTGCCCCTATGCGGGAGTCGTTATGTATGTTCATGCCCAGCTGGAATGTTCCCACGCGCTCACGTCCGTAATAAAGATTTGTCACATCGACGGTACCGTTGCCGGTGATGCCTTCTTTGTCCCAGCGGAAACGCATGTCGGAGTCAAGCACACCCTTTATGGGTGGTGAGAATGGTGATATGCTCAGCCATTCGGACAGTTTGATGTTGCTTAGTTGCAGGATGACATCTTCCTGAGCATGTATGGCTGCGGTATCGGGTTGATGCGCGGTGTACAGATTTATGTAGCTGCTGTCAGACTGTAAGTGTACGTTGGCATCGAAATGGTTGTCAATGAAATTGAAACTTGCGAAATTATCGTGGTTGATTTTCCACTTTTTATATGCTATGGTAGGTGCATACGGTACAAATTTCACGCTTATCACGGAGTCAGACATTGTGGCGTTCATACCGAGCAGGAAGCCTTGCCGGTCAGATATATCGCTTTGTTTGAACATAGCCGAAAAGCGCGAGCGTGATATGTAGCCGGCGAGACTCACATGAGCGAAATCATCCATCGTTCCGGGTTTGTTGTCGATTCGGGCGGAGTAGACGAGGAATTGATTGTGCTGATGGGCGTCAAATGAGAAATTGTCTATACGGGTTTGACCGGTGGCGAATCCGTCAATGTTGAATTGCATCGTGATGATGGAATCGTTATGCATGTTCATCGATAGATTCTTGTAGGAAATTTCGGCGTTTTGATTCAGATAATTGGCTATAGGATTATTGTTTCCCGCTTTCATTGATACGGTCATGTGGGGGAGAACACGCTGTAACGGACGTATGTCGAAATCCTTGGCGGCTATCTGTGCGTCAAGTGTGTCGGTAGCTGCGCTGATACCGGCAAGGAGTGTGTCGAGCGGACATAGTGAGAGTGCGTCGATGCTGAAATCACCGGAATTTAGGTTGGCGTGCATCAGTGAGTCTGTACTCAGCAGTGATGCATCGATGCGTCGGGCAGAAATAGCATCGGTTCCTACAGTCCAGCGTAGATTGTCGGCTGACAGACGTGCATCAATGTCATTGGTAGCTGTGTTGAAAGTGCCGTCGGTGTTAAGTTGCATGGTACCCCATAGCGGTGATTCGGATAATTTGAGCGCGGCAAGGTCAAGGTGCCGGATATCGCTTGTTATGTCCCATCCATATCCCTCCTTAAGTATATCGGCGGTGACGTGCATGGTCATGTCGGCAGGTTTTGTGGGAGAATTAAGTTCGGCCACGAGTTTACAGCTGTCCAGTCGGGCATTGAGGGTGATATCTGTCAGATGAATGCCGTTGTAGCTGATTTTTTGCAGGGTGGCGTTGACGTCGGCATGTGTTTTGACTGACGATATGTCAAATCCGGAACCTTCGGCATCGGCTATAAGGCTTACATCATCTATGCCTAATGTGGGAAGGAATCGGGCTACGGGGAAATCGCTTATGTCAAGCGAGGCGGAGTAACCTTCTGTCCGTCGAAGCCATTTGCCTTGAGCGGCAAGTCGTCCCTCGGCGGTGTGAAGTGTTATATCGCCGGCAATTTTTGCAGGTGAAAAGTCGGCAAAGCCGTCGATGCGTGACGATGGAATCTTTACATCCTTACGTAACGATGCCGGCAGAAGGGCTGCTAAGTAGTGGCCTTCGTTCAGGCGTCCTGTCAGATTGATTTTGCCGGTCATGCTGTTGAAGTCAGCCACATTGGCTATGTTGCCGTCAGCTTTGAGGCTCATGACACCGGGCATTTTAGCCGAGAGGTCGGCGATGTTGAGATAACCTGAAGTACCGTCGATATCAGCTTGAAGCTCGAGTATTCCGTATCGTGGAAGGTCAGCGAGTATTTTGCCGGTAGTGGGGTAGGCTGTGCGTATATCAGGCATGCCGATGTAACCGTAGGCTTGCAGACGGACGGGCAAGTCGGGATTGGATGATAAATCTCCCAGTCCCATCATGAATGCCGCGTTGATAAGCGAGGCGTCTGTGGCTATCATAATACTGTCGGCACGCATCACCGTGCTGTCCATGGCGAAATCGGCTTTTGCCCGTAAGGATAGTCCGCAGCGTTCGGTGGCACTTAGGCTTACGGGTACGCGTATGACGCTGCCACGATTGTAAAATGAATCGACTTGCAGATTTATGCCGTTGAGTTGCAGATAATCCATGTCAAGTCCGGGGGCTGCAACGGCTCCACGCCGTGCGTATGTGGCGTTGCCTGTAAGAGCAAGTTTACCGCAGTTGATGCTCCATGGCGTAGAGCTTACGGAGTCAGCAACGGTATTATCAGGCTTGGCAGATGCCACTACGGCTACAGCAGGTGTAAGATAAGTGGCGCTCAATGAATCGGATATGAGACTGTCGACACTTACGCTGTGGCGCAGCATGTCCACCTTGACTCCGCCTATAAGCGTGGCCGGCAGATATGTTCCGATAGAATCGATAGTATTTTCCATTGCCATGTGGAACCGCACACGTTGTAAATCAAGTTTGCCCGCTATTACCGTCATATCGGTCACAGAGGTATCCGGGGTGCTTGTGGTGACGGTGTCCTTAATCCATAATCCTATGTCAGCACCTTTAAGAGTGGCGCTACTGATGTTGAGTCTTTTTAATGAGAATCGGGTGCCGATGTCACTGGTGAAGAATGTGTCGATGCGAGCTTCCAGACATGTGGCTGAGTCAAGGGTGCCTGAACGATACAGGGCGTCATAGAGGCTAATGTCGCGGATTTTGATATTCCCGGTGAAGAGCGGGAGCAGTGCTATGTCAACACTGGCTTTGCCCGCCCGGAGCATGGTATCGACCGGTGTGGTTACGGTAACACCTGTGACTTCCAAGTCAAGTGGGAATCTAAGCCGGAGGTCATCGACGCTGACGTGCATGTCAGGTGATTCGTTGACTTTCTCCAGAGCGAAGTCTTTAATCCATCGTTGTACCGGAGGCATATACAGCAATATGATGACCAAAAGTATCAGTGCCAATATTGTAGCAATGAGCCAGCCGGTAATCCGCGTTATGGTATGTACGATACCTCGTTTCATTGTAGTTTAATACCAGTCTACACCGTTGGAATATGATGACTGCTTGTCATATTTGAGGTCGGAGAGTAGCGAAGAATTGACGGAGATGTGGAAATTATAGGATTTGTACGGACCTACAGGTACGAAACTTGCAGTCATGGTGAAGCAGTGGAGATCACGTGAGATGTTACAGTTCATGTAAGCGAGTTTGTGCTGTTCAAAGTCATAACTTGCTGTGAAACTGAAATTCCAGTTTTTGGTGGGACGGATGTTGCCTGACAGACTGAGGTTTTGTGTCCATTTTCCGTCATATTCCATCTTTTGCTTGTTGAAAGTGCCGTAGCCGTATTGTATCGAGTAGTTCAGTGTGAGACTCCACGGAACTTCCCATTTCATGTATCCGTCAGGGTTGAATGTCATGTCACCGTCCTGATGTTCGTGCTGGTAACCTGAAGGCGGCTGGGGTCGGTTATTGTTGTCGTCGTTTTCTTTATCGTTGTCCTTGTCGTTGTCCTTATCGTTTTTCTTTTTACGCTTGAATGTGTCGTTATTGAATGTGTAGGAAAACGATGTGCCCGTACTTGAAAGTCTGCCCCATCCCTTGCCGGCTTTCCATCGTGGAATGTTGACGCGCACGGGGTTACCCGAAGCGTTGAGCTGATAGGTGTACACATCCCACACCGCCGATAGGTTGAGATTGAAGTTCTTGACCAGACGGAGCATTATAGAGGTGTTGATATTACTCCAGTTGAGTGAGTCAGCAGCGAAGTTGTAGCTTTGGGATATGGAGAAGTTTTCAATAAGCGACACTTTTTTCTCACCGATACTGTCGTTGGTCTTTACTTTCATTTCCAGATTATTGGCAAGGGAGAAACTTACGATGCCGCTTTTGCCTTGTCCGGGTACACCGAACAGGGAGTTGGGAAACATGGAGTATTTATTCTTGGTGACCTTACCGTTAGCTCCGGGACGTTCGTATTCACCGTAGTATCCGAACCATGGCGAACTGAAGTCAGGTGCACCGCTGAAGCTTATGGTTGGAGTCATCACGTGGCGTATCATCTTTACTTTGTCGCCCAGGAACGGGAGCGGCTGGAAGAAGCCGTAAATTTTTGTATCGAGCGATACGGAGGCGTTGAAATCCCATACGTTGTAGAAACTGTAAGATGTATCGCATATTTCGCGTGCTGCATTGGGGTCCCACTGGCGGCGTACTTTTGTGGTGTACATACGGTCGGTAAGTGATATGCTCGGGGTCAGGTTGATATATTTCAGCAGATTGAATGTGGCTGAAATGGGTATCTGGTGACGCATGCCGTTACGCCAGTCCTTGATAAGACTTTTTTTGAAAAACTCATCCTGCTTGGCAGTCAATGAGTTGTTGAACTGTCCGGAATATGATATCTTGATTTTTTCGTACCATTTGTCGGCTCCTACGGCGCGTTTACGTTTGAACGGGTAGATTTGCGACATCGAGATGGTTATGTTAGGAAATGACACTGCAAGTGTGGAGTCTTGGCTGCGTTGGGATATATTGGCATTGCCAGAGAATGACCATTTCGAGCCGGGCGGGCGATAGGTGAAGTTGATGGTACTGCTCTTGGTGTTCTCGGTAAAAGCGTTGGAGTAATAAGTTGATACGCTGTTGCGGAGGTAACCTGATGTGGTGAAGTTGACCGAAGCCGAGAAGTTAAACACCGGATTGGCGCGCGAATCCTGAGCATGGCTCCAGAGTATCTGGAAGTTGGTCTGCCTGGAATAGTCTGGCAGTCCCTTGTCACCCAGTACGGTGCATAGATAACTCATGTTGAAGTTACCGGAGAATTTGTAGCGTTTTACGTATGCCGAGCGCGCTTGTATGCCCCACGAGCCTTTGGTGTAGATTTCACCTGTAAGGGCAAGGTCGATATTGTCATTTATGGCGAAGTAATAACCGCCGTTGCTCAGATAGAATCCCCGCTGGTAGTCATCACCGAATGTGGGGAATATTATACCCGAAGAATATCTTTCGGAGAACGGGAAATAGCCGAAGGGGACGGCGAGCGGAAGCGGAAGTCCGGCGAGCACCATGTATGCCGGACCGGACACTATATCTTTCTTCGGGCGGATTTTAGCCTTGGTGAGCTGAAGCCAGAAGTGCGGGTCATCATGCTGGTCGCAAGTGGTGTAGCGTCCGTCCTGTATGTAGAATACGTTATCACCCACTTTTTTTGATTTGCCGCCGGTAAGATATCCTTCGCCCTGCTCTGTTATGACATCGGTAATGTAGCCTTTTTCGGTCTTGAAATTGTAATTCATGGTCTTGGCCTCGTAAGAGGTGCCGCGGTCGTTGAATACCGGGGTGCCTATGACTTCGCCCGTGCTGTCGGGAACACCTACGGCATAAACGAGGCTTTCATTCATGTCAAGGTCAATATTGGCAGCCGACAAGTCGATATCGCCATACACAACTTTACTGTCGCCGAACAGATATGCTTTTGATGTGCCTACTATTACCATGGAGTCGCGGGCGGAAATATCGACCACGTTGTCAAGGTCAACTTTGAATCGATTGATTTTTACGCCTGACACCGGTTGTGTTACTGAATCGGAATCAGTGCGTTGCGATATGTGGCGCCGGTTGAGGTTGCGATGTGATACGGTAGTGGCGGAGTCAGAAACCGCGGTCAGTGAATCAGGACGGGTGAAAAGGCTGTCAGTGAGAGCGCTGACAGCAGTTGAGTCATTGCTGATGCGCCGGCGGGATGCACGCAGGGAGTCACGGCGCTGACGTGAAGCGCGAGCAGCGAGCGAACGTTTGCGAGCCTGCTTCTGATGTTCTGCCTGCGCCTGGGTGAGAGTGTCGCCCGGTGTGATGTCTTCGATTCTCAGGAGTTCGGGCTCAACCGGTGCCGCAAGCGGTTCCTGACTGCTTGCAGAGCGTGATGCCGAGGCGTAGAGTGCGCTCGAAATCACAATTAAAAGTATGATATATAGTTGAGTACGTCTCAAGAATTGATGGCAATGACCGGTTAGGAAATGCAAAGATAGCCAAGATTAAGGTTTTAGACAACGATTTTATCATTTTTAAGGAGTTAAATCGCTTATATGTTCGGACGGATTTGCATTTCGCATCGTTTTTTGTGCATTTATGGGGTCTTGTATCGATAGATTTGTTACTTTTGCAATATAAAAATATATTTTAGACTGTTACAAGTTATGAAGGATATACCACAGCTCGACTGGGCTACACTGCCTTTCGGCTATCAGAAGACGGATTATAATGTCCGCTGTACTTTTACAGACGGAAAATGGGGTGAACCCGAAGTGTCCGAATCGGAAACTATCAATATTCACATGGCTGCTACGGCTCTGCATTACGGTCAGGAGATTTTCGAGGGACTGAAAGCGTTCCGCGGTGTAGACGGCAAGGTGCGTATCTTCCGACTGGAGGAGAATGCCAAGCGTATCCGCGAATCGGCAAAGGGTCTGTGTATGGAGCCGGTGCCCGAAGAACTTTTCCGTAAGATGATAATTAAGGTGGTGGAACTTAATGCCCGGTTCATACCGCCATACGGCAGCGGGGCTTCGCTTTATATACGTCCGTTTGAAATAGGTATGACGGCGAGTGTGGGCGTGCGTAAAGCTGTCGATTACCTGTTTATGGTACTTGTAAGTCCGGTAGGACCATATTTCAAGACCGGCTATGCTCCCACGAAGATATGTATAATGCGTGAATATGACCGCGTGGCGCCCAAGGGTACGGGTCGCTGGAAAGTGGGCGGAAACTATGCCGCGAGTCTTTCAGCCGGCGAACGCGCTCATGCACTCGGATATTCGGCAGTGCTTTATCTTGACCCGAAAGATAAGAAGTATCTCGATGAATGCGGTCCTGCTAATTTCTTTGCCATCAAGGACGGGGTCTATATCACTCCCGAATCCGAATCCATTTTGCCGTCAATCACCAATATGAGTTTCCAGCAGCTCGCCGCTGACCACGGACTTGAGGTGCAGTGCCGTCACATTACTGTCGATGAACTCGAATCAGTGCAAGAGGCTGCCGCCTGCGGTACGGCTGCAGTGGCATCGCCTGTGGGTGAAATCGATGACCTCGATACCGGTAAAAAATACATCATAGCCAAGGATGGTAAGCCGGGTCCTGTGACCACGATGCTTTATAATCATCTCCGTGCCATACAGCATGGCGAAGAACCGGATATTTACGGTTGGAATACCGTGCTTGATATTTGATACGTGACTAATCCGTATGACATTATCGATAAATATTATCCCGTAGGCTCTCGTCTGCGGGATATATATTTGCGCCATTGCCGGGCTGTGGCTGACGAGGCTCTTGCCATCAGTCACCGCTTGGGATTACCGCTTGACGATGATATGGTCCGGGGAGCGGCATTGTTGCACGATATAGGTATATATGCCACACACGCGCCGTCCATAGCATGTGAGGGCGCGCACCCTTATATAGCACATGGCGTTATAGGGGCGGAACTGTTGCGCCGTGAGGGTGCGCCCGGACAGTGGGCTGCTGTAGCTGAGCATCATACCGGCTCCGGGCTTACGGCACAGGAGATTGTACGGCAGAACTTACCTTTGCCACCCGTCGATATACTGCCGGTCACTCAGCTTGAACGCCTGATTTGTTATGCCGATAAGTTTTATTCCAAAAGCGGTGATATGAAGCGTAAGCCGCTCGAACGGGTAAAGGCATCGCTTGCCGGATTTGGTGAAGCATCGTTGCAGCGGTTTCTGAAACTTCATGAAGAGTTCGGAGCCTGAATCTGATATCGGTGTCAGAACTCTGCGGTGACGTCGAAGCACGGACATGCCTTTGCGGCAAATTCACGGTGTCCGTGAACCCTAACGCCCGGAAAGCGTAGTTTCAGTTCTGCTACCAGATTTCGCAAAGCATGTCGTTGTGCTGATGTACGGGTGTCTTTTGCCCGCAGCTTTGAATCCAAGCCTCCGATGTAACAGATGCCAATGGAATGACTGTTGTGTCCCCGGCAGTGGGCCCCTGCAAGATTGATATCACGTCCGGGTTCTATGCGTCCGTCAAGTCGGATGATAAAGTGATAACCTATGTCAGCATAACCCTGAGCCTTGTGCCACTGTCTTATCTCGGCGGCTCCCACATCGCGACCTTCGGGAGTAGCCGAGCAGTGAATGATAAGTTCGTTAATCGTTCTCATGACCTTTTTGACTGAAATAAACCATAATCCATCCGACTGCAAAATTAATACTGTAGGATGCCGGATTTATGTCAATCACCACTTCCGCCACGGAAAATGTATGTTTTTTTCCGGGCGGAAGCGGTCAGAGGATGATTTTACAATAACTATATGTGTAGGGTCAGCGGCTTATTTGTGCCACAGCGGTATGATATCGTCGATATCGATGTCGAGCATACGCATGGTGCTGAAAAGCTGTGGTAGTTCGGTGTCGAAGAATTCTTCGCGGCGCATCATGTCCACCCTTTGGCGTGCGTCAGGCTCCAGATAGAAGCCCATGCCGCGGCGTGGAGCTATGATGCCGTGATTCTGCAGATGTTCGTAGGCTTTGAGCACGGTGTGGGAGTTGACGGTGAGTTCCACAGCCATCTCGCGTACGGAAGGTATCCGTTGCTCTTCGCGCCACATGCCCGATGATATGCATCGGAAACAGTAGTCGATAATCTGCTTGTAGATAGGGGTTGTTTCGTTAAACTCCATTCACACTTGTTTTTTACAGATGTTACGGACGGTAAACACAGCCATGATTATGACATAGACAGCGCAGATGATGAAGAATGTCACCAAGTAGGGCATCAGATGATACATGAAGTCGGTGGTGAAGGCTTCGGGTGATTCCGAAGGGTTGGCTATGTTATGGAACTGCCTGATGGCGATTATTGCTCCTAAGATACCTGATACTATGGTTTGCGCTATCATTGCCACCATAGCCCATACGCATGCCATAACCAGACGATTGTTGCGCTTTGCATATACTACAAACAGACAGGTGATGGTAGGTACGAGTCCCTGTACATAGCTTAATCCGTAGAAACCTTTGTTGAATTCAAATGATGTCTTGATTAGTTCGGCGAAATCCGATGATATCGGAAACAGGTGATACATAAGAGTGAACATCAGGAACTGCGGCAGATACACCATGATGGGTATAAACACCAGCGAATAGCCTAAGATGAATGTGGCTTTTTCGGAACTGCGCGCCGGAATGAGGGTCTCGATGGGGCGTGTCTGCTTGCGTGCGAACACTATCGGTCCGAGGTACAGCATTATGCTCAGGGCGAGTGAGAGAGCCCCTGACAGAAATCCCCAAGCTATCGACTTGGTAGTGAAGTAGAGTATTATGCCTGAAAGAAGCGATACCAGCGGGTAGATGATGAGCTGGGTACGCAGATTAGGATAGTAGTAGCGGGCTAATACCATTACTCTGTTCCATGAAAATTTGTCGGTGGCGGATATATTTTGTGTCATAGTCAGCGGGCGTTTTTAACGGTTTGTGTAATGATGGATTGTTGCGGAGAGTGCAGGGCGGTGTATAACAGCACGTAGTCGATTGCCGTGTCAAGAGTGCCGTCATTGGGCACTATGGCTTGGAAGCGACCCATGTTCTGGGTAAGATACAAAGCGTTGCTTATCGGTTCGAGCGAGTTGACGAAAGCCAGTGATTTGACTATGGTCCATACCTTTTCAGCCAGTACGAGACGACCCTGTGAGAGCACCAGCACACCGTCAAACAGATTCTGGAAGTCCCATATCGTGTGTGTGGATATGATTACAGTCTGGTTATCGGTGATATTGCGCGAGAGCATTCGGAGCAATACGGTCTTTGAGTCGATGTCAAGTCCGTTGGCAGGTTCGTCGAGCAGCAGTA
This sequence comes from uncultured Porphyromonadaceae bacterium, assembly GCA_947176205.1. Taxonomy (GTDB): domain Bacteria; phylum Bacteroidota; class Bacteroidia; order Bacteroidales; family Muribaculaceae; genus Paramuribaculum. Next base: position 24,786 of record CAMWPX010000003.1, read on the forward strand.
TGTCGGTACGCAGTGCCAGAGCATAAGCCAGATATGCCTTTTTACGTGTGCCTAACGAGAAGTTGTTTATGCTGTCACGTGGATTGATACCGAATTCGCTTAGATTTTCAGCTAACAGTGCGGCATCGAAGTTGGGATAAAACGGGGCATGGTAGCGCTCCATCTCGGCTATTGTGGGATAAGGAAATACCATGTCGTCGGTGAGCAGAAACACCTTGCTCAGCACTGATGGTAGTCGCAGTGAGGTGGAAACATCGTCGATAGTGCATTCGGTAGCGGTGCGCGGATAGCGCAGTCCTGCCATGATGTGAAGCAGTGTGGTCTTGCCGGCGCCGTTTTCGCCCATAAGCAGGTGGATGCCCGGCTCTATTTCCGCGGTGATGTCATGCAGTACGTTGACACCCGAGCGGTAGCAGTAGTTGAGATGATTGAGATTAATCATAATGTGTAGGAGTGTTTGATTTATTATTTGCGTCTGAAGAAACCTGCGTTGACTGCCGGTACAGCCACGGTAGCTACGAATGATAGCATAAATCCGGTCACCGGACTTGTTTCCACAGCGTCTATGATGCAGTGTATCGATTCGGCAGCCGTTACTTCTGCCGTTGCGACCAGTGTGAGCAACACTAACAGTAGTTTATAAGCAAGTTTCATATCGAGGTGATTTATTGAATTAGTGTTGTAGTTTGGTACAACACTGCAAAGGTAGCTATACTTTTCTATTCTCCAAATTTTTTTCGATAAAATTTGATGATTTTTATGAACCGTTCTTATAAACCGAAAGCAGGTGTGCCGAAATTGAATTCGGACACACCTGCCATTATCTGTATGGTTTCTTATAGTGAGGTATCGTAGAAGTCGGTGCGAGGATGCAGGGTGACTTAATGAATCATGTCGTTATGTCAGAGCTTGGGGTCGTATTTCGAGGAATCGAATGGTTTTAAGATATTCATTGTTTCCTCATAAAGCGCTTCGGACCCGAAATATACCTTTGCATAATAGGGTGTGCCATCGTCAGTGAAGCCGGTCTCATACATATAATGGTCATAGAATTTTGCAGGACGGGAATTTCCGAAGACTCTATCCATGAATTTCTTTTCGGTAGCATCATTGTAAGGGTACTCTGAAAATATCATGTACTTACCCGTACCGAAATAGGTTTCTATGACGTAGTCATCAGTAAATATTTTATAATCTAGGTGAAGACCAAGCGTATCAAACGGTTTGCCAAATGTTTCGCAATGTTTTTTCCAGTCATCGATTACATTTTTGACGGTACCGTCATTATTGAGTAGGTATATGGTCTTCTGGTTATGGAATACTATTCGGTTTTTCAGTTTGTCGATTACTTGCTGCGTGGTATATTGCTCTTAATCAAAAAGATGTGACATGCCATCGGCATCAAAATAAGCTACCGCATCTTTTTCTGCCGGTTCGTCATTATCGCAGCTGCTGAGAGCTGTACATAATGCCACTGCTATAAGTAAAAGAGCCTTTTTCATGGCTTATTGCTGTTAATCGGTTAGTTCTGTAAATGGTTATAACCTTTTTTGCTTTTTGTTGTGAAGGGGAATGATAAGAATATATCATTTGGAAAATGATGCTACCTAGTCTAAAAATCCGGGTTTGCCATACTGTGTTGTAAATTTATCGTATCGGTCTTTATCTTCCTCGATTGTAAATGCTTCAAATTCAGAGCATATAGCCTTTACTTCATCTTCAGACACGTTGGAAATCCTTATCAACCAACTTATATAACCTGATATACTTTTTGAATAATATGACTCAACTTCTGATTTGTCAGGATAGAGTTCAATCTTTTTATCGCCAGTGTCTACCGTAAATGTCACAAAACGTATACTGTTGACATGAGCGTCCAACCAGTTTTTGAATTCTTGGCTATCGTTATGAATCAGGCTAAAATTTTCAAAAAAATATATCAACCAAGGTTCGTCCGGTTCATTGTTTACAGGCTCATCATTATCGCAGCCGGTTAGCACTGAGCATACAATTGCGGTTATAAGTATAATTATCTTTTTCATGGAATATAGTTTTTATTCTGAATCATCATCAAAGGTTGGGGCCGGAGTATTGCAGCGTTCGATAAAATCGTGAGCTGTGTCGTCATTGGCGAAGTACACTTTGGCATAATATGGAGTTCCATTATCATAAATACCAGTTATTATCATATGGTCATCATAGATTTTTACCGGCAGGGGAAAGCCATAGTAAGTTAATTTGTTGACAAAGTGCTTCTCCGATTCTGAGTCATATGGATAATCTGCGAACTTTCTATATCCTGAGAATGAGGAGGAGTCTTGTATGAAGCGAACTTCATTTTCACAAAATACGAGAAACGAACCTTTAAGACAATCTCGCGGATTAATATTATGATTGATAAGACAATCGTTGGTATATATTTCCCAATAATCAAAGATTCCTGAAACAGCACCATCGTTATCAAGTGTGTATACAGTCTTTTCCTTCCAAAACGGAACTTTGTTTTTCAGTTTGTCGATTACCTGCTGAGTAGAGTATTGCTCTTCATCAAAAAGATGGGGTATGCCATCAGCATCAAAATAGGCTACTATTTCTTTTTCTGCTTTTTCTGCCGGTTCGTCATTATCGCAGCTGCTGAGAGCAGTACATAATGCCACTGCTATAAGTAAAAGAATCTTTTTCATGGCTTATTGCTGTTAATCGGTTAGTTCTGTAAATGGTTATAACCTTTTTTGCTTTTTGTTGTGAAGGGGAATGATAAGAATATATTATTTGGAAAATGATGCTGCAAAGTCTCCGGGTTTGCCATACTGTGTCGTAAACTTATCGTATCTATCTTTATCTTCCTCGATTGTGAATGCTTCAAATTCAGTGCATATAGTCTTTACTTCATCTTCAGACACGTTGGAAATCCTAACCAACCAACTTATATAGCCCGACATACTTTTTGAATAATATGATTCGACTTCTGATTTGTCAGGATAGAGTTCAATCGTTTTATCGCCGGTGTCTACCGTAAATGTCACAAAACGTATATTGTTGACATGAGCGTCCAACCAGTTTTTGAATTCTTGGCTATCGTTATGAATCAGGCTAAAATTTTCAAAAAAATATATCAACCAAGGTTCGTCCGGTTCATTGTTTACAGGTTCATTATTATTGCAGCTAAAAAACATTATGTTGAGAAAGAGAGTTACAATTAAGATAGTATTTTTCATGATAATATTTTATTTCGTGTATTTAATATTATGAATAAAGCTCATATTTAAGTTCCAACCAAAATTGTTAAATAAAAAATAACCATTGTCATTTCCATTCCCATTTTTATCTGGCTCACCCCATTTGCAATGATAATATGTAAGGGTCTCATGTGTTTGATTGCAAAGAAGATTATTGTCTTGTCTATAATAATATTTGTCAAATCTTAGTTGATGAAATCCGTCTAAAATCCACGCGTGCCCATATTCGTTAATGTTCATTTGTCCACAAATTATAATAGGGCGTCGGCACGAAAGGTCATTTAAGATAGTAGATTCATTAAAGCCTGTTGTGTATGTAGCGATAGCGTACCCAATGGATTTTAGATAACTTGTAACGTCTTTTAATTTCACTGTTGTTGCAAAGTCATGTGCGACAGCTTTACAACCTATGGCTATTTCATATATAGCATTAGATAAATTTGTCCAGTGTGGAGTCTCATATGTTACGGTAGAATCGTTTTGAAAAGATTCCCATGAGCAGTAATACCCATTTAAATACTCTGGTTTTTGAAAGTGATTTAATACTTGTGCAACTGCAATAGTCCCACATCCAGCAACAGAATAACCGTTTTGGAACATTTTATGATAATAGGGGTCGCCTTGATGCCATGCAGCTTTTACAAAGGCTCTTTGTTGACCTAATGTGGTGTAATAGCCGCGAGGACTGCAATAGTGGTCACCATGCCAAATAGACATGCCAAGATAATCAGGAGTCGGTTCTAACGGGGACGGTTCAATAACTCCGGGAGTAGAGAGGCGTTCATTTCTGTTGTCGATAGCAGATTTGATGATAAACTTCCCACTTGCACATTCGAGGTCAAACTCACCTTGGTCAGAGAGCGCAATTACTTTAGGGGCGTTATTGAGTTTTTCAACTATCGAAAATCCACCATCATTATAATTGGTGATGATGAAAGCGGTATCAATTTGTGAGGGGGTAACCGTGTCGTAAATGATAGTGCAGTTCTTAACTGTTCGTTCAGTGGTGGCTCTTGATGAAATGCCATAAATCTGATTAAAAATGTTGTCAATCAGATTAGTAGTGGCGTCTGTGTGAGTGGGTGACGAGAGGTCGGCTGGCGGTTGCGGGGAACTTAATGTTAAGTCTTCATTGTCACATGATGTGACAATGATTGATAATGAGACTAATGCTATGGATAGGATGCGTTTGTACATGTGAAGGTGATAATTATAGGTTGTTATTTGCAAATATAATAATAAAAAAATGATTTGCAAATAATTATGCAAAAATATGGGTGGCGTGATAGCGTGGCTTGTTAATCGTGTGGCGCGTTTATTCGCGTAGGGTGTTTGCGACCCCATTTCCCCATATAATAAGTCCTAACATATCATGGTGTTATTTAAGGGTGTGCGATGTGGTTTATCAGTAGACGAGGGGGAGGCAGCGCTGGAGATATTCGCGGGCGCGTGACCACTCGGTATAGACGGAGGAGTCGTTGGGGATGAGTGGGACGGGATGTTCGTTAAGGTCAGCGCGCAGATAGTATGTGCCCGACGGGGCTTGAAACAGTATGAGCTGCAGATTGGCTGCCATGGGCACTACGTGGAAGTCTTTCCAGTGGAGTCCTACGGTATCGAAATAGTTGGTCAGGTAATAGCATCCCTGCAGGCGCATGAGCGACAGCAGTGGCATGAGCGTTTCGGCATGGGCGAAGCGCAGATTGACTTTGGCGGGATTTTTTCCGGCGAGAAATTCATCAAACGAGCTGATGATGTCGCTCAACAGCGGTGATGATATCTGAGCAGGAAGCGGTGATACGGTCGATGCCGTACGCATGAGATACTGACGCAGATTGAACACTCGCCACAGGGCGTTATATTCATCGGTAGTGAGATAGGGTGTGGTGTCGATGTCAAGCCCCATGGCCGACAGTCCGGCGAGAAATGAATATTCTGCCATGGCTATACGGTAGCGGTCAGTCTCGTCATCGTAGCGGAATTTTTCACCCAGCACACGGTCAAGCGGTTTGTAAGTGAGTGTCTGCGAGGCGTATTGCTCCACTTTGTCAGATATTTCGGGCGATTTGATTAGCTCGCGAAACTCATCGTTGAGGTCAAAGAAGCGCAGCAGTGGTGAGAATGCCCTGCCGGATGCGGTGTAAATGTCCTGATGATTGTTGAGGCGTGCGAGCTGATGGGTAAATTCATACATGCTCATGATGCAGCGTGGCGAGTAGGAGCTGATGGCGGTGACCGAACTGCTGTCAAACAGCATAGGATAAGCCGCATACATGCGCGATGCTATGCCGCGCTGTTCAGCCATGCCGAGCGAATCAAGCGCCCCCCAGCGATTGGCGCTCAGGGCTGTAACCCGGTCAGTGAGTGCGAGCAGGCGTTTGCCAAGCGGTGTTATGGTGCCTTGTGCAGTAGCTTCTTTAAGGGCTTTGCCTATGGTGTTGGCATGGTTGGCTGATGCCGGAAAACGTGCTCCGTGACGTCCTACGTGGTTTATCATCACCGGCGTGAGTGAGTCGGGATACTCGGCTATCTGTTCCGGTGCGGGATAAGGCATGGCGCTGCCCTGACATTGGGCGCGGGTGTAGGAGGTGTGAGTGGGGTCGGCTCCGCGGGCGGCAAGCGCCGTGAGCACACATAATATTATAAGCGATGGTATACGTGTCATTGTAAATGTGTGAAATAGAAGTAACGGGTTATGCAATGTCAACGGATTTTGTGCTATTTTTGTTGTGTTAAAGATTCGTCACTTCAAATTTATAAACTTATGTCATCATTACCAAATAATATTGAGCATCTTATACAATCGGGACAAATTGACGAGGCTATAGCTATGCTTGACAGATATATCGCATCAAATCTTGATGATGCGGAGGCTTTGTATCTGCGCGGTAAGGCGTGGTGGAAACGCGGTGACCGGAGCCGGGCAACGGGTGATTATACGGCATCAGCGCTCATAGACCCCGCAGGCAAGGGGGCACGAGCTCTTGAGATGGCTCATGATGTGGCTGATTTTTTCAACCCTGACTTGCTGAATCCCTGATGACGGGGGCGAGCATCACGGTGTGTCGCTGCTGCCAGCCTTGTGAGCCGTTACGCAGGTCGATGGTGGCGAGTCCGGCAATGGTGCCGAGTGTGCGGCGCAGGTATATAAGGATGTCGCGAATCGATGATATGCCGCTCAGTCTGATATCAGCAAGTGTGGTGCCCCGCTGGCGTACGGTGGCGAAAATGGTGTCGGAGGGGAGGATTGTAGTCATAGATGCAGTTGTTAAGTTATTATACTGCAAAGCTAAATCACATTTATGCCAAATATATGCCCAATAGGGTTAAATATGGTGTATTACTGATGACAGTCAATAGTTTTGACTAAGTTTGTAATAATAAACCAAATTATAATATAAACCAATGAAAAACAATAAAGCGATGATGAAGGGATTGATGTCAATGTCGTTGCTTCTTTCCGCTTCAGTATTTGTCATCGACGTAAATGCTCAAAGTGTCATTTTCCCGCAGGTAGTTCAACCCGGTACAGCTGTCGCCTCTACATCTGACGATGGTGAGTTTACACTTAATAATGACTTGATAACGGCTACGTTTGTCAATAAAGATAATCATCTTAAATTCGGAGGATGTCCGGAAATGGGGCTTAAGCCGGGTACTGAAATATTCAAAATAACGCTTGGCGATGAGACTACCACAGTAGGTGCTTCGGAGATGACTTTGAAATCATGCAGAGTGGTTCCTCTTACGGGAAATTCCGCAGCTGCGGTGGGTTCGGAAAAACTCGACGGACAAGCTATAGTGGCGGAGCTTTCTTACGGTGACCTTGATTTTGAATGGAAAGCGGTATTGCGTGATGGTTCGCATTATCTTCGCACCGAACTTGTCATGACAGCCAATAAGGATGTGGCTATGCACAATGTAGTGCCTATGATATATGAGGTAAATGTTGAGGATGCGCCGGAAGTGGTAGGTAATACCCGAGGTGCGGTGTTGGCATCATCCACCATATTTGCCGGACTGGAGACGCCTACGGGTATCAATAGCATAATCACCGCAGCTGATGCTGATGACAGTCTGCTTGTGGCTGATGACGGATTTTCCTACAATTCATGGTCAGCTGATACAAGCGGCGATACGCAGCCTGCCGACCCGGCTTATTGGAAATGGGTTCCCGGCAGTCAGACTCCTCAAGGGGTGACATCGCTCGGATTTTCAGCATCCAACATAAGGGGCAAACGTGGCTATGTGAATTTTGCTTCGGCTGGTAATCATACTGCTACATTCAAGTATGTCAGCGGTACTCACGGACTGAACGTGGTGGGTGTGGATGTGGTAAGCACCGATGGCGTAATCGTAGCGTCAGATTATCATGTGGGATTTACCGGCGGAATGTCGACCAATAATGTCTATACACTGAATATACCTCAAGCCGGTGTGTATCTGGTGCGCTATTTTGTGGAGATAGCTACCGAAACCATAACTGCCAACGGCACTATAACATGGTCGCCTTCGGTGACGGCTGCATCGGCTCCGGCAACGGCTGATAAGGGATTCACCTTCGATTCATGGTCACGTGACACAGACGACGATTATGCGTCTACTCCGGTAGCCGACCCGCTTTACTGGACATGGCAGCCGGGTACCGCCACACCTCAGGCTATAATTTCGCTTGGATTCACCAATGCCAATATACGCGGTAAGCGAGGCTTTATAAAGATTCCCGATAGAGGCAATCATACTGTTAAATTTCAGTATCTCAACGGTTCTCATAAGCTTAATATCGTAGGCGTGGACCTTGTCAATCAGGGTGGTCAGGTTGTGGCAAGTGACTATCATAAAGGTTCTACCGGTGGCTCGTCAAGTAACAACACTTACACTCTTAATGTGCCCGAAGCAGGCATTTATTTCGTGCGTTATTTCATTGAAATCAAGACGGAATCGGTCACTTCTACCGGTTCGATAACTTGGTCGCCCGGGGTAACGGCTGCCGACGGATTCAAAAATGAATCGACCGGTACCGGTGATGATGAAGAGGATACTGTGATAATGCAGGGCTTATGGAGTCGTCACACCACTCTGCAAAAAGGTAAATCATGGAAGGTCAGCGCGGTAGTGGGGCTTATAGCTCCTGATCAGAGTCGCCGATCATTCCTCGCTTACAGTGAGCGCGAGCGTGCGGTGCCATGGCGTGCATTCCCTCTGTATAACTCTTGGTATGAACTTAATATTGACCGTAACAACTCGGCTACATATGCCAATCACATGACTACACAGGAGTGTGTGGATGTAATCAATCAGTGGCATACCAATCTTTTTGAGAATCATCAGGCTAATATCCAGGCTTTCGTGTGGGATGACGGATGGGATAGTTACGGTACATGGACGTTTAATAAAAATTTCCCCAACGGTTTTGATGAACCTAATGCCGCCGCACTCCGCTCAGGCGCAGGTATAGGCGCATGGCTCGGTCCGGTAGGCGGTTACGGAAATTCCGGTGAGTTGCGACGCCAATACTGGACTAACAATGGCGGAATGCAGTTGAGTAACCCGGCATATTATAATGTGTTCCTTGACGCATGTAAATATATGATAGACCACTATGATTTCCGTTTCTTCAAACTTGACGGTATTAGCGCTCAATTCAGTTCCGTAGGACCTGATGCGGGATATACCGGCGAAGAAAATGCCGAAGGTATCATAAACATCCTGAGCGAGGTACGTAAGTTGCGTCCTGATATGTTCTTTAATACTACTGTAGGAACATGGGCGTCACCGTTCTGGTTTCATTATTCCGATGCCGTATGGCGTCAGGAAGCCGACCACAGCACCATAGGCAATCAGGGTGACGACCGCGAACGCTGGATTACCTACCGTGACCGTCTGGTATATCAGAATTTTGTGCAAAATTCACCATTGTGTCCTATAAATACCCTTATGACCCACGGATTTATACTCACTACCAAAGGTGATGTGTCAAAGAGCATGAATTACGATGGTATAGTACGCGAATTGCGTTGCGCTTTTGCCTGCGGTTCGGGTATGGTGGAATTATATTGTGATGCCGATTTGCTTAATTCTATCAATGGCGGTGCCTTGTGGGGCGATATCGCCGAGTGTATCCAGTGGCAGGAAAAGAATGCCGATGTGCTCCCCGATGCCCACTGGGTAGGCGGAAATCCATGGGACGGCTCGAAAGCCAATGTCTACGGATGGGCTGCATGGAATGGTGAAAAAGCGACTCTTACCCTCCGTAACCCCGCCACTTATCAGCAGACGTTCACATTCACTCTGCGTGATGTGCTTGAGGTACCTGATTATTTCAATAGTGCTGTAAGCTTCCAGAAGGCGTTTGAAAACCAGGCTAATCTTGGAGGATTCATAACTGAAAGCAATGTGGAGCTTGACGATGTGATAACTGTGACTCTTCCGGGCTCGTCGGTATTCGTATTTGACGGTGTGCATGATAACCTTACCAAGATAGAAGAAGTAACGGTGCCGCAGACTCCGGAATCGGCGGGAGTATATGATTTACTTGGTCGTCAGGTAGACAGTGATAATCTGACCCCGGGGCTTTATGTCAGTAAGGACAAGAAATTTCTCGTCCGTTAAGTACGGAGTCTGACATCAGTCGGTTGTTATACAGCGGCATGCTCTTGATTGGGTATGCCGCTTCCTGTTAATAAAAATGGTGTCACTTTGCCGTTACCGATTATTTTAGCTAATTTTGTGGGTAATACTGCATACAATCACTATGTCACGACTTGTTTACGCTATAATCGCCACAGCTTTATGCGGATGTTCGGCTACGTCAGGGTCAACGTCGACAGCTGATGCGGTGGCTCAGGATGATACCTTGGTGCATGCCGTTTCCACGCCGGTATTTGATGCCGACAGCGCTTACTCCCATGTGGCGCGTCAGGTGGCTTTCGGACCGCGGGTGCCCGGCTCGGATGCCAACCGCTTGTGCCGGGAATACCTCGTAGGCGAATTTAAGGCATACGGTGCCGACACTGTGCTGACACAAAGTTTTGAGGCTACGGCATGGGATGGCAAGCGGCTTCCGCTTGTCAACATCATGGCGAGCTATAATCCCGATGCGGCTAAACGCATAGTCATAGCAGCGCATTATGATACACGCCCGTGGGCCGATAATGAAGCTGACCCTCAAAGCCGGTTCAAACCTATAGATGGCGCTAACGATGGTGCCAGCGGGGTGGGAGTTATAATGGAACTTGCCCGGCTGATGGGCATGCAGTCGCCGCGCGTAGGTGTGGATTTGCTGCTTGTCGACGGTGAGGATTACGGTTGGTCGGAGGAAATAGCCGATATTCCTGTAAAGGATTCGGACGAGACATGGTGTCTGGGGTCACGTTATTGGGCTAAGAACATGCCGTACAAGTCGGCAGTGCGTCCGGCCTACGGTGTAGTGCTCGATATGGTGGGCGGCACTGACGCCCGGTTTCATAGGGAAATACTTTCAGATTATTTTGCCCGTGATATAGTGGATAAATTATGGGCTGCCGCGGCTCGGGCGGGTGCGTCCGACAGATTTGTGAATCAGCCCGGAAGTTCGGTCAACGATGACCATATACCGCTTAATCAGGCGGGAATACCCACCGTTGACGTGATAGAATACCGTCAGGGCGGATTCAGCCCTACGTGGCACACTCATGCCGATAATCTTGCCAATATCGACCCCGCTACTCTCGGCGCAGTAGGGCAGGCTATTTGTGAACTTATTTATAACGAATGATTTAGTGAGGCTTTAATACTGAAAGATATGACTATTGACCAGATACAGGATGAGATAATAGATGAATTTTCGGAAGTGGATGACTGGCTTGACCGCTATGCCATGATTATAGATATGGGTAACTCACTTCCTCCTATTGAAGAAAAATACAAGACTCCACAGCATTTGATAGAAGGATGCCAGAGCCGTGTGTGGCTTAATGCCGAAGAACGTGACGGTAAGGTGTATTTCACCGCCGATTCGGATGCCATCATAGTGAAAGGTATAATATCGATGCTTATAAAGGTGCTCAACGGGCACACTCCCCGTGAAATCATAGATGCAAATCTTTATTTCATAGAGCGCATAGGGCTTGCCGAGAATCTGTCGCCTACACGAAGCAACGGTCTACTCGCCATGGTAAAGCAGATGCGGCTCTATGCAGTGGCTCTCGATGCACGCGACCGACTAAACGGATAAATCAATCAATTCAAATAATTATTCCTTATGTTCAAAAACCAACCCAAAGGGCTGTATGTGCTGGCACTTGCCAATACCGGCGAGCGCTTCGGTTATTACACCATGCTGGCTATACTACTGCTCTTCCTTCAGGCAAAATTTGCCTTCAGCACCGCAACCGCGGGCTTTATCTATTCAACATTTCTTGCGCTGGTCTACTTTATGCCCATGATCGGCGGCTGGATTGCTGACAAGTGGAATTTTCAGAAGACGGTGACCCTCGGCATCATAGTGATGTTCCTCGGTTATCTCGTGATGTCCATCCCTACTGAGCGCGGCGCTACCACTTCACTCATCATCATGCTCGGGGCTCTGCTGCTGATATCGTGCGGTACGGGTCTGTTCAAGGGTAATCTTCAGGTGATGGTAGGTGACCTTTATAATGACCCCCGCTACTCCGATAAGCGCGATGTGGCGTTCTCGCTTTTCTACATGGCTATCAATATCGGTGCGATGTTTGCTCCATCGGTGACTGAGAAATTATGTAATGTGGCTCTTTCATCAAAAGGTCTTGTATATGACCCGGCTCTGCCCAGTCTGTGCAACAAGATTCTTGCCGGTGAAGGGAATGCCGAGATAACTTCCACCCTCACACAAAAAGCTGCCGAACTTCACATGTCGGTAGGCGAGAGCATCGATGCTTTTGCCGCTAACTATATGGATACTATTTCTGTGGGCTATTCCTACGCTTTTGCTGTGGCATGCCTTTCGATGGTGGTATCATTTATTATCTATAAGCTTGGCGCCCGGACTTACAATGGTGTTTCTGATAAGAAGGCTGCTTCCAATGCTGAAGCTGCACCTGTAAAGGAACTTTCACCCGCGCAGACCCGCAGCCGCATCACGGCTCTGCTTCTGGTGTTTGCCGTAGTGATATTCTTTTGGATGGTATTCCATCAGAATGGTGCTACCCTGACAAAATTTGCCGAAGTATTCACTACGACAGAAGGTGGCGGCTGGACCCGCATTATGTTTAATGTATGGGCGCTTGCCATTGTCGTGGTGGCTGTGTACGCAATATTTAATCTGTTTCAGAGCAAAAAGACTCTCAGCCGCGTTATTTCCGGTGTATTGATTGTGGCATCGGCAGTAGGCATCTACTTCTTCTATGACTCGACTCCCGACCCCGTAACCGGATTGCAGCCTCAGATATTCCAGCAGTTCAATCCATTCTACGTGGTGGCACTTACTCCCTTCTCAGTGGCTATCTTCGCATGGCTTGCCAAACGTAAGAAAGAGCCTTCGGCTCCCCGAAAGATAGGTTACGGTATGATAGTGGCTGCCGTGGCGTTCCTTATCATGTGTATCGGTTCTATCGGGCTGGGTGTAGCTCCTCAGGAAGGTCAGGCTGATGAAAATCTTCTTGTTACTCCTAATCTGCTTATCGGCACATATCTTGTGCTCACCTTTGCTGAGCTGTTGCTCTCGCCCATGGGTATTTCATTTGTGTCAAAAGTAGCCCCTCCCAAGTACAAAGGTGCTATGATGGGCTGCTGGTTTGGTGCAACCGCTATCGGTAACTACCTCGTGGTCATTCCCACCTTATTGTGGAACAAAATTGATGTAGCTGTGCTTTGGGGTATCTTAATAGTAATCTGTCTGATTTCCGCATCATTCATCTTCTTTATGATGAAGCGACTCGAGGCCGCTACTTCCGATGATGATTCTGCTACTGCAGTACCGGCTGATGCCCTCGAAACAGTAGAGGACGACGCTATCTGATTTTTCCAAGTAGAATATATATGTGTTATCTCCCTGCCGAAATTGTGTCGGCAGGGAGTTTTTTTGAACCTGATAGCCCATGAGATTGTTTTCATAGCATAATAATCAACTTAAAAATCTGCCATATGTTCAGTTTCAGCCTTCATCATGTGATATTCTTATTTTCAGTCATAACTGTAGTGTTTGTCAGCGTTATAGCAGGAGCGTTGGTCAACCGTAGGCTTGCCCGTATCGCATTACGAAGCTCATCGGCACACCGTGGCGCAAAATAAACCCGCTGAAAAAATTTGGTTATTGAAAAAAAAACATTACTTTTGCATTGTGAAAACGGATAATACGTTTTTACATTGCTTTTTTCTTAATCTAAAACTGGAGAGGTGGGTGAGTGGCTGAAACCACCAGTTTGCTAAACTGACGTAGGAGCAATCCTACCACGAGTTCGAATCTCGTCCTCTCCGCCAAACA
>CAMWPX010000004.1 GCA_947176205.1 uncultured Porphyromonadaceae bacterium
TCAGTACACACCTTTTATTGGATAAAAAACATACTATTTTATCCAGTACAGTTATTTTATTGGATAAAAAGGGAGTTTGTCAGGTAGATAAAAATTTGGACTTATATGGATGTATTTATATTTTTGTGATATAAAACCACTTAATCCATACGGTCATGAGTTTATACCAGAAATTAAAAGAGGCTAAGAGTGAAGAGGATGTAAAGGATATTTATATACGCGTTCTTGGATTAAAGGGGGTGTCAAGAAATCTTGTGGATATTCAGACAAAAGAGATTTGGTTTGAGGCTAAAAGGGGTTCTAAAGAATCTATATATGCCATGTTCACTCAACTGCTTCATTATGTTCAGGATGCCTTAAACAAGGGAGAAGCGGTGCCTCCATTTCTATGTGTAATTGATTGTGTGAAAGCTGCTATAATGAGGACGGAGGATGTCTTGCCGTTTCTTGAATTGAAAACTATAAAATGGGGTAAATCGGCGAGTGATTATACACAGGACGCACTTGATGCCGTATCCGGATTTATCGGTACACATTTTGTCTCATTTAGGATTAGCACACATGAAGAAGAATTTATAAATACAATTAAATCAGCAATAAAAACTGGTAAAATAATCCGTACACAGATAACTCCGGACAATCTTAAATCGGTGTTTGATAAATGGGTTGAAATGATTGGGCGAGAAATAAAAAATGTCATGCCTGAAGATTACAATTTGTTGTTTTTTGCCGATATTATGTCTGACGGCAGAATTTCGACACATAAGAATCTTCCGGCATCATTGATATATAAAGATGACAACCCCTCCTTTTTATTGAATGGTAAGGTTTATGAATTAGGTAATCAGGATGGTTATGATAGATTTTGGAGAATCTATGACCGTCCGCCTAAAGAAGAATATCGTGATTATTTATTGGAGCGAAGAGATTCCCTGATTCCTATAGATGAAAGGCAATTCAAGGGTGCTTATTACACACCACTTGAGGTTGTAGATAAGGCATACGAATATCTTACTGCAACATTAGGGAATAACTGGCAGAAGGATTATATCGTGTGGGATATGTGTTGTGGAGTGGGGAATTTAGAGACTAAGCATGCCAATCCTCGTAATCTGTATATGTCAACATTGGATAAGAGCGATGTAGATATAATGAAAGCGACAAGAACCTGTATTGGAGCAGAGAGATTTCAATATGATTACCTTAACGATGATATAAATGACAACGGGGATATTGATTACTCGTTGTCTGATAAATTGCCTAAAAGTCTCCGTGATGCTATCAAATCAAATAAGAAAAAGATTTTAGTCCTCATCAATCCTCCATATGCCGAAGCGACAAATGCCGATAACAGTGTTTCGGGAAAGGAAGCTAAAAATAAAACAGCTGTAAAACGTACTAAGATGGCGGAAGTAGGAATGGCTGAATATGGTCGTTCAAGTAATGAACTGTTTGTTCAATTCTTAGCTCGTATAGCGAAAGAAATTCCCACGGCTGTAATAGGGATGTTTTCAACGATGAAGTATATAAATGCTCCGGCGTCAGCTGATTTTAGAAAAACTTGGAATGCAACATTCTTAAATGGATTCGTCATACATAATAAAGCGTTTGATGGACTTAAGGGTAATTTCCCGATAGGTTTTACTATCTGGAAGACGGATAATAGACTCATGGCAAAGCGTACTCCGATTACAGAAGTCTCTTGCGAAGTTTATAATCGTCATGTTAATGCGATTGGCAACAAGGTGTTTTATAATCTTCCGGAAGATTTGTATCTTTCACAATGGATTCAAAGACCTAAACCAAATTTAGAATTGTCTGTACCATTGACAAGCGCTATAATGCCCCCCGCAGGATTCAGAAAAGACCAGCGTGGAACCAGATGGTCTGATGGTGCCATCGGTTATTTGGTGACTGGCGTAAATGATTTTCAGCATCAAAAATATATTACGCTTTTATCATCAGGAGCTTCAATGGGTCACGGTATATATGTCAATGAAGAAAATTTATTGAAATGTGCCGTGTATTTCACGATGCGTAAGATTATTTCGGCAACATGGCTTAATGACAGGGATCAATTTCTTCAGCCTGATGGACCGCTTGACACGGAGTTTTGTACTGATTGTCTGATATGGATGTTGTTTAACCCCTCAAATAATACGGCTTCAGCTGATGGAATTGAGTGGAATGGTAGGTCGTGGAGTATAGTAAATCATTTCATCCCCTATACTGAAGAAGAAGTTGATGCCCCGGATCGTTTTGAAAGTGATTTTATGGTTAGATTTCTTGAAAACAGAGTTTTGTCTCAGGAAGCCAAGGCGGTTTTGGATGCTGGTAAAACTATATGGAAAATTTATTTTTCTAAAGAAGATGAATTTGCGGTAAAGACACGCTTAAAACTTAATAGACCGGATGTAGGATGGTATCAGATAAGATTCGCATTAGAAGCTCGTAATCAAAGTGGAATTGGAAAGCCAATTGACTTTAGTCTGTTTAATGAAACTTATGAAGTGCTGACTCAAAAGTTGCGTCCAGAAGTTTACCGGAAAGGATTCCTGAAAAGTTAAATAGCTGATGATATATACATGTTATAATATGCTATTCGTGATAATTCGCAAATTAAATTATAATTTCAATACAATGACCGATTACAAAGATATTTTTCTTGCAATTTTAGCAATTCTCGTACCTGCAATAGTTGCCATATTAGGCTATGTGATCCATCGTAAAACAGAACGTATAAAAATAATGGAAAACCAGCTGTCAGATAAAAAATACCAGGCTTATGCAGGTCTTGTAGGTATGTTTTTAGAGTTCTTAAGAATACGAAGAGAAGCAATGTGTCAAACGATAATTTGGCAGAACAGATGGTTGATTTAAAGAAGGATATTTTCTTGTATGGCTCAGATAAAGTATTCTATGCCTATAATAGAATTTTTGATATATCTACCAATCAACCCGGAGTCTTAAATTATTAATGGATGCATGGTTAAATCTGATGCTTGAAATTAGGCAAGATATGTGTGGACATTCATCCAAAATCACAAAGGATGAAATATTATTTAATTTAATGCAGAGCCGGGATGAAATGAATAAGTATTATGCTTCATTATAATACATTGTAAAAGAATATAAGTACATGAATATTTTAGAGGCTATAAAGGTGCGACGTTCTGTAAGAAGTTTTGATGGGAGGGGGCTTACCGCTGAGCAGAAAAGATTACTTGAGGATGCTATCAATAAATCTCATACTCCATTTGGAGGGAAAGTGACCATACGTCTTAAAGAATATGATTTGAAAGCGGGTTATAAACCGAACACATACGGAATGATAAAAGGGGCTGCTGACTTTTTCTTAATAGGAATGGGGATGGATGAAGCTTCGGCACTCAGTGCCGGATTTCGTTTTGAGCAGGTGGTGCTTAAAGCCTGTCAGCTTGGTTTGGGCACGTGCTGGATAGCGGCTACATTCAAAAATTCTGATTTTGACAGAGGTGAAGAGTGGTCAGAAGGGGAGACGTTGAAAGTCATCAGTCCGGTCGGTACAGCAGTCAAGCCTACAATTAAAGAGAAGCTGGCACGTCTGACTCTCGGCAGCAAGAACCGTAAGCCCTTTGATAGAATGTTTTTCTATAACGATTTCACTACTTCAGTACCTATAGATAATCCATTCAGGGAATCTCTTGAGATGCTTCGTTTAGCACCATCGTCCACCAATTCGCAGCCATGGCGGGTGTTGGTTAAGGGTAGGGCAGTTCATTTTTATTATAAACCTAAAAGTTCGTTATCAGTGCTTGATACCGGTATCGGTATTTGTCATTTTTATGAGACGGAAAAGTATTACGGACGTTCCGGAGAATTTTCAAAAATAGAAGAATCGCCCGCGGCACCTGATGATTGGAAATATCTTGTAAGTTACTTCGGTCAATAGAAGATTAAGTATTAACTTTGCATACTGAAATTCAGTGACAGGATGTCGTGAGATATTATGGATATAGAGGTACGTAGCAAGAAGGAAATTATCCGCAGGTATATAGTATTTGGAATATCCTTGTTCGTTATGGCGTTTGGCGTAAGTCTCGTTACGCGTTCGCTGATGGGAACATCGCCGATATCAAGCATTCCTTATGTATGGAGTCTGAATACGGCGCTTTCCATGGGTACATATATAATCATTCTTAATGCGTTGTTGATTTTGGCTCAGGTGTTGATGCTGGGTGTCAAGGGAGTGCGGCAACGGAAGATAGAATTGTTGATGCAGATACCCGTGTCACTGCTATTCGGTGTTTTTATAGATATTACCATGTATATCTTGTCATTCTGGCATCCTGATGAATATATTTTACAGTTTATTTCATGTATAGCCGGCAGTGGTTTTATGGCATTGGGAATTGCTCTTGAAGTAGTGGCTGATGTAAGCATGAATTCGGGAGAGTATGTACTGCATATCGCATCACAGAAATTGAAAAAAGAATTCGGAATGATGAAGATAATGTTTGATGTTACATTACTTCTTATTGCGGTAGGATGTTCGTGGATTTTTGCCGGACGCATTGATGGAGTGCGTGAAGGTACAGTTATTGTGGCTGTACTTACCGGACCGCTTGTAAGATTGATTCGTCCGTATCTTGAGTTTGTGAGCAAGTGGGAGAAGGCGCCAAGTGATAGTTGTGCTATAAAGGTGTGTATGGAGGATGATGCGGAAGAACATTCTCCCAAATATCCGGTAATAACCATAGGTCGCGAGTATGGTAGTGGTGGACACGAAATCGGTGAAATGATAGCTCGTGAGCTTGGAATACCGTTTTATGACAATGCTATGATGGAGATGGTGGCGAAGGAATCGGGATTCAGTGAGCAGACTGTGCGTGACTATGACCAGCGGTTACCTCATTCGTTGCTTTACGAGATGATTGTGCATGATTATACAGTACCGTTGGAGCGGTCAATGTCAAAAAAAGATGCATTGTTTGTAGCTCAGAGCCGGGTTATACGTCGTCTTGCTGCCGATGGTCCCTGTGTGATAGTGGGACGCTGTTCTGATTATGTATTGCGTGACAACCCTGATTGTATCCATCTATTTCTGTATGCTTCATCGGAGTATAAGGAGCATCGGGCGGAAAAATACTACGGAATACCCCAGAATCAAGTTGCGGCATACGTATCACAGATTGATTCTACCCGACGTGAGCACTATGCTTATTATACTGGGCGTATCTGGGGTGACAGTCATAATTACCATGCAGTGTTTGACACCTCGCGACTCTCAGCTGAAGCGATAGTCCGTGCTGTGACGGCAATGGTCACTGCCGGACGATGATTTTACGGGTAGAAGTGCCTTGACGCGCTATATATATTCCGGGTTGGTTTGTGTTTGTAGATATACGGATTCCTTGCAGGGTATAGAAATTTATAGGCTGGTTGTCACAATCTTCTTTTGTATCGTATATTGAAGCGTCAGAAGTGCGGTAGTTTATACTGATATAATTGAAGCGTATCAGAGATTCCGGGGATAGTTGAATTCCGACAGTCACGTTTCCATTCCAAGTGCGTAAATAAGGTCTGTCATACACTCTTGGTAATACTGTGTCATCATCATTATCAACGGCAAGATGGCAGATGGACTGAGCATAGGTCAAGGTGGTTACCATCATTTCTAATCCGGTTATAGTTATACCGGCATATGGTCTTACTGTCATTACATCTCCGGGCTGGAAGTTAGCGTAAGCACTGACAATCAGTCCTTCTTTAACGCCAGATGAAGAGAATGATATAGAGCATATACCCGGAGCTTCAATTATGGATGTTGATTCGGGAGATGCTTCAGGATACAAACTACCGGATAATATGATATTGGTTCCGTGTAAATCGGAGGTGTCGTAGCCGTCACATACGAAATTGATGGTATCGGCATGGATGGTTACGTTGAAACACAATGAACAAAGAAATGCCAGGATAGATTTTCTCATCAGCATAGTGATATTCGGTGTTTATTTTCTTGACAAACTTACTGATATTTAGGCAGAGAAACAAAAAATATTGAATGATAAAAACTGTCAGGTAAAAATATTATATTTGTGCTTGTATGAATCTGAGAGAAATATTAAGTGTGCGTATAGGGCGAAGGGAGATTTCCGCGATTTGTTCGTCATGTATGAGCAGCACAGATTATTCGCTAAGAGAAGATTTATTCTCACTAATTGATGATTCGGATAATCGCACGGGTTACAATGCTTTATGGATATTGACCCATTTGTCTGTTTATGAAACAAAATGGTTGAAATCCAAACGCGATATTCTGATTGACCGGCTGTTGGGTGAGACTCATACCGGCAAGCGACGTTTGATTTTGACGTTGCTTGAGGCTCTTGATACCGAGGAAAGTGACGTAAGAACCGATTATCTTGATTTTTGTTTGTCAAGAATTAATTCAGTTGAGCCCTATGGAGTGAGGGCATTATGCCTAAAGCAGGCATACGCTCAATGTAAGTTTTATCCTGAATTATTACAGGAGTTGAAAGCAGAGATTGAAATGATGGATAGCGGAGTAATGTCTCCCGGGATAGTCAGTGCGCGTAAAAATATATTAAAGCGTATTTTGAAGCAATGAAAGGTTCTGTAAAGTGCATGCCGTTTACTTTATAGGCTCAGGGCAATATTGTCGGCGTCCGCAACTGAGGCAGTGAGCTCCACGCCAAACGGAGTCGAATTGTTCGATGGCTGATTCTACAATGTCAGGTATGTCAGTGAGTATTCCCGCTTCAAAGTTACGTCGGTCGGGACTTTTCATTCCTATGCCGGCACCGGTGAGATTGGCGGAGCCCAAATACACTGAGTCAAAATCAAATATGAGCATTTTGAAGTGAACGCGTGGACACAGCATGTGTTCAAGAGCGGTATTAAGAATTGGATAACGACCGAAGTCATCACGGAAAGCCTGTCCGGGTTCTTTGGCATGTATCAGGCGGATTTCAATACCACGTTGCAATAGCTCAGCAAGCAATCCAAGAAAAGGTTTTGTTACGGAGCCTGTTTTGATATACAAATCCTTGATGTCGGCAGTCCCTATCCACAATGATTTTTTTACGGATGAAACCATTGACAAAACTGTATCATAGTGCTCCTTCCCGGAAATAAAAGTTATAGACATATATCTTTTAAGTATTAATAATGAGCATTATTGCGGTGTGTCAACAATATAATGCCAACTATTTTATTCCTGTGTTGTTGATATGATATCAAAGATAACGAATGATTATATTATAAAAAAATAAGTACATAAGATAAATAATAGAAAGGATATCATATTATGTTGACATTAACTGTTTGGTCTGATTTTGCCTGTCCCTATTGTTATATAGGCGAGACTCGTTTACAAAAAGCTATCGAAGAGTTAGGTTTGAATGATGGGGTTCAGATAGTATTTCGTGCGTTTGAGCTTGACCCGACAGCTCCTAAAGAGGTAGTGACTACTACTCCCGAACGATTTGCCATGAAGTACAGACTACCACTTGAAGAAGCTAAAAAGCAGATAGAGCAAATATCAACCCTTGGACGAGAACTTGGTATCGATTTTCGTTATATGACCACTCAATATTCCAATACTCGTGATGCTCATCGTCTGATGAAACTTGCGGAAGCCGAGTATGATAGTGTGACTGTCGGTAAACTAAACGAGGCTTTGTTTGCTGCATATTTTGCTGAAAATCTTGTTCTGTCCGACCTTGCCGTATTGCTTGATAAAGCTGTGTCGGTAGGTATGGATGCCGAGGTAGTAAAAGCTGTTTTGGCTTCAGATAAATATGATGATGAAGTTCGGTTTGATGAGCGTGAAGCCGCTATGCGGGGTGTGCGGGGTGTTCCTTACATAGTATTCGGAGGTGATTTTGCAGTCCCCGGAGCTTTATCAATTGATGGCTTCAAGTCAGCCTTACAGCGTGAAATGTCGCGACGTCAACATGATGAAGTCGCTTCAGAACGACCACATGTATGCGGTCCCGACGGATGTCAGTTGCTTTAATAAAGAGAATCCGGCTATGGTAAGAGAATTGCAGGTTCGCGGTGTGTTTTCAGAGAATTGTTATTTCTATATTGATCAACACACCGGAAGCGGGTTTATTGTCGACCCCGGAGCACAGGCGGGACTGATATATGATGTTGTAGTCCGAAATAATTGGCATATTGAGAAAATACTGCTTACCCACGGACATTTTGACCATCTCGGAGCCGCGGAATTATTAGGAGAAAAATTTGCAGTTCCGATATATGTTTATCCTTCGGATGCACGATATCTTACAGATACATTTTTGAATCTTAGCGGTAATTATGGTGAAGGCATCACTATTCCGCATTATGAGGAATTGTACGATGGTGAAATAATCGGGCTTAAAGCCAATTCTGGGTTCACACTTATGGTCATACATACTCCTGGTCATACACCCGGTTCGGTCACTTATTATTCACCTGATGAAAAAGTGGCTTTTGTAGGTGATACATTGTATGAGCATGGAATAGGACTTACAAATTTTCCGGGTGGAAATCGTGGTGAAATTATGCGTTCGGTTGTCGATAAGATTCTTGCATTGCCTGACGATACGATACTTCTGTCAGGACATTCATCGCCTATATCTGTACGTGACCAGCGAAGAATATTGTTAGGTTGAATTTATTTACAGGACCCGTCGGGTAGTAGCGGTTCACCTTTGTAAGGCTCGATATGGGTAGTGACTATTGTCGTGTATTGTCCGCCCATGCGTGTGGAGATGCGCTTTTCTACTTGCGTAGCTATTTCATGTGCAGCTACTACTGTAATGTCGGGCGCTACTTTGATGTCAATATCAATAATGATGGTATTGCCGCTTCGACGTGAACGCAAGTGGTGAAATGTTTTTACTCCCGGGGTCTCACGGACTTCTGTCTTAATGGCAGTTACAACTTCCTCCGGAAGTGATACCTCAAGTAGTTCACGGATTGACGGTAGTGCTAATTTTATTGATACTATAGCTATCAATATGGCTACAAACATTGCCGCAATAGGGTCAAGTATACGCCAATGATCACCTAAGAACATTGCGCCGGACACGCCTGCAAGTGTGGCTATTGATGAAAAAGAATCACTTCGGTGATGCCATGCATTGGCTATTAAAGCGGCTGAATTGATTCGGATGCCGGCTGCACGCGTATATCTGTATAGCCACTCTTTTGTTAAAATACTGAGTGCACACATAATCAGTGCTATGTATCCGGGCTTCTCAATAGTCATGCCATTTATGGTGTCGATAATTTTCTGTAAGGCATCCCAAAAGAGTAGTACACTAACAAATAATAAACTGACCGATATTATCATGGTGGCAAAAGTTTCGTATTTGCCGTGACCATATTGATATCGTTGGTTTACACCCTTACGGCTTATACCAAACATTACCAGTATCACCACATCGGTGAAAAAATCAGAAAGAGAGTGAACACCGTCGGCTATGACGGCTCCGGAGCGTCCGATAATTCCGGCGAAGATTTTTGCGACTCCTAAAGCTATATTGCACCAAAATCCTACCCATGTAACATGGCGACTTACTTTTATTGCATACTTGTCGTTATTTGGTTCATTGTCCATAGGTGGAAATGATTAAAAGTGTGGTGACAAAATTACGGATTATTCCTTAACAGTCAAAATGTATAAAGAATCCAAAGGCAATAATTCCATAATTTTGATGTTGCGTGATAAAATGGTAAATTTGTATGATAATTTATAAATGAATTATGTGATGAAACAGAAAGCTTATGTGGCTGAAAATACTATGCGTGAGCTTATTAGAGATAATAATATGCTTCTTATGGCTATTAGTCGTTTCGATATAGCTTTCGGTTTCGGTGAGGGAACGGTAGCTGAAGTATGTGGAGCTAACGGAATAGATGTCGATACATTTTTAGCAGTATGTAATTTGTTGAGTGATAAGGATTACGTCGGCTTAGAAATTTCGTTGCCCACGCTTATGGATTATTTGAAGAGGGCGCATACTACATTCTTGGATTGTACTTTGCCAAAAATACGTTATAATTTACTCTCGGCTATAAATTATTCTGATTCGAATGAGGTGACGTTCCAGTTGATAAAGTTCTTTGATGACTACGTAGAAGAGGTCAAGCGTCACATGGATTATGAGAATAATGTGATATTCAGCTATGTGGAGCATCTTTTATCAGGGCAGATTGATGATGGATTCAATATCATGCATTTTTCAGTGAATCACGGACACATGGCTACCAAGTTGAAGGATTTGAAAGATGTGTTTGTGTATCATTACAAGCAGAAAGATAATGCACGGTTAAGTGCTGTGCTATTTGATATTATAGTTTGTGAGAAGGATTTTATGTCGCATTTTGAGGTAGAACGTCAATTACTTGTACCTGAAATAGAGCGTTTGGAATCCAAATTGCGGAACGGTTATGTGGATGTGCTCGAGTCGGAAGAGGCAGATGAGGTCGGTGAGGATACGCAGTTATCGCTTCTGAGTAATAGGGAGCGTGATATTATCAGATGTGTAGCCAAAGGAATGTCCAATAAAGAAATAGCAGATGTGTTATGCCTGTCAGTTCATACAGTGGCGACACATAGGCGTAATCTGGCATCAAAATTAGGCATCCATTCGACAGCTGGCATTATTATCTTTGCATTATTGCATCATTTGGTTGAGCTTGAGGATGTCAGTAAGTCTCAGGGGTGACGAGGTTTAGTGCTTGTTGCGGTGCCGGAAAAGCATCAAGTGGAATAATTAATGGAATAGAAGAACCGAGGACGTGGATAAGTAACAGCTTTCGTGTAGAGCTGATGCGTTTTATTTGCGCCCACGGTATTGATTGATGATTCAGCGGTGTATGTTCATTATCAGCCGAATGGAATGTGATGATGATGTACTCATCCGGAATTATACTGCATGATTTGGGTGAAATCATGTATTGAGCCTCCGGTGTGAGTAATTTGGAATAATAAATGTGGAAGATAATAAAGGGAATAACCAAGAATATTATCATTACAAGCACTAAAGCCCAGCGAATGTCATAAAATGATGCTATACAGCATGCCACGGTACAAATGATAAGGATTACAGAGAGTCGGGTTAAAATACCCGAGGCTGCTACCCGAAGGTAACAGCCCGGCGTGATACGGAAAATATTTGTTTGTATTCTCTGTGTCAAATTATTGTCATTCAAGTGCATGTATAATAAGACCCGAACGTAGTTTCGGTTCGAACCATGTGGTTTTCGGCGGCATTATATTACCTGTATCGGCAATATCCATAAGTTGCTTCATTGACACCGGATATAAAGCTAAAGCCAAAGCCATCTCGCCTGAATCCACGCGGCGTTTGAGTTCGCCGAGACCTCGTATACCGCCCACAAAATCTATTCTCTTGTCAGAGCGTAAGTCAGTTATACCAAGAATATCGCGTAATATCAAATCACTTGATATGGTTACGTCCAGTACTCCTATCGGGTCACTATCATTGTAGCGTCCTTCAAGAGGAGTGAGAGAGTACCATTTGCCATCGATGTAAAGGGAGAAATTATGCAGATGTGCGGGAGTATAAATATCTTCTCCCATTTCTGTTACGGTAAAGTCCTTTTTCAGGGCAGTAAGGAATTCATCGACAGTAAGTCCGTTAAGGTCACGAACCACACGGTTATAGTCGATAATGCGTAATTGAGAAGCGGGGAATGCTACGGCAAGAAAATAATTGTATTCTTCTTCACCGGTGTGATTAGGGTTGTTTTGAGCTTTTTCGTTGCCAACCAATGCTGCTGCTGCTGTGCGGTGATGACCGTCGGCTATATAAAGGGCGGGCATCCCGGCAAACTCAGCCGTGATAGTCGCAATCTGAGTCTTATCTTTTATTACCCAGAAATGATGACCGAATCCGTCCGGTGCGGTGAAGTCATATTCAGCTGGTGATGACGTCACATCTTTTATGATGTTTTGGAGGGTGTCATTGTCGGGAAAAGCAAAAAACACCGGTTCGATATTGGCATTATTGATGCGGACATGCTTCATGCGATCTTCTTCCTTGTCACGGCGGGTCAGTTCGTGTTTCTTAATGCGTTGCTGCATATAATCTTCTACGCTCGCCGCAATTACAAAACCGTATTGTGTACGACCGTCCATGGTTTGAGCATATATATAATATTGCTCATCCGCGTCTTGTATAAGCCAACCGTTTTCTTGGAATGCCTTATAGTTGGCTACTGCTTTATCATAGACCTCAGGGGAGTGTTCGTCAGTGCCGGGCGAAAAGTCTATTTCCGGTTTGATAATATGATATAGTGACATCGGATTACCCTCGGCTTCGGCACGTGCTTCGTCAGAATTCAATACGTCGTAAGGGCGTGATGCGACTTTTGTGACGAGCTCGCGTGGCGGGCGGATACCTTTGAATGGTTTTATTTTCGCCATATTATATAGATAAGTTTAGTCAGGATTATTTTTTGAGTATGATTGTCTGTTCGCGGTCAGGACCTACTGAAACTATCGTGATGGGTACTCCGAGTTCGTTTTCGAGGAAATGAATGTAGTCCACGAATTCTTTAGGGAACTGTTCAGCCGATTTCATGGCGGTCATGTCTGTACGCCATCCGGGCAGGGTGGTGTAGACGGGGACAATCTCATCGGAATCAACTGAATAAGGGAAATCACGAGTTATTTCGCCGTTGATAGAATATGCGGTACAAGCTTTTATTTCCGGGAAATTGTCAAGCACATCGCTTTTCATCATTATCAGGCGAGTTACGCCGTTGACCATAATGGCGTAACGTAACGCTACAAGGTCAATCCAGCCGCAGCGGCGCTCACGTCCGGTTACGGCTCCATATTCATGTCCGATGTCACGGATGGTTTTGCCCGTTTCGTCAAACAGCTCGGTAGGGAATGGTCCGCTGCCTACACGTGTGCAATAAGCTTTGAATATACCATAGACATCGTTTATCTTATTGGGGGCTACTCCAAGTCCGGTACATGCTCCTGCGGTGACAGTGTTTGATGAGGTTACAAATGGATAAGAGCCGAAGTCAATGTCAAGCATGGTTCCTTGTGCACCTTCACATAACACTGTTTTTCCTTCGTTAAGCTGGTGGTTGATGTAGTGTTCCGAATCCACGATATCATAATCCTTGATGTATTCTATGGCATCGAACCATTCTTTTTCAAGGGCGCTTATATCGGGTGTTTCACCCATGGATTCGAGCATATGCAGGTGACGGTCGCGGGCATTGGCATAACGTTCGGCAAAATCTTTGGAAAGAGTGTCACCCAGACGTACACCGTTGCGACTTATTTTGTCCGTATATGTCGGACCGATACCTTTTCCGGTTGTACCGATTTTTGCGCTACCTTTAGATTTTTCATTAGCAGCATCGAGCAGTCGGTGTGTAGGAAGTATCAGGTGTACTTTTTTTGATATCTTGAGAATTTTTTTCAGGTCGATACCTGACTTTTCAAGTGCTTCTGCTTCCTGGCGGAACAGTATCGGGTCAAGAACCACTCCGTTACCTATCAGATTGGTCTGTCCATGTTGGAAAATACCTGATGGTATCGAGCGGAGCACATATTTTTTACCTTCAAATTCCAATGTGTGTCCGGCATTAGGTCCGCCTTGAAAGCGGGCTATTATATCGTAGTGTGGTGTAAGTACGTCCACTACCTTACCCTTTCCTTCATCACCCCATTGGAGTCCGAGTAAAACGTCTATTTTCATTTTGGTGTTATTATAAAGAATTGAATACTCAGTTATTGGTTACAGTCGGTTGTGATTTACGCATACATCTCGAGCAGATACCATGAATATAAACATCGGCATACACCGGATGAAATTTCGGATAGCGTCGTGATGAAAGCAATATGTCTAATTCAGCATCTTTTACTTCCTTTATTTTCCCGCATTTTGTGCATACAAGGTGATAATGTTTTGTCAGTCCTGTAATCTTTTCATAACGGGGTGTGCCGTTGTTGAATGCGTTGCGTCGCACTAATCCGGCATCAATAAGCAGTATGATGGTGTTATAGATGGTGGCGCGGCTCACATGATAGCCATCATTATCTAATGCGGCATGTAATCCGTCGATAGAGAAATGCGAAGGTGTACTCATCACGGTCTCAAGTATAGCAAATCGTTCGGGTGTCTTACGCAATCGCTGGCGTGTAAGATATCCGGTAAATATGTTTTTAGCCGATGACTTGAGTTTTTCTTCGCTCATTGCACCACAAAGATAATGAGTTTATTTAAGATTCTCACGCACACGGTCAAGATAATTTTTCATTCCATCGCTATCATGCCGTTCTACTATGGATTGAAGAGTGCGTAATTGTTGTTGGATTTTTTCAAGTTGTCGCGATGTATGCGGATTGAACAGAATCTCGCTTAGCAGGTAGTCATCTTCACTCATCAGTCCGTCGGCAATGCGTTTATGGCGTTTGAATGTCGTCCCCGGAGCATCCTGATGCTTCATTACAGAAGCGAATACGAGCGTGGATGCAAAAGGAATGGATAATGAGTATGCTATGGTAAGGTCATGCTCGGCAAAGGTATATTCTGCGATATTAAGATGCAGGGATTGGTATAGCTTATGGAAAAACTCACGACCGGCTGTATCGCCTTCGGTTATGATTATGGCATTTTCATTTTCAAGATTACTTAGTGATGCGAATGTAGGTCCGAACATAGGGTGTGTAGAGACATATCGGTGATTGCATTCGGCATAAAATTCAGGTAATCCGGTTTTTACAGAAGCGATGTCGGATAATATACAGTCATCCGGGATATGCGGTAAGATATTGCGGAACGCTTCTAAGGTATATTTTACAGTTGCCGCGTTTATAACCAACTCTGGAGCGAAGCCATCGACATCATTGACATCGCTGAATCGTTCAGCTCCGTATGTGAAACGGAGTTTTGACGGATCCGGGTCATATATCCCTACCTGATGGTCGGCTGAAAGAAGGTCAGAGAAAAACGTGCCCATTTTTCCGGCACCGAGTATAAGAATCTTCATAAAATTATTGCGACTGTTTATTATTTTATGCGGTCTTGAACTATCTCAATCTGCTGACGAACGGATTCATCGTGTATGGCAAGAAGAATTACTTTCATAAAATCCTCTCCGATACCCATCTTTTTTGCTACTTCAAGCCGCGAATGTATTATGTCGTTGTAGCGTCCGGGCTGTACTACAGTCATGCGGTGCTCTTTCTTGTAGCGTCCGATATCACGTGACACAGCCATGCGGCGGCTAAGAATTTCAAGCAGCTCATTGTCTATACGGTCAATTTGCTGTCGTAACAACGTAAGATTTTCGGTAGTGGTGGATGTATCACGGATTACCAGAGTATTAAGGATGAAATTCAGTATCTCAGGCGTGATTTGTTGGGAAGCATCGCTCCATGCATCGTCAGGACTGCAATGAGATTCTATGATAAGACCATTGAAACCCATATCCATGGCTTGTTGTGAAAGAGGTGCTATAAGTTCTCGTTTACCACCGATATGTGATGGGTCACATATAATCGTCATTGATGGGAAACGAAGCCTTAATTCTATAGGGATTCGCCACTGAGGCATATTGCGGTACAGATGTTTACCATATGTGCTGAAGCCGCGGTGAATAGCACCTAAATTATGTATGCCGGCATTATACAGACGTTCGAGAGCGCCTACCCAAAGTTCGATATCAGGATTAATCGGGTTCTTTACAAGTACGGTTACGTCAGTGCGACCGCATCTGGCTATGGCATCGGCTATTTCCTGTGTGGCAAATGGATTGGCGGAAGTGCGTGCGCCAATCCATAGTATATCTACTCCGGCAGCAAGAGCTTCTTCCACATGGTTACGTGTAGCAACTTCCGTAGCAATAAGCATTCCAGTGGTATTTTTTACTTCTTTTAGCCATTCGAGACCATCCGTACCGATACCCTCGAATCCGCCCGGTTTTGTACGCGGTTTCCATATACCGGCTCTAAATATTTTTATGCCTGAGTCAGCAAGACCCTTGGCTGTGTCTATAACTTGCTGGCGGGTTTCGGCGCTGCACGGACCGGCTATTACGATGGGTTGACCAGATTCTATACACGGGAATTTTAATGGTGCTATAACGTCCATTTTATTTGATATTTAGATTTATTATTCTGTTAAGTGCTGCATTAAGTTTTGATGTGTCGGCGCAAAGAGATATACGTATATATTGTTTGCCTTGGGTGCCGAATATGAATCCGGGAGTAACGAATATGTCAGCTTCGTATAGCAGTCGGTCAGCAAGAGATGTTCCGTCAGGATATATTTCGGGCACCTTTCCCCATAAGAACAGACCTTTTTGCGTGAGTGAATACTTACATCCGAGAGCTGTCATGATTTGTTCAGCTATTTTTCTTCGTTCTGAATAAACTTGATTGAGTTCGGAGTACCAGCTGTCGGGCAGTTCAAGCGCTTTTACGGCAGCAAGCATGGCAGGGCGGAATTGCCCTGAGTCAATATTGGATTTTACTTGTAGAATCCATGAGATAAATTGCTGATTGGATGTGACCATAGCCATTCGCCATCCAGCCATATTATGACTTTTGCTCAAAGAGTTAAGTTCTAATGCAATTTCTTTTGCCCCCGGAATCTGCATTATGCTCATAGGAGAGTCATTCAGAATAAAACTGTAAGGATTATCGTGGGCTATTACAATACCATGCTTTTTGCCGAAAGCCACCGCACGTTCAAAGAGTTCACGAGTAGCCGGTGCGCCAGTAGGCATTTGGGTATAGTTGAGCCACATTAATTTTATGTGTTCCAATGGTAGCTGTTCCAAAGCTTCGAAATCAGGATACCAGCCGTTATCTTCAGTAAGAGGATATGTGAAAATTTTAGCTCCAATCAGATTGCTTACTGACGAATATGTGGGATAGCCCGGATTCGGTATAAGAACTCCGTCGCCCGGATTAAGAAATGCGAGAGAAATATGGAGTACACCTTCTTTAGAGCCGATTAAGGGTAAAATTTCATTATCCGGATTAATAGTTACATCATAATGCCGTGCATACCAATTGCAGAAAGCTTGACGTAGTTCGGGTATGCTTCCGGAATTCTGATAACCGTGGACTGTAGCTTTGTGGGCTTCTTGACATAGTGTATCTATGACGCTGTCGTGTGGTGGACGGTCCGGTCCGCCGATGCCCAAAGATATTATGTCGTGACCTTGAGAACGTAAAGAAGCTATTTCACGAAGTTTTCGTGAAAAGTAGTATTCGCCTGTAGACTGAAGACGTTCGGCAGGTTTGATATTATAATTGTCAGATTTCATTATCGCATTCTTTATATTGTCCAAGTGATTTGTAATCGGTTAGAAGTGGAAGGATAGCATTTATAGCTTGTTGGTAGCGTGCATAGCTGTCAAAAGTTAGGTCGATATAAAATCGATATTCCCATTCTCTTCCTATTATAGGGGTAGATTGTATCTTGGTGAGATTTATATCATAAAACGATAGTATGGTCAGTACTTTTGATAATGCTCCATTGGTGTGTGGCAGGGTGAAGACTATGGATGCTTTATTTATATCGTTATCGGTCACGTTTTTGTTCTCTGAGTATTTATCGGAAAGAATCAGAAAACGGGTAAAATTTCGTTTATTTGTTTCAATGCTTTCAGCAAGAATATCCAGTCCGTAAAGATGTGCTGCGTATGCACCACAGATTGCAGCTTGTCCCATCAGATGATTTTCGGCAATATGTCGCGCGGCTCCGGCAGTGTCAAAGGTTTCTGTCATTTTGGCTTTGGGAAGCGTGTGCAGAAATTGTTCGCATTGCATAAGTGCCATAGGGTGTGAACAAACTTCGGTTATGTCATTGAGAGTTTGTCCCGGTAGCGCAGCAAGAACATGCGATATACGCATTTTATGTTCCCCGGCGATAACGAGATTGCTTTTTCGCAGGAGTTCATGATTTTGCAGAAGTGGACCGGCTATGGTGTTTTCAATCGCGACTATACCTTTAAGTGATGGGTCTGAATCAAGCGTATCAAACAGATGCGGAAAGCTATCGCACTCTATGGTGTTGATATCTGTTTCAGGAAAATATTTTGCGAAATAATCTCTTGCGGCAGCATCGTGATAGCAACCGGCTATACCTTGTATGGTGATGTTTTGCGTCATATCAAAAAAATCCCGAACCTTGATGAGGATCGGGATATATAGTTTGTTTAATCTGTTACGTTATTTTCAAATCAAATGCATATAAAATCCCGATTTTATTCATGGTAAAAATAAAATCCAAAATAGTTATATGCATAAAATCGTGTCATAATGCTGCAAAGATAGACTAAATTTTGATAATATGAAATAATTTTGCAGAAAAAGTGTGTGTTGTGAAATTTATGACAGCATAGCGACAGCTTCGTCGGGTGTAACAGTACGTTGCGTACCGTCAGCCATATTTTTAAGCGTAATAGTACCGTCAGCCATTTCAGATTCACCGATTATAGCTACAAACGGAATACCTTTATTATCGGCATAGGTCATTTGTTTCTTCATTTTTGCGGTATCGGGATATATTTCAGCGGCAATACCATGTTCGCGCATCCGTTTCAGAATTTTCATGGATACAGCGCATTCCTCCGTGCCAAGATTTGCGAAAATAACTTTGGTGGATATCCCGGCTGTCGACGGATATAACTCAAGTGTGTTGAGAACATCGTAAATGCGGTCAGCACCGAATGAAATTCCTACACCTGATAATCCAGGCATTCCGAATACTCCGGTGAGATTGTCGTATCGTCCGCCACCGGTTATACTGCCTATAGCTACATCAGCAGCTTTAACTTCGATAATGGTGCCGGTATAATAATTTAAGCCGCGTGCCAGTGATACATCTAATTCTACCGAAGCTGTCATACCTAACGATTCCAGACCCTTGATAACAGTAGTCAGTTCGGAGATACCTTCCGTACCGGTTGCGGATTTTTCAAGAAGTTGACCTAATGCAGTGAGTCGTTCCGAAGTTGAGCCGCTAATAAGCAAAATAGGTTTGAGCATCTCTATAGCAGTAGCACTTATACCACGTTCCGTCAGTTCGGCGCATACGTTATCCAATCCGATTTTGTCAATCTTGTCTATAGCGACTGTGATATCAATCAATCTGTCAGGTTCCCCTATGAGTTCGGCAATTCCGGCGAGAATCTTACGGTTGTTCAGTTTTATAATAATGCGTATTCCTAAGCGGCGAAATACCTCATCGATTAGTTGAAGCAGTTCTATCTCGTTAACTAATGAGTCAGAACCGACGATATCGGCATCACACTGATAGAATTCACGATAGCGCCCTTTTTGTGGACGGTCAGCACGCCATACCGGTTGTATCTGAAAGCGCTTGAATGGCATCTGAAGTTCATTACGATGTTGCACTACATATCGTGCGAACGGTACGGTAAGGTCATATCGTAATCCTTTTTCTGATATCTTAGAGGTCAGGTGGATATGGTTATCCGAAGACAATAGTTCGGAATCTACATTTTGCAGGTAATTACCGGAATTAAGTATTTTGAACAGAAGTTTGTCACCCTCTTCTCCGTATTTACCCATTAACGTTGATAGATTTTCCATGGCAGGAGTTTCTATCTGGGAAAAACCGTACAGACGAAATACATCTTTGATGGTGTCAAAAATATAATTTCTTCGTGCCATTTCGGTTGTTCCGAAGTCACGTGTCCCTTTTGGTATCGATGGTTTCTGAGCCATATTTAATTTTACATTATATATTACTGAGCACAAAATTAAGCATTTTTACGCGGAGGTCAATGTAGGGTAGATATTATTGCGTCAAAAAACACACTGAAAGTGTAAAAAATTTTAATTAATGGACGTTTACTGCAAAAATGTATATATATACAAAAAAAACAAAGACCATTAGCGATGTATTTTTTGCGAATATTTATTTATTTATAAATTATAATGAGTGAAGAAGAAATTAGTGTGGAGTATGCACAGCCCGAGCATGCGGTACATGCCGAACGCATCTGCGATTTGATTTATGAATCGGCATTACAGCGTGGTACGGGTATAGCCCGCCGCTCCCCGGAATACATATCGGCAAAAATCACCGGAGGTAAAGCGGTTGTAGCTATGCAGGGTGAAAAATTGGTGGGCTTCAGTTATATAGAGTGTTGGGGGCATGGCGATTTTGTGGCTACTTCCGGTCTTATTGTTGATCCGGAATACCGTCATGGAGGACTTGCCGCTAAAATAAAAGCAAAAACATTTGAATTGGCCCGTTTACGTTTTCCATTTGCCAAATTATTTAGTATTACGACATCACTACCGGTGATGAAGCTGAATTCCCGTATGGGATATCGTCCTGTGACATTCTCGGAATTGACTGATGATGAGGAGTTTTGGCAAGGATGTCAAGGTTGTGTAAACTATGATATCCTTATGAGGAACAAGAAGAAAATGTGCTTATGTACAGGTATGCTTTATGACCCGGCTGAGCATCCTGAACCCAAACAGCGAATGGGAGCATTGAGGAAAATTTTGAAATTAGGTAAATAACAGATAATTATGTCTACAGAAAATAATAAGAAGAAAGTATTACTTGCATTCAGCGGCGGTCTTGACACCTCGTTCTGTGTAAAATATCTTAGTGAAGATTTAGGCTATGAAGTTCATACGGCTATAGCTAATACCGGCGGTTTTTCCGATGAAGAACTTAAGGTTATAGAGGAAAAAGCGATGAAGCTTGGTGCCACTACTCATACTACGCTTGATGTTACTGACGAGTATTATAACAAAAGTATAAAATACATGATAGCCGGTAATGTGCTTCGTGGGGGAGTATATCCTATAAGTGTGTCATCCGAGCGTATATTTCAGGCAATCGCGATTATTAACCATGCCAAGGCTATCGGTGCCGACGCTGTGGCTCATGGGTCTACAGGAGCCGGTAACGACCAAGTGCGTTTTGATTTGACTTTTAAGGTACTTGCCCCTGCAATGGAGATTATTACACCTACCCGTGACTTGACTCTAACCCGTGACTATGAGATAGATTATTTGCGTCGGCATGGTTATGAAGCTGATTTTAAGAAGATGGAATATTCCATCAATAAAGGTCTGTGGGGTACAAGTGTAGGAGGTAAAGAAACTCTTGATTCCTCGAAAACTTTACCTGAGCATGCATATCCTTCACAGGTTACGGCTACAGAGCCATCAACTCTCACTATAGAATTTAAGAAAGGTGAGCCGGTAGGAGTCAATGGTGTTATATTTGAGAATCCTGTAGATGCCATCCGTGAGATAGAGTCTATAGGAAGTAAATATGGTATAGGTAGAGACATGCATATCGGAGATACGATTATCGGTATCAAAGGTCGTGTCGGATTTGAAGCGGCTGCTCCCGTACTTATTATTGCGGCTCACAAAATGCTTGAAAAGCATACTTTGACCAAATGGCAGTCGTATTGGAAAGAACAGCTGTCTACTTGGTATGGCATGTTCTTGCATGAAGCTCAATATCTTGACCCTGTGATGCGTGATATGGAGAAGTTTATTGAAAGTACGCAGGAGCATGTTACCGGTACGGTAGAGATAACCCTTCGTCCATATAGCTATACTTTGGTCGGTGTGGTTACACCGTTTGATTTGATGAACAATGATTTCGGCGAATACGGTGAAGTTAACAAGGCTTGGACTGCCGATGATGTTAAAGGATTTACAGCTATTATGGCTAATCCAATGAAAATATATTATAGTGTAACCGGCAAACATTCATCATCGAATGATTAAAGTAGGGATTGTAGGAGCTGCCGGTTATACGGCAGGTGAGTTACTTCGGTTGCTTGTGCATCATCCTGAGGTTGAGATTGCCAGAGTATATTCATCATCTCATGCAGGCGAACTTATAAGTAACGTGCACCCGACATTGACAGGTGATATCGATATGTCCTTTGAGGGTGGAGAAGTGAATCTTGAGGGACTTGACTGTCTTTTCTTATGTTCAGGTCATGGTGCGAGCAGTGCATTTTGGGCTGAAAGAGAATATCCTGCAGGACTTAAAGTTATAGATTTGGCGCAAGATTTTAGGGATGAAACATCTGATTACGTCTATGGCTTGCCGGAACTGCAGCGTGAAATGATAAAGTCAGCGGAGCGTATCGCAAATCCGGGTTGTTTTGCTACAGCTATTGAATTGGCATTACTGCCGTTAGCTTCATCATCATTATTGACCGATGATGTGCAGATAACCGGTATTACCGGAAGTACGGGTGCCGGAGTAAAGCCCTCCTCCACTACACATTTCAGTTGGCGCAATGATAATCTGTCGGTATATAAGGTGTTCACTCATCAGCATCTTGCCGAAATAAATCGTACGTTAAGGAAGTTGATGCCCGAATTGAAAGTGTCGCTTAATTTTATTCCTGTCAGAGGGGATTATCCGCGTGGAATTTTTGTAATGGCTCACACCCGTTGTGATAAGTCTATAGATGAAATCAAAGAGTTGTATAAGGAATTTTATGCCTCAAGCCGTTTTACACATGTAGTTGATGGCAATATAGATATGAAAATGGCGGTCAATACCAATAAGGCTTTTATAGGTATTGGAAAAAGCGGTGACAGGCTTTTGGTGACTTGTGCCATAGATAATTTATTGAAAGGGGCATCCGGTCAGGCAGTGCAAAATATGAATCTGATGTTTGGCTTGCCTGAAGATATGGGATTAAAATTGAAGGCTTCCACATACTAATATCAATTGACGATGAATCTTTTTGATGTATATTCTTTGTATGATATAGAACCGGTGATAGGCAGGGGAAATTATGTTTACACCGCAGATGGAACGAAATATATGGATTTATATGGAGGTCATGCGGTAATATCCATAGGTCATAGCCATCCGCATTATATATCGGCTGTAGGCAGACAGTTAAATCGGTTGGGCTTTTATTCCAATTCCGTAAAAAATTCGCTTCAGGAAGAATTTGCCGAGTTGCTCGGACAAGCGTGCGGTTATCCCGGATACTCTTTGTTTTTATGTAATAGTGGTGCGGAAGCCAATGAGAATGCAGTGAAACTGGCTTCGTTTCATACCGGCAGAGCAAAGGTGCTTGCATTTTCGGGAGCGTTCCATGGTAGAACTTCCGGTGCTGTTGCTCTGACTGATAATCCTCGTATAGTATCACCTTTCAATACAACGGATAATGTTACGTTCTGTGAATGGGGAAATATAGAAGAAGCCCGTCGATTACTTTCTACAGAAGAATATTGCGCTGTAATCATAGAAGGTATTCAAGGTGTTGCCGGAATTAGAGTTCCTGATGATGAATTCATGAATAAGCTAAGCGAAGAAGCTCATAAATACGGTACACTGGTTATTGCTGATGAAATACAATCGGGTTATGGACGTACCGGTAAGTTCTTTGCTCATCAATATAGTGCTATGAAACCGGATATAATTACCTGTGCCAAGGGTATTGCCAATGGTTTCCCGATGGGTGCTGTATTGATTTCACCTGACATAGAAGCAAGAAAAGGTATGCTTGGAACTACATTTGGAGGTAACCATCTTGCTTGTGCTGCGGCTATAGCCGTATTGGAAGTTATGAAGCAAGAAAATCTTGTGGAAAATGCGGCTGAAGTAGGCAGCTATCTTATGTCGATGCTTGGAAAACGTAATGCTGCATTGAATCTCAGAGGTAGGGGACTGATGATAGGTTTTGATGTAGAAGGTGAGGCTGCTGATGTTCGTAAGCGATTGTTGTTCGAGCAGCAGGTGTTTACGGGTGGAGCCGGCAAATCGACAGTGCGTCTTCTTCCAGCGTTGAGTCTTACCAAAGAGATGGCTGAAGATTTTGTAAACAGATTTGATAAATTGGAGCTATGAAGAAATTTACTTGTGTCAATGATATAGGGTCATGGCGTAAAGCTGTCAGGGATGCTCTTGAGATAAAACGTAATAAATTTGCATATAAGCACTTGGGACAGGATAAGACTTTGCTTATGCTCTTTTTTAATTCCAGTCTTCGTACGCGTCTCAGCACTCAGAAAGCGGCAATGAATCTGGGTATGAATGTGATGGTGCTTGATGTCAATCAAGGTGCGTGGAAATTGGAGACAGAGCGCGGAGTTATAATGGACGGAGACAAAGCCGAGCATCTTCTTGAAGCTATTCCGGTAATGGCAAGTTACTGTGATATAATAGGCGTGAGGTCGTTTGCATCGCTCACAGACAAGGAAGCAGATTATAATGAGAAAATCCTAAACCAGTTTATTGACTATAGCGGACGTCCGGTTATAAGCATGGAAGCAGCTACACGTCATCCGCTTCAGTCTTTTGCTGATTTGATAACTATAGAGGAATACAAGACCAAGGTTCGTCCTAAAGTGGTGTTGACATGGGCTCCACATCCTAAAGCGTTGCCTCAGGCTGTGCCTAATTCATTTTGTGAATGGATGAATGCTACTGATTATGACTTTGTAATCACACATCCTCACGGATATGAACTTGACCCGCTTTTCGTGGGCAATGCCAAGGTGGAATATGACCGTGATAAGGCATTTGAAGGTGCTGATTTTATTTATGCCAAAAACTGGTCGGCTTATGCTGACCCGAATTATGGTAAAGTATTATCTACCGATAAAAGTTGGACTGTGACCAAAGAGGCTATGGCGTTGACCGATAATGCTTACTTTATGCACTGTCTGCCCGTGCGCCGTAATATGATAGTGGCTGATGAAGTGATTGATTCGTCTCGAAGTATTGTGATTCCAGAAGCTGCCAATCGTGAGATTTCCGCTCAGACTGTACTTGCGAAAATACTTTCAGATTTATGAAAAAGCCGCTTACAGTAATTAAGATAGGAGGAAACGTAGTTGATAATCCTGAAATGCTGAGTTGCTTTATAAGTGATTTCAGCCAATATAACGGAGATAAGATATTAGTGCATGGCGGAGGAAAAGAAGCGACACGCATGAGTGCTGCATTAGGATTGGAAACCGTCATGATTGAAGGTCGCAGAGTTACCGATGCGGCTACCCTTGAAGTTGTAACGATGGTGTATGCCGGATTGGTCAACAAGCGTGTTGTAGCAGGATTACAAGCGGCGGGAGTTGATGCCTTGGGAATGACCGGTGCCGATGGACACGTTGTTACAGGTGTTCGGCGTAATCCCGTTCCGATTGATTATGGATTTGTCGGTGATTTATCGCCGGATGGAGTCAATGTAAGTTTGCTTGCGGGAATGCTTGATAATGGTGTGGTGCCTGTTATGAGTGCCATAGCGCATGATGGTAAAGGCCAGTTGCTTAACTGCAATGCAGATACTGTCGCGTCGACACTGGCAGTGGCAATGTCACAAGAGCGGGATGTCACTTTGGTATATTGTTTCGAGTTGCCGGGAGTGTTGAGTAATCCGGATGATATCACAAGTGTGATTCCGTATATTAACGAGTCTACATTCAAAGAATTGAAATCAGAAGGTGTGGTATCGGGAGGAATGATACCAAAAATCACGAATGCGTTCAATGCTATAAATAGTGGAGTAGGCAAGGTGGTTATAAAGCATGCCTCGGGATTGTTGGACAATACAGCCACTGTGATATGCCGATGAATGGATTCTCACCGGTCAGTCTGTTGAAACAGATGATTGCTACGCCTTCTGTTTCGAGAGAAGAAAAAGAGGTGGCAGATATAATATATGGTTTGCTGAGCGATTATGGTGTATCACCAAATCGCATTGGAAATAACGTGTGGGCTGTACAGCGGGATTTTGACCCGGCTCGACCCACGTTGATGCTTAATTCACACATCGATACGGTACGCCCGGTAAGCGGTTATACGCGTGACCCTTTTTTACCTGTAGTAAGTGATGGTAAGCTTTATGGGCTTGGCAGTAATGATGCCGGAGCTTCCGTGGTAAGTCTGACCGCTACTTTTCTAAATTATTTTGATAAAAAGACACCTGTAAATATTTTACTTGCACTTACAGCACAGGAAGAAGTGATGGGTGAGGGTGGCATGCGAATGTTTTTGCCATATCTTGAAGAGCGCGGAATAATTCCGGTAATGGCTTTGGTGGGTGAACCCACCGGTATGGATGTGGCGATAGGCGAGCGCGGACTGGTGGTACTTGATTGTATCGCTCATGGCAGAGCAGGGCATGTGGCGCGTGGTGAAGGGGAAAACGCTATATATAAAGCTATAGAAGATATTGCGCGGTTACGTGATTTTACTTTTGAACGTGAAAGTAAGTTGCTTGGTCCGATTACTATGGCTGCTACTATGATTTCTGCCGGGACACAGCATAATGTCGTCCCTGACGAGTGTAAATTTGTGGTTGATATCCGTACCACTGATGCGTATACCAATGAGGAAACTGTGAAAATAGTTGCGTCTAAGTTGAAAAGTGATGCAATGCCGAGGTCAACGCGCGTCAGGGCATCGGCTATAGATATGGAGCATCCATTAGTTAAAGCTGCTGTAGCAAGCGGAGCACGGCCGTTTGTGTCACCGACTACATCGGATATGGCTTTGATGCCTGATATTCCTTCTATAAAAATGGGACCGGGGCAATCAAGCCGAAGTCATAAAGCTGATGAATATATTGTAATTGAAGAAATAGAAAATGCGTGTGTGAAATATTCCACGTTTATTGATAATTTGATGAGCTATGCAGTTATGGAATAAAGGTTTTGAACCGGATAGATTAATAGAGGAATTTACCGTAGGAAATGACCGCGAACTTGATTTACGGTTGGCACCGTATGATGTACAGGGTTCGTTGGCGCACATAAAGATGCTTGAAAGTATCGGTATGCTGACTAAGGAAGAGCTGACTAAGCTCACCGAAGGTCTGCAAGAGATTGCCAAAGTGATAGATGACGGTGAATTTGTGATAGAAGAGGGTGTGGAGGATGTCCATTCTCAGGTGGAGTTCATGCTTACACGCCGATTAGGAGATATAGGTAAAAAAATACATGCCGGACGGTCGCGTAACGACCAGGTGCTTGTGGATTTGAAATTGATGTTCCGTCATCAGATACAACTGATAGCCGGGACCGTTTTTGAAACTTTCAGGAAATGGCAGGAACTCAGTGATAAGTATTCAGATGTGCTTATGCCGGGCTATACGCATCTGCAGATAGCCATGCCCTCATCCATGGGATTGTGGTTCGGAGCATACGCAGAAACACTTGTGGATGATATGCAGATGCTGTTGGCGGCTTATCACATAGCTAATCAGAATCCGCTCGGTTCGGCGGCCGGCTATGGTTCTTCTTTTCCTCTTGACCGAACCATGACCACCCGTCTGCTTGAGTTTCCGACAATGCATTATAATGTGGTGGCTGCACAGATTAGTCGTGGAAAGACTGAGCGTAGTCTTGCTATGGCTATTGCATCGCTTGCATCTACATTGGGTCATTTTGCAATGGACGTATGCTTATGGATGTGCGGTAATTTCGGATTCATATCCTTCCCTGATGAATTTACAACCGGGTCAAGTATTATGCCGCATAAGAAGAATCCGGATGTTTTCGAGATATTGCGAGGTAAATGTAACCGACTGCAGGCATTGCCTGATGAGGTAGGATACCTTGTGGGAAACTTGCCGTTGGGATATAATCGTGATTTGCAATTGCTTAAGGATATACTTTTCCCGGCTATGGATACTATACGCGAGTGTTTCGATATGTGTACATTTATGCTTGGTCATATTCAGGTCAATAATCATATAATTGAAGATTCGCGTTATGATTATCTCTTTACGGTAGAGGATGTCAATCGGCTTGCTGCTGAGGGTATGCCATTCCGTGATGCTTACCGGAAGATAGGTATGCAGGTGCAGGACGGCACTTATGTGCCGACACGTAGTGTGCACCATACCCATGAGGGAAGTATTGGTAATTTATGTAATGATGAAATCTTACGGAAAATGCTGGTTGTGCTTTCAGAAATGGGAGTGAAAGAGTGAGTAGTTGTGAAAAAAGTGTAACTTTGCATTAAAATAATCCTTTCAATTAACTTAATAAAAAACATTTTTACACCATGGAAAATTGGTTGTTTTGGTTAGTTCCGGTGTCAGCGTTGCTGGCATTGGGATTTGCATGGTTCTTTTATCGCGGTATGATGAAAGAAAGCGAGGGAACCGACTTGATGAAAAAAATCGCATCACATGTGCGTAAAGGTGCCATGTCCTATCTTAAACAGCAGTATAAGATAGTAGGAGTGGTATTTCTTGTGCTTGTAGTGGTATTTTCAATCATGGCTTATGGCTTTGATTTGCAGAATCATTGGGTACCCGTGGCATTCCTTACCGGTGGCTTCTTCTCCGGACTTGCAGGTTATCTCGGTATGAAGACTGCTACCTATGCTTCGGCGCGTACAGCTAATGCCGCTCGCCGTTCGCTTAACTCCGGTCTGCGTGTGGCTTTCCGCAGCGGCGCGGTGATGGGACTTGTAGTGGTAGGTCTCGGACTGCTTGATATATCTTTCTGG
Organism: uncultured Porphyromonadaceae bacterium; assembly: GCA_947176205.1. GTDB lineage: Bacteria > Bacteroidota > Bacteroidia > Bacteroidales > Muribaculaceae > Paramuribaculum. The sequence continues at coordinate 28,503 of CAMWPX010000004.1, forward strand.
TATCTTCTTCTTGATGCCATAGTGGATGTGGCAGGTGCTCCTACTGCTAAATTGTGCATGATTACAACAACGATGCTTACATTCGGTATGGGTGCCAGCACACAAGCTTTGTTCGCGCGTGTTGGTGGCGGTATTTATACCAAAGCTGCTGACGTTGGAGCCGACCTTGTCGGTAAGGTTGAGGCTGGTATTCCTGAAGATGACCCCCGTAACCCGGCGACTATAGCCGATAACGTAGGTGATAACGTAGGTGACGTGGCTGGTATGGGCGCTGACCTGTATGAATCATATTGCGGTTCTATCCTTGCTACTTCGGCTCTTGGAGCGGCTGCTTTCATCTCTACCGGTGATGTAGCCATGCAGACCAAGGCAGTTATGGCTCCCATGCTTATAGCCGCTGTAGGTATTCTACTTTCTATTATAGGTATATTCTGTGTTCGCACTAATGAAAACGCTAAGATGAAGCAGCTTCTCGGAGCACTTTCATTCGGAACTAATTTAAGTTCTATCCTGATAGTAGGTGCTACATTCCTTATAATGTGGCTTCTTAACATTCAGAACTGGGCTTTGATAAGCACTGCTGTTGTAATCGGTCTGCTTGTCGGAATAATAATCGGACGCTCTACAGAGTACTATACCTCGCAGTCATATAAACCTACACGCAAATTGGCTGAAAGTGGTAAGACCGGTCCTGCTACAGTGATTATTTCAGGCGTTGGTCTTGGCATGGTCTCTACAGCTGTACCTGTTATCGCAGTTGTTGCCGGTATTATACTGTCTTACTGGTTTGCTTCCGGATTTGATTTCACAAATGTGGGTATGGGTCTTTATGGTATTGGTATCGCTGCTGTAGGTATGCTTTCTACTCTCGGTATCACTCTCGCCACTGATGCTTATGGTCCTATTGCCGACAATGCCGGCGGTAATGCTGAAATGAGTGGACTTGGCGAAGAAGTGCGTCGCCGCACTGATGCTCTTGACTCACTGGGTAATACTACTGCAGCTACCGGTAAAGGTTTTGCTATCGGTTCGGCTGCGCTTACCGGTCTCGCCTTGCTTGCATCGTACATTGAAGAAATCCGTATCGGCATTGAACGTATTGATGCATCACAGCTGATTTGTGGTAAGGCAGTTAATGAAGCTACGTTCACTGACTTCATGAATTACTTTGAGGTCAATCTGATGAGTCCGAAAGTGCTTTCAGGTATGTTTATCGGAGCAATGATGGCATTCTTGTTCTGCGGCTTGACTATGAATGCCGTAGGTCGTGCCGCTCAGCACATGGTAGAGGAAGTTCGTCGTCAGTTCCGCGAAATAAAAGGTATACTTACCGGTCAGGCAGAACCTGATTATGCACGTTGCGTGCAGATTTCCACCAAGGGAGCTCAGCGTGAGATGATTTTCCCCTCGTTGCTTGCCATTATCGTTCCTATACTTGTAGGTGTGATATTCGGAGTGCCCGGTGTGATTGGTTTGCTCGTAGGCGGTCTTTCTGCCGGATTTGTTCTCGCTATATTTATGGCTAACTCAGGTGGTGCCTGGGATAATGCAAAGAAGTATATCGAGGAAGGTAACTTCGGAGGTAAAGGCAGTGAAGTTCATAAAGCCACTGTAGTAGGTGACACCGTAGGTGACCCGTTCAAAGATACTTCCGGTCCGAGCCTTAACATTCTTATCAAGTTGATGTCAATGGTGGCTATCGTAATGGCCGGTCTGACAGTCAGCTTCCACCTGTTCTAAGAATAATTACATACGTAAATACGAGAGGGTATGCCGTCGACATACCCTCTCGTCGTATTATGGTCTGTGCTTTTATATAGTTGACATTGTAATTATAAATTTAATTATTACCTTTGTATATCCAACAAAAATGAATTTGCCTATGAAGTAATAACGACAAAAAGACATATTAGATAAACAGCGTAACTTTATATTTCGGTTATCCAAAATCGCCAATTTTGTATAATGCAACCAGAAGTAAAAGGTTGACGCTCACGTTTATAACGTGGGCTTTTACTTATTTGGTTGCAACGTGTTTGGCGATACGTGGATAACAAATAAAGTTTCAGTCCACGCTTTTTATTGTCTATACCTTAAGAACTTAGGACTGATTAAAATAAAAATTTTATCAATCATTTTTACTATTCCTACAATGAAATTATTAAATAACCTTGTAAAATTTGGAGTCCCAGTATTAGGTATTATATTAATCAGCTCATGTGGCTCACAACAGCGCAGCGTGATTCCTCAAGCTGTTAACACTGTCAGCACGGTAACTTTCCGCGATTTGAATCTTAGAACCGGAGATTATTATCTCCTTAACAAGGTCAATGCTGATGCTACAATCAATGTAGAATATAAATCAGATGACCATATCCAGATTCAATGTGTGGAGGATGATTTTACATTGACGTATAAAAAGGATAAAACAGGCGTATGGGCAATCGATAAATTCAAGGGAGTCGCACGTTTGGGATATCTTACGAACGATGATAGAAATATGACAACATCATTATATAGTCCTGAAGATATTGTACGTCGCCTTGCCATATATCGTTTGATAAACAGTGTGCAGCAACAAGGTGCTGACGGACTTATTGAACCGACCATTTCAACTAACGTCGTGCAGACCGGAAAGAAAACCGTTACATTTACCACTCATGCAGAAGGTAAACTTATTCGTCTTAAATCAACTAAATAATGTAAACTTTTAGCAGTTTCAATATGAATTTAAGAAATCTTTTTGTACAGATATTTGTTCCTGTAGCCGGTCTGTTTGTAATTTCATCTTGTGGCTCGAGCAAATCCAATAGCACTCCGGTTTTGCCATCAGCACCTGCCAGAATAGACCTATATCTTGGTGATGACGGAATCAGAAATCAGTTTGTAAATCTTGACTACGGTATCAGATTGAATGTTAAGGATAACCGTGATTCAGAGAATATTCTTACAAAATTTGATGCTAATCCGGCTTATCGTTCGGGTTGTCCGAAAACACCCGGTCAAATGAATGAGTTTGTAGGAGAGTCAATGCGCCGTTATATGAGAAATCTTGGATTTACTCTAAACGCTGATATTAATACTGACTATCTTATGACAGTGATAATCCGAGAATATAATGTGGGATACTATACCGGTGTAGGCTGGAAAGGTACAGTTAAACTTGGGGTCGAAGTTTATGACCGCGATAACAAACTTGTTTATCCCAATGTCAATGCTACCGGGTCGGCTGTAGTAAAATCTCCTGCATCTAACGCTTCGGCACCATCGGAGGCTCTCAGCAAAGCTTTTGGCTATGCATTAAAGGATATTGACTGGGATAGGATTGCCTTTTTCTTAAAGAAATCGTCTTCGCCTAAACAAGAAGCTAACAAGCAGGTGAATGGAAAAGGTGATACTGCACTTGAAAGCACGGTAATCCGTTGGTATATTACCTCAAAACCACAAGGAGCTGATGTGACGTGGAGAGTGGTTTCATCTACACCCGAAGTTAAGAATACCAATTCAAATTTCCTCGGTTCTACCCCTTATGAATCAACTGAAACATTTGATATCAAGGGCTTGACGTACAATAATGCGGGTAACGTGCAGATAGAAGTCACATGTGAAAAGGATGGCTATATAGTTCAGCGTAAACGTTTCAATTTGCTTCAGGCTATTGACCAGAAAGAGATTTCAGCCAAATTTAACCTTATAAAGGATGAATAAATTTGTGCCATAGCCACCAAAGTACCCCTAATCTAACAAAGAGGCTGTCTGACGCTGGTTGTCAGGCAGTCTCTTTGTTGTGATGTCACATAGCGGGGTATTTTGGATATTTTGTATAGAGTGTGTATATTTGATAGTCAAAACAAAATTCATTATGCCATTGCGATTTATATTATCTGTATTGTTGCTTTCTTATTGGAGTGGGTGCTATTCTCAATCTTTATAGGATTTCAAAATCATGAAAGTTGGTGAGCAGGTTAAAGAATTTCAACTTGACTCTATCAATCTTTCTTCTCCGCTTGACTATTACCTGTCAAGGGCATGGGTACGGTTATCCGGTATAGGTGAAAATTGAAATGTGATTTCTACATCTAAGTTTTATAATGACAATAGAACGGATGAAGCAGTGGATGATGACCTCCGTTCCTATGTATTGAATGAACAGATTGATGATATTATAATTTATCGTGATTCAGTGGCAACTATTGTAACTCATACTGATGGTGAGGGGTATTTTCTACTGAATAATTGTTGGTTGGAAAAAGGACGGTGGGTTAATGGTGGTCAATGTCTTGCAGAAGATAAAAATAAAGCGGAGGATATGATTAAGGCTCAACTGCCAATGACCTTATATAATTTGCCACGAATTGACATAGTAAATAGCGTGCCTGATGATGTGACACTTTTTGTTGATTTTCTTTCTGATGTCACTACTTCACCTGAGGATTTTGTTCTCGATATGTTGGTATCGCATAAACTTGTCATCAATGGCGAATATCATCGCAGAAAAGTATCATGGGATATGCTGAAGCGTCTTGTGTCATCAGCAGAATTCCCTGATATTTAGGATGTGTCTTTATGGAGTTGCCATCGCATCATCAACCGTTAATGGATAAATTTCTTTGTTCAGAAAATCTTGATTCAGATTTAATTATAAAGATATTCCAGGATGAGCAATTAAACGGCTGGTGGGGATAGGGGAGAGTTTGAATTTCTCTGCAATCTTTGGGAGAAAAACCGAACTTTACCTCAAGATAAAAAAGTTCGGGTAGTGTTGGCTGATTATCAGATTCCGTATTCTGCGATTACTAATCGAGAGGAAGACAAGGCTGATGAAGATAGAAATACGCACATGGCTGACATAATTGTGAATACCATGTACGCAGTCGACCGATGCAAGAAATAATTTGTTTCTTGTAGGTTGTGCTCATGCTTATAAATCTAAACAAAAGGGGTTTGCTTCTTCAGCAGATGGAACTGAAGAAGGATTCACTGCCGGAGCGCAAATCGCTGACCGGGTTGGAAAAGACAATGTCTTCACCGTATTTCAACACGTTCTTTCCGGGGATAATAATGGTGAAAATAAGTCACCTATACGTGGTGGTATTTTTGACCTTGCATTTGAAAGAATGGTAACAGACCTGTTGGGTTTAGGCTGGCAGGGTCTCCTTTTGGCGATGAACCTTTCGATGGTATTTATGAAATCAAATACAACACGGTTACAGGAAATTATGCGGATAATTTCGATGGTTATCTGTTTTTATCCCCATTGAAAGATGAACCCCACTCTTCTCCATTGATTGAGATTTTCACTGATGAATTTGTTGCGTAATTGCAACGCATGGCAACGGTTACGGTTAGGGGAATTTTACGTTGGATGTAGTTTGGTTACAACTCTACAGAGCTACTTTAATTTTAAAAGTTTATTGGACAGCAATAATGAAAAATAAGTGTAAGTGTAATTTGTTTTATCCCTATGTGTTTAAGCTTGTTTACGCTAAATCCATGAATGATTTTTATTAATAATATATGTAACAAAATAAAAATAACTATTATATTTGCATTGTAGATAATCTTTATTAGATTGGTCTATAAACATATTAAAAGCGCGTTTGCTGATGCGCTGCATCTTTGATGGTTGGAAATCTGGCAGTTTCTCTACTTCTTCAATGATGTGGCAACAGTAGATGTCCAAGTGGATATGTATATATCTTAATTCGTGTAGGACGTATATCTGCGAATAAAGTTATAGCATATTATCTGCGTGGGGCCTCTGCATGTTGCTTATCTTAGAAGTAAGGCATGCCAGAGCCTCCAACCATTGGATAAGCGACAGTAAAGATCTCACGTAGTCTTTTAATGTCTATTTTTTAATATTAACTGTCAGTTGAGGTCGCTGACGTGATTAAAACGATGAAAAATTTTTTAATGTTTGCGCTTTTATGTGCTTTAGTTAGCTGTTCTGATGAAGACTATGAGTCTAATGATGAAAATGTTGAGCGATTTAATGTTGATGGTGTAATTTTTGATATGGTTCGTGTTGATGGAGGATCTTATGTTATGGGTTCTCAATATGGTCATGATAATGAACGTCCGGCGCATATTGAGTATGTAAAAACTTTTTATATATGCAAGACAGAAGTAACGCAAGCGTTATGGGTAGCTGTAATGGGGAATAATCCATCACATTTTCAAGGTGATAATTTGCCTGTGGAGCAGTTGTCTTGGTATGATTGCTTAGAATTTATTGTTAGATTAAATCGTATTACTGGACGAAATTTTCGTTTGCCTACTGAGGTGGAGTGGGAATATGCAGCGCGAGGAGGCAATAAATCAGAAGGATACATATTTAGCGGTGGTAATGACTTGGATAAAGTTGGGTGGTATTATGAGAATGCTGATGAGAAAACACATCCTGTAGGTTCAAAACAGTCAAATGAATTAGGTATTTATGATATGAGTGGAAATGTATGGGAGTGGACTTCTGACTTGTTAAGTTCAGATTATAATAGTCCAAGAGATATGTACCCCAATTCTCGACATGTTACTAGAGGGGGTGGACATAATACGGATTCAGATAAATGTCGTTCTACGTATCGTAGAAGTAGTGCTAATAATCATCACTATGAATTTCAGGGTATAAGAATTGTATTAGAATAAAATACACAATGTAATTCTTATTATTTGTTGTGGCAATAATAATTTTTAACCAATATATGGTAATAGTATCGGCTTTACAGAAATATCATTATTTTAATAAAGTAAACTAATTATAAATGGGGTAACCC
>CAMWPX010000005.1 GCA_947176205.1 uncultured Porphyromonadaceae bacterium
GATATTCCTTATCTATTTCGTATTCGTTCATTCGAAGGAAAATATTTGTTAAATAATAATACATAGCTGTCTTGTTATTTGTTAAACATCTGTTTATCTAAATTTTCTATTTGGTCGGGGTCTTTTGTGCTTTTCAGGGTCTAAATCATTGAGATATTTATCCGAGAGCTCTCGTTCTTTATACAAAGCTTTATCACGGGCACCGGTTCCGGCAGGAACCTCATCCACTATTTGTGATTCGTATTTACTTGTCCTCTCCTCTTTGTTCCATTTATTCACCTGTGATTCGGCTCGTTTTGACTTTCCATCTTTTGTCTTGCCACCGCCACTGATGCCATAATTTTTTCTATAAGTGATTCGCTGCATTCATATACATCAAAACCACGCTGTAAATACGTCCCGACAATCCAACATATTTCAGTAGCACCTGATTCATAATACAATATAATCATAGCTAAAGGTATTCCATCTGATTTCCACATTAAAGGTTTTGCGTTCATCATTAATGCCTTTTGGTTTATACTCATGCCTGATGAATTTGCAGGAATATGAGTCTTCTTAACTAAAGGCAACGAGTCAAAATCTTTTATTAATTCGGCAAGAATTTCAACATTATCAATATAATGGGCTTCACCACATTCTTTTTCAAAATTAAGCTTATTAAGGCTAATTGGTCGGAACAAGCATTCATGTTCACTCATATCAGTCTTTATCACAATCTTTTTTACTCTATGAGCCGTATAATCGTTGTAGTCGTATAATAGCACTTTATCATTAATCGTGACTACATCCAAATCCACATCACCGACATAATTTGTCAATGGTTTATATTCTGATTTTTCGCCAATAAAATTCATCATACGGTTACTCATATCATAAACTCTATTTTTGACATAAACCTTTGTCTTTCCAACCCATATCAAATCAACACCTCCATCATTATAAAATATTCGTAGCTGCGAAATGGGTGCTTCACACTTTGATTTCCACCCCAAATTATTCTTATATATTATGCCACACTCCAAAGCAGCATCAAATGTATCATATACAGATTCAAAATATTCTCCGTATTTTAATTCTGATATAATATCTGATAGTAAATCTAACTTTACCGAATCATCAACGCTCATCATTAAGCTGCCGTCCTTATACCACGCATTTGTAAATGCCATTCGGTGCTTGACTTCCGTCCGCAATGAATCATTAAATATAGTAAGAACTTTTACCTCCTTTATCTTTGTGTGTTCTAATACCCCTGAAAAGAGATTACAAGGCACTATCAGCACTACAATCAACCATATCAAGTAAGCTATCTTATTCATCAATATACTTAACATTAGAGTTACCAATCAAATGGGTCATCAATAACGAGCGGATGCATATTCACATATTTCTGTCCCAATGCAAAACGTTTCCGTTTCAATTTCACGGTTTTAATTTCCGGATAATATTCGAAATACCAAAATACTCCCGGAGTAATATCTCTATCAGAATAGTACAATTTGCATCGGTAATACTTATCAGTACATTTGACATAATTGGGCAAATCATTCTCTATCCCTCTGATTAAAACCATATATCCATCTACATCAGTTACGCCATAAAGCTCTTTATAGTTTCCATTGGATATAGATTTCGTTTCTTCTAAATAAATAATTGATATAAACCCTATTTGCTCTATCCCGCCACTTATCTTTATAGTATCAGTTGTTACATATTTTTTATCCGTGTAAAACTCAAACTTATTATTTCCGATGGATTCCAACCATATACTATAAGAATATTTATCAGCGCTCAAATTATTCTCTTTACAAAACTTCACGGCGCTTAATCTTATCAAATCAAGCAACAGACTATCTGTAATCTCAAGCTGTGGAACTAATAAATATTTATCGGTCTCTACCCTAAGTGTATCCCATGATTCAATATCTATCACTTCACTGCCGGTTACGCTTTCATCTGTAACAATACGAGTATCAGTCCATACAAATGCGACCAAAATGCTCCAGACTATAATTATTATGATATATGTATACTTCATTTTATAAAATCTTTTAACACAGACCCGGAAGAATAGGTGATATAGCTCTTATTAATAGGTATAAATATCTTAAACTCCGGGAATTGATTCAATCTATTTACCCTTTGTGCCGCCTCAATATCACCCTCATGCTTAGTGGTAGGCTTTCCAGACGGTATCGGTGTGTTTCCGGGGTGGGAATGTATTGCCTCCCTTACTTTTGTAAAATTTTGAGGTCTTGACAAATTGTCAATAGTTAGACCATATCCTTCATCGTAACTCGCCTTATGACTTGATGTCACATAATTAACTCCACTTGAATCTTCTCCTGTTTTTATATGTCCCCATTCCACATCTAACTGAGTAGCTAAAAATTCAAATATAGTTTCTCCTTGTTCATCACCATTTATCTTAAACTCCAAATATAAATCTTTTTCTTCTCCTGAAATGATAGTACCATAATCCCGCTCCAATTCTATCGGGTTATTATCTTCATCATTTTTCCCCAATAAAACTATTTTATCCATGGTATTATTATTTTCCCTATCCATTATACTGCCGTTACATGATAGATAATAAACATCATTGCCTGTGGGGTCGGTGTAAGCGAGCGGATTGGCGGCACAGAACAGATAGGAGCTTACCGGATAGTACTTTTCTGCATAGGAGTCGACCGAACGGAAGCGACCCAGCGTGGGGTCATACTGTCGAGCTTCCTGGTCATAGAGGTCAAGCCCGTTGACACGGTCCATCTCCTTGCAGCCAAAAAGCCACCGCTGCTTCGATGATAGATAGCTCGATGCCATGGGCATGCCGAAGGGATAGTAATCCATAGCCTGCCATACGGCGCCGTCACACACATCCACGCGATTGTTGCCCAGATGGTCACTGACATAAAAATGATACTGCGGCTGCGCGAGCCTCCGCCCGCCATAGTCGCGATATGATATGTAACCCCCTTGGAAATTGATGCGGCTTATCAGCGAATCCTCATAGACTATGCCTCCGCAATAATCGGTGACCGAGGTGAGAAATTCGGCATAAGGATTGACCGTACCGGGCACAAGCGGTGGCAGAGATGCCACACTGTGGACGGTGCGGAGCTTCGCTCCATGTATGTCATAGAGATACTTCGTGGTTGAGCCGTCGGAGAAACTGATGGCGCGGGGCTGATTGTTGACATCATAGAGGGTGGAGAGTATTCCGCGGTTTAGGTCGGCATCGGTATTGCCCGATGCGTCATAGGTGTATTCCTCTTCCTCGTCAGCACCGTCTACAAAATGCCACGCTCCCTGATAGAACGGTCCGGCACAGGCATCGCTGACGCTGACAAGACGGTTGCCGCTGTAGCGTAGCGTGAGGTCGTCGATAAGAGTGTGTTTCTTATCGTAACCATTATTACTGTACAGTCCTGAACGTGTCAGTGCAAGGATATTGCCGTTGAGGTCATAATCATAGGTAGTGTCATAGATTCCGTTCATCCCTGACTCATCGGTGTACAGCGCCTGCGTCAGCCGTGACATGGCATCATAACTGTAATCGTATGTCCTGTGCTGACTATATGGTGAGTATGACCACCATGTCATACGGCTGACATTGCCGCCATCTGTGTATCCGAGCGACTCGCGGTAATATAATGACGATATGGAGGTAAGACGCGAGCGCACATCGTAGGCGTAATCCTCGCTAACGCCCGAATCCTCGCTCCGCGAGCGTGACGAAAGACGCCCCAATGCGTCATAGACATTGGAGTACAACAGTGTCGGCGTCCCGGCAGAGTTGAGCCGGTGAGTCACGGTGAGTTCGCGCCCCTGACTGTCGTAACTGCGCTCCCACCTCATTATCACCGGGTCGCCACCATATGCAGGAGCGGAATGATAACTTTCGGTAGTGACCGGATGCCCGCTGTAATCATATGAGGTAGCGACACGGTCGACTCCACCGAGATGATTGGTTGCTACATTGAGTACAAGACGGTCATAGGCATCATAATATAATGCCGAGTATTTATACACCAGACTGTCCGATGCCGCTTCGGAGGGCATGGCTGTAACAGTGCCGGTCAGATGCCCCTTGGCGTCAGGATAATATGACGGGCATACCGATGTGGGAAGGAAGCCGAGCTGCAATCGCTCAGCCATGCCGTACCGCTCAAGGAAACTGTAATCGTCATAATACACCACCGAATGCACCTCGATATCAGTCATTGCGACTCCGAATACGCCATAGCCGTGAAGCGTAAAATCATAACCATAGGATTCGGGGTCAGAATCCGCCTCAGAGTCAGTAAGACGGTAGGCACGGACCGGGACAGCGGCTCCGCTGATTTTGTTTACCGATATCGATGAGCACACGCCTGACAGACACTCCCTGCCAAACACATCGGCTATGGTGAAATGCCATTTACCCGACTTGTTCAGATTCCCATCCTGCCATGCCGTCTGCCTGTCGGTGGAATCATAGAGATAGGTGGTCTTTACTCCTCCGGGCTGCCACTTGGCGGCGAGGCGTAACCGGCGGTCGTAACCATAAACATAACAGTAGTCATACAGCGGTCCGCCCGGAGCATGGCTCCATGAGCCGTTGCCCGACATTGCCTCGGAGGCTTCAGGTGTGAGAACAGCGGTAAGATTGTCATACGCGTCATATATATAATATGTGTCGGCATAGCTGCCGTCACCCATATCGACACGGCTCAGAATCCTATGCCCCCGTAAATCGACAAACTCGCTTACTCTGCGACCATCCTCATCGGTGACGGTATGCACCGTGAGCTGACCGCGACTATAATTGCCGGATGAACTCACCGTGACCGGTGAGCCGGGTGAGTCGGGTGTATCCGTCACCGTGTAGCAACGAACCGGACGTCCGGTGCTTCCGGACAAATCATACCGGTGCGTAACCGCCACTTCATCAAAATGCCACTTCCATCCTGCTCCGTACTCTGTGGCGGGACGTTTTAAGGGTGTCCCGTCATACAATATCTCGGCAAAAGGCCGGCGTTCGTCGGGATAGACCGATGCATAGTCAATATCTTCATATCTAACAAATCCACCTGAGGATAATCCGGTCAGTGATTTTTTCCACTCCCTGCCAGAGGTATCATACATGGTGAACGACACCAAATCACCTCCGGCGGGTGATGCATCGGTGCCGGATGTCAGCGTGGGACGACCGAGTCCGTCATAGTAATCGGTGGACGCGATGTACCGGGTGTGATCCGTGGTGGTATATGACTGCTGCGTAACACTGTTACGCCCGGCTACATTCTTATCATATATGATATATCGTTCCCACCATGGCGGCGGCGCTGACTCAAGACAGAAACAGATGGTGGTAGGTGACAGATTTCTCAGACTATCCCTTGCCTCCACAATATAATCGCCCGGCGATATACGCCGGGTTACGGTAGACTCAGCCTTACACTTGAATGACTCATATATATCATCCTTTCTGTAAATTACCAATTCGGTGGAACTGTCCTTGGTCTTTACCATCAGCTCTGCCTGACCGCCCACGGTAAATTCATAATAAACCCTGCCATCAAACCCCTCTCGGGCTGACATAAATGGTATTGTTAGTTCAGTCGTGGTCCATAAACCATACCTTATGTCACATGGCATATCCCGAATAAAGAAGGGTCGCTCAAGTGTTCCGAGAAGCATCTTGCGCGGTATGGGCAATGTGGGACGCGGTCTGATGTTACTGCCTGTAAAGGATGTACAAATCATCCCGTTGGCTGTCCCGCTCTTCTGTGTATAGATGCCCTGCACCTCCACTCGGTATTTGCCCGGTGACGCGTTCAGCGCTACGAAGAATTCCTGTGTATCGAAACAATCGGCAACGTTCCATGCATTTACCGCACGAAGCTGATTGATGTAGGTGTCTTTCAATTCCTGACTGACAGATACCGGGACTGTATCGCCTGACGAACTTACCGAACTGACTCTGACCGATATATTTTTTACTTCTGAACCATAGGTGCATATTGTCATCATCTTAGGCTCGGCAAGCTCTATGTCATAATGAATGGTCTCGGGATAGAACTTGTGCAGACTCCACATGTAAGTGTCTATAGTATCACATATCTCAAAATCACCGTCGGGTATGACATGAACTATCGGGTTATCGGAATGCCGACCCGGATATCTGCCGTCATCAAGCCATTCAAAAGCGCGTGACGTCACTGACACCAGCAGTGCAAGTATCGTGAACAGTAATCTGTGTGAAGTTTTTATCATGGCGCTGTCGTATTGGATAATAACGGATTAAGGTAATCTGTACCGGTTGAACTGCCGGAATAAGTATTGTAGACATAACGGATTTTGTGATTGCCGTACAGGTCACGGACTAAAAACAGACGTTTCTGGCGGTCATAGTCATAGTAGGTGGTCTTACCCGCAGGGTCGGTAATATTCATCACTCCAATCATTGGCTCGTAATTATAGCTCGTAACCCATGCATTAGGCAGACCTGCGCGAAGCAACGACATCTTATCCTGCAGATACACATCTTTATAAGAATCAGCCGGACCATAACCCAGTATACGCCTGATATCTGAAACTTCCGCATTTTTTATCTCGGCAAGAGGATGCGTGCGGTCCTGCCCCCATAAATATATGGTAGATAGACCCGAAGCATCTTGCACACGAACAGGCAATCCTTTATCGTCACATAACGAGCAACTATACAATGTTTTGCTGTCACTGCCGTCATATTTTTCAACCACACTTCCGAGCACAGGAAACTTTCCCGACATCTGAAAATAATTATTAACGATGTGTGACTTAGTCTTACCATTGTGCTGAAACAGTATTTCACTCAGCAGAGTCTTTATATTGCGTGTGGCATACCATGAATCCTTTTCCCACAAATAAGAATATCGGGTCACATCCGTGGCGGCAATATCATTTTGCATGGTTACGGTAGAGTCACATATCAGCTGTCCTTCGGAATTATATTTCCGATACTGTTGCTTTATCCCCATCACATTACTTTCTGAACCATAGACAGTCTCAATACATGATGTCTCAACCATGGAATAAAGATAATTCCTGTATAGACTCATCCGGTACATTTCCAACGGAGGATTTTTCGAATTCAGACAATTAATCTTCGTCCACTCGATATACATGCCCTGATTAAATTTGTTATCTAAAGCTTCGTACGCATAGTCAACAGTTTTAATTAGTTTACCCTCATTACTATAAGTACTTATTGACAATGGCTTTCCACGGTAATGACCCTTTTGAGTATGAGACACGTAATTACACTCATAATTTGAATATATCGAGGGTTCATCCCTGTAACCCAATGTCATAGGCGAGATAAATTCATGCACGATATAGCTTCCGTCAGCAAACCGCTCCGTAACCTTAGGATATGCTATATGATTACCGAAATTATTGGTTATCGAACTTAACGAATAGTTGCTCTCTTCTATAAGTGTAAAAAAATTATTCTTTATATCAACACATAACATTTCATGATGCACTACCGGCTTCCCCTCAAGAATGCCATCAGAGTACAGATATTCCTTATACTCTGGCATCCCACCATCACGAGGGACATTTATAATGCGCTTAATTCGTACGCCTCCCGCTACCGACTGACTGTCAGCTGTACAAACAGACCCCGTAACATCAACATATCGGGTATAGGTGTGCGGCTCATATTCCAATATCGTATTGCCTCCGGTGGGATAAGTGATTTGGGTTAGCAGTCCATACCCTGACCTACGGGTAGAACTTTGCTTATAATCAGGCAAATCAAAATTATTGGTCCTACATCCAGAGTAGCCCCACAAATCAGTATCGTCCGACAGATACCCCGGCAACATGTCAATATTATTATACGCAAAGGAATATTGCCCTACAGGAGTGTCATCAAGACATTTTATGACCAAATTGTTTAGCGTCAAGCGCTGAGATGGTTTATCTGTGTAATTAAATTCAAATCTATCGGTTACTATTCCCTTACTGTTTTTTACCTTTACAACATTAAGTTTTCTCCATTTTGCATCAGCAATCAAATCACTGGAATATATTGTACCTGAACCCGAACAGTTGATATATTCATCTGTTGTGTTACGTTTAACATAATCATTTCCTGAATAATTCAAATCATTAGTCATAGACGAACTGAACTCAGCAGTAAACGATGCTCCTGATATCTTGCTGAGATAAACCGGCGATATCAGTTGACCATGATATATGTCACCCAAATTTATATATTTCTGAGTAGCATCATATACGCGATACAATCTGTTGGAAAAATTAACTATAAAATCTCCTCGCTCGTAATCAAATTCAATATAATCGCCATTTGTACGCCTGATTTCCACCAGATGCCATGCACTGGGACTAAATTTCGAACAAGCTTGATTACGAGAACTAATAGTAAGGTCTATTGCCGGCTGAATAGCAGTAGAAGCAGCAGAACTACCAAAAAAGTAAGCGGTACCTTCATCATCAATAATCTTGAAACCCTTAATCAATTCCCCGGAATTTGCCATAAAATGCTGTTGTTTATTGGGAAATGGAATTACAGTCGTAGTTTTTTCATTAAGAATAGCTTCCACTTTCAGTGCCCTATCACAATTCACTATCCAATTACCGTTTGAATCAAGCATAAAGTAACCGGAATAACCGGGAAATGAAAAATTAAACTTATCCGGCTCTGTGTCAATCGTCATTCGTTCTTTATACCATATAAAATTTTTCACACTGGAAGCATTTGCTTTATCCAAACTAAGTTCCTTGCATTTAACCATATAGCCACCATTTAAGGTCTCATCAGCTAAATCACGGATTTCCCTTGAAATAACCCCTCCGGTAGATAAAGACCAGCCTAAACCAACCCATCCGGGACGCTCATCAGCTTTCACCGCGCTATGATAAGACAGTTCGAGCGGCAAATAAATAGAGCCCTCCTGCAGAGTAATAAGCGGTATGGATATGGATGGAGTTCCGGTGTAAAGCGACACAGGAATATCACCATAACGCTTGATGGAAGCTACGTTAGGTGTCATTCCGTCAATAGGACTTTTCGGTATGAAATTACCATCATCTAACGCCGATATCTGCATAGAAGAGAATATCGCGAAAAGACAGCTGATTATAATAATTCTGTATCTCATATCCATTCGTATTAGATTATCTATAAATTTTTTCAGAATAGCGTTCATCACCTATTGATATGGATACACCATAAGCTGCACTATAAGGCAATGTGCTGTAATCAAATGACACCGTATAAGTCTCACCCGGCATTGAATGTTTGAATTCAGTACCATACACTATTCCGTAAACATCGGCAAGAATAAATTCAACATCCGCAGGCGAGTTGACCGTATATGTAAACGTTACTTTTCCGTTAGCCTTATCCTGTGAGAACTGATATTCAATATTACTGTAATCATAGGATTCCGACCCATCCGTCATCTGACGGAATGCCAAGCTCTTTTCAGCGTATTCCTTTAATACTAATACATTTTCTCTTACTTCCTCATTAACCACATCATCAAGCGCTGCCATCGATACCGGAGAACAGTAATATGTCTTAACAGACAGCATCTCACCTGACTCTGACTTAATCATCTCTGATATAACTAACGGATATCTATAACCGGGCGCATAAATACGCGATTGGGTCTGATAAACGGTCATGCTGTCGCGTTGGCAATCATTGTCACAAGCATTGACCGGGGTCAAGGTATTATGTATTTCTCTAAACGTACGTATCCTCAGCACATCACATATCGTATCATTATCGGGAGTAATCAGAAATCCTCTGGTATCAGCAACAACGGTATATCGGGCAATTGCCGACTGCGTCCATCTGTCAACATGACGCCCGCTGCCTGCAGCAGTACCGTTGTAAAATTGACCGAAACGGACGGGAAACGACAATAATATTTCACCATAAGTATAAAACATGTCGGACTGATTATTTTCAAATCCTCGCCCAATTATGCTATCACCATGCTGGATAAAATGATACTTCGTGCGATTCATCACACATGCCAACGTATCATTTTTATCTGACATGGATTCAATAAAAAGTCGGTAATCTTTATTCAATGAACAAGTTGATAAATCCCAAATCCTATTATCACCCGCCGAAACGGTATCAGTGTAACCGACAGAACAATATCTCAGGTCATCACCGCCACGTAAAGAATTGTGACGCGATGTTAAACAGATATCAGCATATGATGCCTGGCTGAATACAGCACATGAGCATACTAACAGCAAGAAATGTTTCATAATTGGAATCGGTTATTATATCGTGGTTTACAAAGATAAGGCGGGAATCGTTATGCGCCAAATCTATAGCGGGATAATTGCGGTTCAGGAAGGCGGAGAATTTTTGTATGTGATATATTTTGATTATTTTTGTGGATATAACTTTTATAGCTTACTTTTACATCAGTAATTTTTAATCAGTAAAAGATGAAGAAACATAATTTCTATGCCGGTCCCTCGATTTTGAGTCAGTACACTATCAAGAATACTGCCGACGCTATTCTGAATTTTGCCGATACAGGTCTGTCGATACTTGAAGTGTCGCACCGCAGTAAAGAATTCCAAGCCGTGATTGACGAGGCTTCTGCCTTGGTGAAAGAGCTGCTTGATGTCCCCGAAGGTTATTCGGTGCTGTTCCTCGGCGGTGGCGCAAGCCTGCAGTTCTGCATGGTGCCTTACAACCTGCTCGCCAAAAATGCGTCATATCTTGATACCGGTACTTGGGCTTCAAACGCTATAAAGGAAGCTCGCCTGTTTGGCGAGGTAGATGTGGTGGCTTCTTCTAAAGATGCCAATTATACTTTTATCCCCAAGGATTATACAATCCCTGCCGATTCGGATTATTTCCATTTCACCACCAACAATACTATATACGGTACTGAAATGCGCTATGATCCGGAATCACCCGTAAGACTGGTGGCTGATATGTCAAGCGACATTTTCTCTCGTCCGGTGGACGTATCGAAATATGACATAATCTATGCCGGAGCTCAGAAAAACCTTGCCCCAGCCGGCGTTACCATCGTGATAGTACGTGATGAGGCTCTGGGACATGTGGAGCGTGCCATACCTACCATGCTTGACTATCGCACCCATGTGAAGAAAGGCTCTATGTTCAACACGCCTCCGGTACTTCCCATCTATTCTGCTTTACAGACTCTGCGCTATTATAAAGAACTCGGCGGCATCAAACGTCTTGAGGAAATGGACCTTGCCAAAGCCGGTAAGCTTTATGAAGCTATCGATGGCAGCCGCTTGTTTGAAGGTACTGTGACTGACCACGCTGACCGCTCGATAATGAATGTATGCTTCGTAATGAAGCCCGAATACAAAGAGCTTGAAAAAGATTTCGTGGACTTCGCCGTCACAAAAGGCATAGTAGGCATTAAAGGTCACCGCTCAGTGGGCGGATTCCGCGCTTCGCTTTACAACGCACTCCCAATGGAAAGCGTAGAAGTATTGATAGCCGCCATGAAGGAATTTGAACAGAAACATTAATCTCACTCAGTCATGAAAGTACTTGTAGCTACTGAAAAACCTTTTGCAGCAAAGGCTGTGGAAGGGATTCGCCAAGTAATAGAAGATGCAGGCTATGAAATGTGCCTGCTGGAAAAATACACTGACAAGTCACAGCTGCTTGACGCTGTGGCTGATGTGGAGGGAATGATAATCAGAAGCGACAAGGTGGATGCCGAGGTACTCGATGCCGCCCAAAAGCTGAAAATCGTAGTTAGAGCAGGCGCCGGATATGACAACATAGACTTGGCTGCCGCCACTGCCCACAATGTGTGTGTGGAAAACACACCCGGTCAGAACTCAAATGCCGTAGCCGAATTGGTGTTCGGCATGGCAGTGATGGCTGTACGCAATATGTACAACGGCACTTCCGGCACTGAACTGAAGGATAAACGCCTTGGCATACATGCTTTCGGACAGGTGGGTCGCAATGTAGCTCGCATAGCCAAGGGATTCGGCATGAAGGTGTCGGCTCTCGACCCCTATTGCCCCGATGAAGTGATGATTGAAGCCGGTGTGACTCCGATTCACAGCCTCGATGAGCTGTATGGCAACAACGACATCGTATCACTGCACATTCCCGCTACTGATGAAACACGTGGCTCTGTAGGCTATGAGCTTATAACAAAAATGCCCAAAGGAGGAGTCCTTGTAAACACCGCCCGTAAGGAGGTGATGAACGAAGACGGACTGAAACGTGCTCTCGCCGAACGCAACGACCTGAAATATGTGGCTGACGTCAAACCTGACAATGCAGCCGAACTCAGTGCCGAATTTGGCGAACGCGTGTTTTTCACCCCTAAGAAGATGGGAGCGCAAACAGCCGAAGCCAACATCAACGCCGGTATAGCCGCCGCACATCAGGTAGTGGCATATCTGCGTGACGGCATTGACCGTTTCCGTGTCAACAAGTAAAAAACATATCGCTAAACGTTATGAGTAAGATACCGGAATACGCGTTTGAACTCACCATGAGGGTACGCGACTATGAAGTCGACTCCCAGGGTATAGTCAACAATGCCGTGTATCTTCACTATCTGGAACACACCCGCCATGAGTTTTGTCGCATGGCGGGCACTTCGTTCCGCGACATGCAGCGACGCGGCATCGACCCCGTGTTACGCAAGCTCGACATTGAATATCTCCATCCGCTGGGACTTGGAGCCGATATGGTAAGCAAACTCGCCATCAGACGTGAAGGCGCCCGGTTCATCTTCATTCAGGACATATATTCCCTACCCGATATGCTCCCCGTGGTACGCGCCAACGTAACCGTGGTGTGTCTTGAAAACGGGCATCTCACCCGTGGCGAATGTCTTGCTGAAGCCTTTGCCAAGTATTTATAATACATTACCGACTCACAGCCATGACCACGCACACCAATCAGGAATATCATATAGCGTTTGCATCGCTGCGAGGAATCAACCACGCCCTTGCCGATGAATTATTGGAAAGAAGCGGAAGCGAACAGAAATTTTTCGAATCATCGCGACGTGAACTGATAACCGCGATGGGGTTTGACAGCAAGATATTCGATGACAGCTACAGGGCGTCACTGCTTGAAAAAGCGGTAAAAGAAAACACGTTCATCACCGACAACGGTGTCAGAGCACTCTACTATAAAGACCCGGCATATCCGCAGCGTCTGCTCGAATGTGATGACGCACCCCTGATGCTGTTTACCATCGGTGATATGGACCTCAACGCACACCGGTTCATATCGATAGTAGGCACACGCCATGCATCAGCCTACGGCATCAACTTCGTGGACCGTCTTGTAAAAGAGATTGCCGAACGCGTGGATGGTGGAGCGACCATAGTCAGCGGACTGGCTTATGGCATCGATATCTCGGCTCACGCTGCCGCGCTAAAATACGGACTACCGACAGCCGCCGTACTGGCTCACGGACTGACCACCATATACCCTGCACAGCATCGCAGTATCGCCGCCGATATGGCGCGCCACGGAGGTATGCTTATCACCGATTATCACTCTGATGCACCGATTCATCGAGCCAATTTTCTTGCCCGCAACCGCATAGTAGCAGGATTATGCGACTGTCTCGTAGTGGCAGAATCGGCTGAAAAAGGGGGAGCCATGACCACGGCCCGCATAGCCTCTGCTTATAACCGCGACGTATTCGCCCTGCCGGGACGCACATCCGACACCTACAGTGCAGGATGCAACCGACTGATAGCTGATAATATCGCCGGACTCATTCAAAATGCCGACGACCTCATCAAAGCCATGAACTACCCTACAGTGAAGAAGCCCGAACAACCGTCGCTATTCATAGAACTGACCGATGACGAACGCGCAGTGACCGAATTCCTTACAGCACATGGCGACGCACAAATCAATCAACTGACCATACATCTCAACCAAAGCGTTGCGCGGGTAATCTCACTTCTGATAGATATGGAATACAAGGGTCTGATATTATCTTATCCCGGTGGTAAATACGCCTTGGCATAATTTCCCTTAATCTCTCATAACCTTATCAAACAAACGATTGTTAGAATAATACCTACACTTATTTCCTAACCCATTAAAATCACTGATATCATGACACCTAAAATCATAGCACCCTCGGAACTAATCATCAACCCCGACGGTTCCGTATTTCATCTGCATCTATTGCCCGAACAACTCACTGACCGTATAATCCTCGTGGGCGACCCGGGGCGTGTCGACATGGTGGCATCATTCTTCGATACCAAGACGTTTGAGGTAAGTTCTCGCGAATTTCACACTATAGGCGGCACTTATCAGGACAAACCTATCATGTGCCTGAGCCATGGCATCGGGCCGGATAATATCGACATAGTCATAAACGAACTCGATGCGCTTGCCAACATCGACTTCACCACCCGTGAGGTACGCCCCCAGCACCGCACACTCCACATGGTACGCATAGGCACTTCTGGAGCCCTGCAGCCCGAGCTCCGGCTCGGCACTCCCGTAATAGCTGAAAAAGCCATTGGTTTCGACGGTGTACTCAATTATTATGCCGGTCGTAATGATGTGGCGGATCTTGAATTCGAACACGCATTCTGCGATGCCGTAGGTTGGAATCCGCTTTGGGCAAAACCATACGTAGTCAATGCCGACGAACATCTTGTCGACAAAATCGGTCGTGATGACATGGTTCGCGGCAACACTATATCAGCCGTAGGATTCTATGGACCACAAGGACGCGAACTGCGGCTCCCGCTTGCCAACCCCGACCTGAACAAACGTATAGAAAACTTCCGTTTCCACGACCGCCGCGTCACCAACTACGAAATGGAAAGCGCACCGCTTCAGGGACTCAGCCGCCTGATGGGACACAAAGCCATGACCGTATGCTCCATCATAGCCAACCGCATGCGTCACGACGCCACCCCCAACTACAAAACCGCAATCCACGACCTCATCGGCACAGTCCTCGACCGCATCTGACACGGATTACATAAATTAGATTTACTTATCATTAGGGTCTTTTGACTCTAATGATTTTTTTGTAACTTTGCACACACCAATCGTTAACCCATAACATAAATTAGGCAGACTACTATTATTGTAATACTCCTAACCAAGTGCTATGTCATCTATTGCCACAAAACGCATTGCCAAGAACACCGTGATGCTCTATATCCGCATGTTTCTCATCATGGTGATGACTCTTTACACATCACGCATAGTGCTTGCGGCACTCGGCGTAGTCGATTACGGCATTTACAACGTGGTAAGCGGGTTTGTAGTGATGCTATCATTTCTTAATGGAGCCATGGCCCAATCCACCCAGCGATTCATGGCTTATGAGATAGGTCAGGGCAATAAAGAGCGACTTAAAACCACATTCAAGACCGCATTTACAATACACCTGATTATTGCCCTGATTATAATCATTTTAGCCGAAACCATCGGTTTGTGGTTTCTCAATTACGTCATGAATATTCCGGCTGATCAGATGTACGCCGCCAATTGGGTCTACCAATGCTCCATACTATCCTTTACCATTTCCATAATTCAAGTTCCGTACAATGCCTGTATAATAGCTCATGAGAAAATGCAAGCTTACGCCTACATAGGTATTATAGAAGTGATAATGAAATTCAGTGTGGCATTCCTAATATCATCAGTGGTTAGCAGCGAACGACTCATAGTCTATGCCGTAATGCTGAGCGGAGTATCGCTGTTGACATGCGGATTTTACGTCACGTATTGCTGGCGCAACTTCACGGAATGCATCAGCAGATGGTACCACGAACGCAAGCTATTCAACACCATGTTTGGCTACGCGGCATGGAGTACGCTCGGCACATTTGCATGGGTGTGCAAATCGCAAGGCTGTAACCTGATACTTAACATTTTCTTCGGACCGGTAATCAATGCTGCTTACGGAATATCAGCTCAAGTCAATACCGCTGTAAGTAATTTTGTACTTAATTTCACCACAGCCGTCAATCCCCAAATAGTAAAAAGCTATTCACAAGACGATTTCGGCAATCTGCAGAAACTTGTCACTTACGGCTCAAAATTTTCTTTTTTCTTGATGCTGCTGCTATCATTCCCCATATTGCTGAACACTGACCGACTACTGCACATCTGGCTCACCGAAGTTCCCGATTACGCTATAATCTTCACCCAGCTCATCATCATCAACTCTCTCGTGGAGACATTTTCCTACTGTATGGGAGCCGGCATACAAGCCACCGGTAAAATCAAATACTATCAGATTATTGTAGGAATAACCGTACTTCTGAATCTCCCGTTATCCTACCTGTTTTTACGATTAGGCTACTCCCCTACCGTAATATACGTTATCACAATAATTCTCTCATTCATAGCAATAGCCGAGCGGCTCGGACTATTGAAACACACGGTACCGACATTCTCCATAAGCACCTTTACCCGCAAAGTACTTGTGCCGGCATTTT
The DNA here is from genome assembly GCA_947176205.1 of uncultured Porphyromonadaceae bacterium. Lineage (GTDB taxonomy): Bacteria > Bacteroidota > Bacteroidia > Bacteroidales > Muribaculaceae > Paramuribaculum. The sequence continues at coordinate 16,486 of CAMWPX010000005.1, forward strand.
TTGTGTCACTTGCAGCAGGCATCATATACTATATGTGTGTTAACTCACGTTTAATAAACGACACCAATATCATCATATCTCTATTGCTCTCATTTCTAACAATAACTTCAATCATATTAATTATAGGGCTAAATACCAGTGAACGCCGACTGATATTTAACTACTTACGTAATAAGATTCTTCATAAATAAAATGACCTTCTGTCATATACTATAAGTCAGAATATCACTTCAGGTCATAATCTAAAAATACATCACATCCACTATGGACAAGATAAAACGTTTTATTGACATACAGATACCGGTAACCACATGTAACCTCCGTTGCCATTACTGCTATATCACACAGCATAAACTGTTTGCGTCAGCCGTGCCTCCGCTGAAATATTCTCCTGAACACATACGCAAGGCTTTATCAAAAGAGCGTTTGGGAGGTATCTGTCATTTCAATGTATGCGGATGTGGCGAGACACTGCTGCCCAAATACATGACAGCCCTTATCCGCGGTCTGCTTGAAGAAGGTCATTACATAATGATCGTCAATAACGGTACTATAAGTGCCCGCTTCCGGGAAATGATGGAACAATATCCTCAGGAACTCAAATCTCGGCTCGGATTCAAATTCTCATTCCATTACCTTGAGCTAAAGAAGCGTAATCTTATGGATGTGTTTTTCAGCAACATCGAGCTTGTCCGCAATTCCGGCTGCTCTTTTTCTGTAGAGCTGACACCGTCTGACGAACTCATACCGCATATTGACGATGTCAAACGTGAATGCATGGAGCGTCTTGGCGCTTTATGTCACATCACCGTTGCCCGCAATGAAAATGAAAAAGGATTCACCCTGCTGACCAAACTCTCACGTGAGGACTATATCAAGACTTGGGGACAATTTGATTCCACCCTTTTCGATTTCAAGATAAGCATATTCAACCAACCACGCAAAGAATTTTGTCACAACGGATTATGGGGCGGCATTCTTGACCTTAGCACAGGTATTCTCCGAGGCTGCGACAAGACATACGTTCATCAGGATATTCTCAAAGACATCGATAAACCCATCAATTTCCGCCCCATAGGTATTTGCAAAAAGGAGCATTGCCATAATGGTCATGCATGGCTCGGATTAGGCATGATACCCGAACTCTCCACCCCCGCATATGCCGATATGCGTGACCGCGTTGATGCCAATGGCAACCACTGGTTACGTCCCGAAATGTATGCGTTCCTCAGTCAGAAGCTTTGTGATGCCAATGCCGCAGTGGACGATGCCGAAAAGGAAAAAGTCCGCTCTTCATTCACCCGTAAATATACAGTCTGGAAGCTCAAAAACAATCTCATATATCGCCCCAACAGACTCCTTGACAAGTTGAACAATGCATTACGACACAAAAATCAATGAACTCCGTGCAATAATAGCATCAAAGCTATCACCCGTCATCGGCGATAAATGTATTATTGCCGATGCGCCTTATTATGCTAATATCGGCGATGTTCTGATTTGGCAAGGCACAGAGGATTTTCTGCTGTCGGAAAACAAAACCATTATCTCCACTAATAGTAATTGCACATTTACTTTCCCGAAATTAGATTCTGATGTAACCATAATACTTATGGGCGGAGGAAATTTCGGTGACCTATGGCGATGGTTTCAGGATGCCAGACTGAAAATCATATCTCATTACCCGCACAACCGCATAGTAATGTTGCCTCAATCCGTTTGGTACAACGCTGACTCACTCATTGACCGTGATGCCACCGTTTTTGCCCGACACAATGACCTTTATCTTTGTGCGCGCGACAATTACAGTTACCAATTTCTCCTCAAACATTTCAGTGCCAACCACATACTTCTCGTACCCGATATGGCATTCCATATCAACGAAAACCGGCTTGAAACATTTCGCCACCATGACTCCGGTAAATCATTATTCTTCCGTCGCTTAGATAAAGAATTATCAGACTCCACTCCGGAGATTTTACAGAATCATACCGATATTCGTGATTGGCCAACAATGGAAAAATTACCACTAAAACTTCTATTGTTGAATTATGCTTTACGAATCACAAACCGACTTCATCCACTCCATTTTTTGCATAAAATAATCAGTAAACCAATAGATATTATAGCTCAAAAAGCTTTTAAAAGTCATCTGGTCACTGAAGGATGCCGTTTTCTTTCACAATACACAAACGTAACGTCATCTCGGCTTCATGCTATGATTCTTGCCTTTTTACTGCATAAACCGGTAACATTTATCGACAATACCACCGGCAAACTCTCAGCTTTCGCTGACACATGGCTTACCGACTCGCCCTACATATCAAAATATGAATCAGATTAAGGTATCAGTACTTGTCCCTGTATATGGTGTTGCGAAATATATCGAACGTTGTGCCCGTTCTTTGTTCGAACAAACCATGACCTATGGTATAGAATATATTTTCATTGACGACAGCACTCCCGACAACTCCATCGAGATATTACTAAACACCCTTGCCAAATATCCCGAACGAAAAAATCAAGTGAAGATAGTGCGTCATGAAACGAATCTCGGACTGGCAGAAGCCAGAGTAACAGCACTCAACGTATCTCATGGCGAATACGTCATACACTGTGACAGCGATGATTGGGTAGCACCTGAAATGTACGAACTTATGTATCAGAAAGCCTACGAAACCGGAGCCGATATAGTAGGATGTGACTACACAAAAGCTTACGGAAAATCACATATCGTACAGACCGAAAAATTCACATTACCTCACAAACATATCATTACCGAGATTCTCAAAGGCAGAAAAATAGGTGGTTATCTGTGGAATCGACTTATACGCCGTGATTTTTACTTAAAGCATAAGTTTCGTGCCGATAAGGGGATAACGCTGTTTGAGGACATGGCTGTAACAATACCTATGCATCTTGTCACCGATAAGATAGCATACGTCAACAAACCACTTTACTTTCATAGATTGGAAGACAAAACCTCCATGTCAGGGAAACTTAATGAGAAAAGCATCAAATCATCTGTAACTGTACTACAAAAATTAGCAATGCTTTCTTTATCACCAGTTGATAGAAAGTCCCTGTACAGCAACCTTAAATACCAATTATTCACACGCTTAAACACGTTCCATTCATACAACCCACAAGAATGGAGACACTATGAGCTCCCCTTTATTCGGCAATCAGGATTAAAGCTGTCAACTTATGAAAAAGCATCCAAATGGTTAATCGAACACCGGATGCCTAAGATACAACATGGATTAATGCTCATCAATAAATTAGCATCAAAATCTGCTATAACAAACCTGAAAATTCTTCTAAAAAAACTCCATCCAGGAAACCGCTAAAACCCGACATTACGTTGACGTTCAGACCATTACCCCCACACAAAATCAAATTAAAATACGCAGAATAATCATCATTCTGATAAGTATATTGATAATCACATCAATCATTCTGATTAATTGCACCAAACTAACACCACCTCGGAATGTAACTATACAAGAATCGAAAAACACGTATCTTCATTTTTCATTAGATGATGTACGCGGATGCACTACACGATTATCAAACTATAACCACGATTCAGTATTTTCCGACTAAACACTCTCTATTCTGAAAAAATGGCATGATGAGTACGGTATATGTGTCAGTCTGTACGTTCAGGGTGATTTCCGAATAAACAGTAGATATGCAGAAAAACTTATAGCCAACAATTCATGGATTAAATTCGGATATCACGGAATCGGCGATAACAAGTACGATATATCGAGATTTTATAATCAAGTAAGGGACTCCATTGGTTCCGACAAAATTATCGACCACTTTCCACGTTTAGACTTTTTTCATGCCAATAACCTGATATGCAAGATTCTTCAGTATTACGGATGTCGAGGGTTTCTTTCTTGTGATGACTGGGAGTACAATTCAGCCAAACGGAGAACCAATTACTACCTGAGTGATGAACAATCACGATTACTCGACTAGAACAACCGAATACATGATACAGACAATAATATCTACTTCGTCAAGACCGATTTTAGACTTGAACAAATAGGTGAGCGCTGGGGCTCGGTAGAGCGCTGCCTACATTATTATACCGGCAATGACCAATCCAAAGAATTGATAGTATTCAGCCATGAATGAAATTTTCACGAATATGAAAAACAAGCCGATTCAATATTCCGGTGGGCAGTCAGGCAAAACTATAAATTTGATTTCCCCATGTACGAATAGCTAAGAAGTTAATTGGTTGCCACAACCAGCCTTGACACGATTGGGATTTACACGTTTTACTATACACTCACTTTACTATACACTCACTGCCGCTTTGCTTTATTGAAGTAATTTTATTAATTTTGCAATCCTCTTTACGCTATCAGACAATATATAACGTTTGATTCGCGTTATTTTTTGAACAACCAATCTATATCAGACTACATTATGACATATTTTCGCACGTGCTTCACATTGACTGCATTAGTTACTATCATGCTCACGGGCTGCAAGACAAAGCATGACCTGTCATATCTCACCGACCTTGAAAATCCTGCACAAGGCATACTCACCACTATTAACCACACCAATACCATAGAGCCTGAAAATGACCTCATTATCACCGTCAAATCAGAAGTGGAAACGGCATCGGCTCAATTTAATCTTCCATATATAAACCCTGCGACTCCGGGCACTACCACTGCATCATCTACACATCAGTTACAGACCTACAAAGTGTATCCTGACGGCGACATTATATTCCCTGTCCTCGGCAAAATACACGTGGCTGGCATGACTACCAATGAGTTGCGCGAATATCTCACCACACGCATAAGAGAATATGTTAAGGAACCAATTGTTACAGTAACTTTGGTTGGATATAGAATCGCTGTAATCGGCGAAGTTAATAACCCGCATGTATTTTATACCTCTGCCGAACGCTACAGCATACTCGACGCGCTGGCGGCATGCGGCGGCATGTCGGCTTACGGACGCCGTGACAACGTATTGATAATGCGCCGCACCGCTGACAATCAGATAGAATACGGTCATCTTGACCTGCATAGCTCCGATATAACCAAGTCTCCTTATTTCTGGCTGAAAAACAATGACATAGTCATTGTCGACCCCAACAGCATCAAACAATCCAACTCAAAAATAGACCAAAACCACTCTTATCGTCTGTCAGTCATATCGACAGTACTCGGCATAGTTTCCGTAGTAACTTCTGTTATTATTGCCACAGTCAAAAAATAAGCGTTAATCATCTGATGACGAGCAATGATTGACATAAATAAAATATACGTTTGGATTATAATCACAGCGCTGATACTGATTATTCCCGGCATACATTACATCACTTATCTTGATGAACTGTGTGCCATGGCATTTTTCGGTGTTGCCGTACTTGATGCCGCCGTCAATCATGCTTGGCGCAAATATAGGTTACTCTGGTTAATCACAGCTATCATAGGCGCATATACCATTTATTCCATAGTCCTGCTTTCCAACAATACTCCACCATATATTATGATGGACTGGATTATTGAAATAAAGCCGTTTGTACCATTTGCCGTACTACTATGCGCCGGTATCCGATTCACGCGCATAGAAAAAACAATCATTGAAAAAATCTGTATAATCAACTGTACGATAATATCACTGCTGATGATGGCGTCGATAGCATATTTCGGTAAATATATAATCGACATTACCGTCCAGCACATATCATACTGTGGTCACATCATCTTTTTGTGCATGATGCTTTACCTGTTTTGCAAGATTGACCGCAACGGCTCCATTGACCGGAGTGCACTGTTCACAACCATTACGTTTTTAACACTCGGATTATTGTGCACACGTTCAAAATATTACGCCGTGTATATTTGCGCCATCCCTTTCCTGCTATATTACCGACCCGGAATCACCAGACATCTTACCATAAAACACCTAATTGCCATCGGCTTGATAGGCATACTCGTAATAACTGTCACGTGGACTAAATTCAACTTCTACTTCATGGGCGGCGCAGACTTCAGCAATATCAATCCGGCTGAAATAGAGGCTTTCGCACGTCCGGTGCTGTACGCCACAAGTTTCATGATTTTTGTTGACTATTTCCCGTTCGGCTCAGGCTTAGCGTCATTTGCAAGTTTTCCTTCGGCAGCCAGTTACTCCAATATTTATTATGAATACGGCATAAACAATGTATGGGGGCTATCGCCGTCAATGCCTGACTTTATTTGCGATGCGTATTATCCTTCGCTGGCTCAATTCGGGATAATAGGCGTAATATTGTTCATCTGGTTCTGGATATACGCTTACAGTTTTATCCGCATTCAGATACGCAACTTTTTACCGCAATACAAATATAACATTATCATAGGCTCACTTTGCATAATATTCATATTAGTGGAATCCACTACCGGCACCACATTTACGTTTACCACCGGACTATTAGTTATGGCGCTTCTGGGAATAGCGTCATATCCGGGCTACGAGATGAAACTTTCCGCCGATACACACCGCAACGATAAGTCATTATGCATACCTCTAACGGATTACAAAATACAATAAACTCACCCGCACTTATGAAACAGAAAGAAAGCAAATTAGACTTACGTCGATACATTCAGTCAATCGTCCGATACAAATGGATTTTTATCGGAATGATGTCACTGTTCATTTTCGCCGGGATATTTCTTGCTATCAGAAGCCTGCCCAAATACAGAATCGAGGGCGAAGTTCTGATTGGCGAGACTTCAAAATTTGACGGTAGCGCCAACGGTAATGCCACCGGCATGTCAAGCATGATGAAATCATTCTCCGGAGGCGGATTCGGGTCAGCTGCCGTCAACAATGAGCTGATGATAATGAACTCACATGATGTAATGCTCCGTGCTGTAAAAATGCTTGGATTAAACCGTCTGTATTATGCCAAAGACAAGGACGGTGACCGTTCACAACTCTACAACGATTCTCCTGTCATTATTGACGCACCGGTAGAATATTTCGATACGCTTTCAACCTCATTTACCATAAAAGTCACCATACTTGACTCAGGTAAAGTAAATTTGAAAGCTATGAAAGGAATGTTCAACCGCACCATTGCCGAGAAAAATGAAGTAACGCTGCCCACCATGTTCAAAACTCCACTCGGAAGCCTTCAGGTGATGGCTACGGAACTGTTTGAAGGCACAGATATACGTACCATCAACACCGTGGTAAACGGCAATGATATAGCGGCAAACTTATTACAGAAAAAGATATCCGTAACCATACCCGAAAAACTCGCTGAAATCATCAATGTCCAACTGATTGCCAATAACAAAGAATATGGTATGGCAGTGGTCAACGGCGTCATGGGTGAATACAATACCAAACGCCTTAAGCGAATCCACGAATCAGCACGTACTGCAATCAAATATTATGATGACCGAATAGCTGAAACATTTGATTCGCTTCAAAAAGCAGAAAGACAAGTATCGGATTATCAACGTCAGAACGCCCTTATGGGCATCGACTCCGAATTGGGTCTGTTGGTAGGTACGGCAGTAAGTAACCGAGGCGCCATACGCTCAGCCCATTATAACATAGCTTATTATGAAACAGTACTTGACATACTGCGTAACCGTCTTAATGATGATGTTATAATCCCTGCCGTAGAAAGTCTCAACGATGCACACGTCGCTGATTTCAACGAAGCTATTGTTGAGCGCCGAAATCTCCGCCGCTCCGCGACCGAAGATAATAAAGCATTAATACTTTTGAACGAACGCATAACACGCTTACGCGATATAATAATCGAGAACTCCGAAAAACAACTCGCAAAACACAAAGCTGACTTAAAACACCAGGAAGAACTTGCTGCTGATGCTCAAGGTCGACTTGATGAATATCCGGAATTCCAACTCGAATTAAAAAACATCTCACGTAATCTCGGCACACAGAATTCGCTCTATTACTTTCTGATAAATTCACGCCAGAATGCTGTGCTGCAATTATATTCCGAGACCACGCCCGGATGGGTGTATCAACCGGCTTACATGGCTAAAAAGCCCAATATTCTGAGCAGCCTCATGTTACCCACCGTATTCATTCTTTTAGGACTGTTCTGTTGCTGTGGATTAGCCTTACTGCTGACTTGGTTCCGCAAAAAAATATCAACACCCGCTGACCTCGCCTTCATAAAATCGGACAAAAACTGCGTAATATACTCAGGCGACCGGAATCAATTGAACACCATGCGTCAGCTTCTAATCAAAAATGAGAACCGCCGGCTCATATATACTGCCGATATAACAGGTGAGCATGTCACGCCGCTGGTTACCGAACCCCTACTGAATATAGATCGCTCAGTAGAAATAATCCGAGGCATGAAAATCAACGACTCTCTGCTTACTCCGGATTTTGACCGACAAATTACATCGGCACTTGCCACTGCTGATTTCGTTATAGTGGAAATTCCCGACCCGGAAAACGTATGTGATTTAGAACTTGAGATAGATCGCCGTGACGCCCAGCTCGTAATAGGTATCGAAAGCAAAACTGTAAAACGCTCCACCTTAAAGAAAATACTCAGGGGGCAGACAGCGTCCAGAGTGTTTACTTTCCTATTCGGTAAATAATTCATTTCATTTTCTGTCAGCGTACATAACGCGCTACGTAAGTTTTATCATGTATAATACCGATAGCAGGAATACGAAAACATTAGCGATAATAGGTATTCGCGGATTTCCGGGAGTACAAGGCGGTGTGGAATCACATTGCGCCATGCTTGCTCCATACCTTGCCTCGGAATTCTCATGCCGGGTATATCGCCGGAAGCCATACTTAACCGACGAGTCCTCAACACCGGTTGGCGAAAATATCACATTTATCGACCTTCCGTCTACACGAATCAAAGGTTTCGAAACCGTATGGCACACTCTTCTGTGTTGTATGCACCTGCTTTTTCACCGCGTCAATGTGGTCAACGTCCACAATATCGGACCGGGCATGTTCACGCCCCTGCTCCGCATAATGGGAATAAAAGTTGTGCTCACTTACCACAGCCCCAACTACGAACACGACAAATGGGGGAAAGGCTCAAAACTACTGTTGCGTATAAGCGAGAAATTAGCTCTGACATGGGCTAATCACATCATTTTCGTAAGTCCGGTTCAACGAGCCAAATATTCGCAAAATATACTGAATAAATCACATGCCATTCCCAATGGTATCCCACCTGTGTCACATTCCGACCGTATTGATTTCCTGAAATCGCACAATATCACCCCTCGCAAATATATCCTTGCCGTCGGACGCCTCACACCCGAAAAAGGCTTTGACACACTAATCAAAGCGGTAAACCTGCTCTCCGAACCATACACCCTTGTCATTGCCGGCTCCTGCGACCACGACCCGAAATACATGGAGTATTTGAAAAGTTGCGACATCAATAATAGGACTATCTTCACCGGATACACCACCGGCGAACCACTGAACCAACTTTATTCCCACGCCCGACTGTATGTACTCTCCTCTCGCAACGAAGGGTTCCCCATGGTGCTTCTCGAAGCCATGTCACACTCTCTGCCCGTAATTTGCACCGACATTCCTGCCGCACACATTATCGAGTTACCCCCGCATCAATATACTCCGGTCGATAACCCCGAACAATGTGCCCGAACCATCGAAACCATTCTTGCCGAACCTGATGAACGTACAGATTACAACCTCAATGCATATCATTGGCAAGATATAGCCCGGCAGACGTGTCAAGTATATGATTCACTTCTTAACCGAAAAGAGAAAAAATAATCTCACACCGAGTGCTTGCTACCTCGTAAAAAACAAGAACTATGAACACCGATTCCCAACAACGCGGATTTTCCCCCACATTCATGCTCCTGAGCCTGCTCTTCTGCGTGTGCCTCATCGTTGCTAACCTTATCGAAATCAAGACCGTCGATATCGGACCAATGACCATAACCGCCGGTGTAGTCGTTTTCCCCATATCCTATATTATCAGTGACTGCATTGTGGAAATCTACGGATTCCGTCGCGCCCGGTTCGTTATATGGCTCGGGTTTGCCATGAACCTGCTTGTAACCCTGCTGCTCCAACTCGCCCTGTGGCTGCCCGGCGCTCCACAATGGACCGGACAGGATGCTATGTCATTGGTATTCGGTGCCGTACCGCGTATTCTCACCGCAAGTTTCATAGCCTTCCTGTGCGGCTCGATGATTAACGCCTACGTAATGTCACGGCTCAAAGCATCGGCGCCGCAAGGCAGAGGATTCTCATCGCGCGCAATATTATCGACACTATTTGGCGAAGGATGCGACTCGCTTATATTTTTCCCCATAGCCTTTGCCGGGACATTCTCCACATCAGTAATTATCAACCTGATAATAACCCAGACTATACTTAAGACACTTTACGAAATAATAATCCTTCCGGTAACCATACGCATAGTCCGTCGCTTACGTGCCATAGAAGGTTCGGACGTCACTGACCACGGTATATCATATAAATGGTGGAAAATAAATGAACTATAACCACAAGGACATACGCATGACATGGGTAGACCTTGACGACACCCTAATAGACTTCACCGCCAACGCCCACGCGGCTCTGGTTCTGATGTACCAAGCCGAACCAATATTACAGCAACTATTCCCATCTGCTGAAGATTGGGCGCAACGATATGAACGGCACAACATGGCTTTGTGGGCTAAATATAATATCGGACAGATATCGCGTGACTTTTTACGCATGGAGCGTTTCCGCCTCCCCCTCACCGATGCCGGACTGCCTGACTCCGAAGCCCGACGGTTGTCATCACGCTATGACACCTATTATCTTGACCTGCTTGCCACACGCAAACGACTTATTCCCGACGCCATACCACTGCTCGAAACACTGCGCCGGCTCGGAAGCAGTATCGGAATACTATCAAACGGATTCCGGGAAGTACAATACCGTAAGATGGACGCTACCGGACTGACACCATATATTGACATAGTGGTACTGTCAGATGACATCGGCATCAACAAGCCCGATACACGGCTCTTTGATTATGCCAAAACCCGTACGGCATTTTCACAAAGCACATCCCATCTGATGATAGGCGACAATCCTGACACTGACATTGCCGGCGCGCTCAAAGCCGGATGGTCGGCAATCTGGTATAACCGCAACAACACCCAAGCCACACAGCCACAAGACGCCACACAGATATCTACAC
>CAMWPX010000006.1 GCA_947176205.1 uncultured Porphyromonadaceae bacterium
ACTGACGTAGGAGCAATCCTACCACGAGTTCGAATCTCGTCCTCTCCGCCAAACAGAAAGCCAAGCATTTAGCTTGGCTTTCTGTTTTAATGTAATTTGTGGGGATTAGGGATTGGTGGTGCGGTTCCATGCTGATGAGGTCTGGTAGAGAGCTGTGGCATGTAGGGCTTGAATGGAATCGATGTTAGTGACGGGCTCGGTGTTAAACGGATTATCCTCAGTGGGTGTGAGCCTGAACTGACGTATTCGCTGCATGGGCGACAGGACGGTAAGTATGCTGTCGGTGAAATAACCGAGATCCTGATAAGTAGCTATGAAAGCCCGTGGAGAGTAGTCGGGACTGAGGACATCGGTGCCGAACAGGCGTGATTCGTAGCTGATGCCGAGCAGTCCCAGAAGCGTAGGCATTATGTCAATCTGAGATATGGTTTTGTCTATTACCTGCGGTTCAAGATGAGCCGGTGCATATATCATGGCGGGGATATGATACTTCTCAAGAGGCAGCTCGGTCTTGCCGGCACTTGAGGCACAGTGGTCAGCCACTATCACATATACTGCCTCCTTACCCCACGGACGAGTCTGTGCCTGCCGGATAAATTCTCCCAAAGCATAGTCGGTGTACATTACTCCGCCTTGACGAGTCTTTGATTCGGGAGAGATGGCTATGCGTCCTTCAGGATAGGTATAGGGGCGGTGATTGCTGATAGTCATTATGTGGGCGAAAACCGGAGTGGCAGTGCTGTCGGCGGCAAAGCGGGAATCAAGTGTGGAAAGAACCTTATTGTAAGAGTCTTCATCGCATACACCCCATATGTTGCGGTAAGTAATCTGAGAGGGTGTATAATCGGCGGCATCTACTACGGTGTAGCCGTTGTTTGAAAAGAAGCTTCCCATATTGTCGAAGTAGCTGTTGCCTCCGTAGAAGTAAAAGGGTTCGTAACCGTTGTCAGCGAGAATACCGCCTATCGATTGGCGACCTTTGTTTTCGGGACGTTTCACTATGCTTTGTCCGGGACATGGCGGAAGTGAAAGGGTCACGGCTTCAAGTCCGCGTACCGTACGGTTGCCGGTAGCGAAGGTGCGGTCAAATACCAGAGAATGACGGGCGATAGAATCAAGATTCGGAGTCAGATGTTCGGTGTTGCCGTATCGCTCCATAAAGTCGGCGCTCATACTTTCGATGGTGATGAGGATTATGTTCGGGTTGCCGCCGATTATGGTGGTGTCAGGAGTGATTTGGCGGATGTTTTCGCCAGTGCTGTGATACAGTTCGTTGACCATGGATTGAGCTTTATAATCGGGTATCGACTGATAGAAGCGGGTGAATTCGAGTTCGTTTTTCAGAAATGCCTGATAAAAACGATAAAGTCCGTTGGCCTGCAGTTCGTTGAGATAAGAATTGTCGGTCTGCTGAAAGCGGTCGTTAAATTTAAGAATACCTATGGATAGCAGTGCAAATATCACATAACATACTGATGCGGCTGCCTTCCAAGGGTGCTCGTAGAGCACATCGGTTGACCGACAGAACTTGCGGAATGCAAACCAAAGCGTAATGGCGCTTATCGCTGCCACTCCTGTCATCAGCGGGACTATGGAGTATGATTCCATGATGTTGCCTATGACTTCGTTGGTGTACACGAGGTAATCGACTGCGATGAAGTTATATCTGACGTTGAATTCCGCCCAGAAAAAGTATTCGCTTACGGCATTGAAGTATATGGCTACAACATAGATGGTCAGTATGATGACAAACCAGACGCGGGTCCAGACGCGGCGGCACTTTTTCCACCATAACCGCATGGCGAATGTAGCTGCCCAGTAGACCAATATCCAGCATATGGCATCATTAAGTCCGCGGTTAAACTCTTCCAGCGAGTTCGGCACGAATCTAAGATAGCAGAATGCCGCCGCTATGGCAAAGAGAAGCGGGTAGGCTATGGCTGGCTTGTATTTACGTTCGGTTACGGTGAGCATAAACAGCCACATGAACACGAATGCTATTACGGCTACGGCGGTGTCGTTAATAAGTCCGAGCAGAAAACACTCTGTAAAATCCCCAAATCCGAATCCGAGACCTTCAGGGGCATCGATGTTGCACATCAATACTATGCGTGTCAGCGTGCCTACGGTTACGGACAGCAGTGTGAGTCTGGATAAAAGTGTGATGAAAAATCTGAACGGGACGGGAGCTATCATGTGACAATGTGGTATAATCGGTTGAAACCACAAAGTTACATAAAAATTTTATTCTTCTGTAGCAGAAGCAAGTAAAGAAAGCATATCGGCACGCGATTTTATCATGATTTCGTGCTGAGTATAATCGATCAGACCACGTTCTTTCATGTCGTCAAGTGTGGCTATGAACGAAGTACGCTGCACCCCGAACAGTGAATAAAGGTCGCGCTGACGGCATGAAAGCACTATGTCAGTGCCTCTGCGCTGTGTGAGAGCCACTATCCAGAACGCGATGCGTTCTTCAAGTGAACCGGTAGTTAGCGCGAGCACACCTTCGGCTGACCGTTGGGCGGTTACCGACAGCAGATTGAGCATGTTGATGAGAAATATCGGGTCGGTATTGAGGATTTTCAGAAATTCCTGCTTTTCAATCTGGAGTATGCCTGTGGGTTCAAGCGCTATGGCTGATATGGGATATCGTGTCGCTTTGCCGAACAGATATTCCGGAGCTATTACATCAGGCATGGACAGAGTCTGCGACACTTTGAAGCGCCCGTCGGCATTGACTATAGATACGCGGGTGCTACCGGATATTATGAATTTTATGTGTGTGCACTGTTCACCCGGTTCTATTATCTTATCGCCTTTGAGATATTTGAGAAAGTGGAATTTCGTATTACCGACCACCTCTTCAAGGCGACTGTAAGTCACGCCGTTGAATATGGGAAGTCGCATCAGAATCTCGTACATGCTATCCATGAGAGTGAAAATCTTAAATTCAGGTTATATGATTTTAACAAATCCGCACTGTTAAAGTTTTATCTTAAGTGTGATTATTTGCTGTGATGGCGTTGATATCGGTAAAGCTGTACGGAATTGATGGTATTCTGCCACGCTATGTATGCAGCCGGAGCCACGGATGCCACCGGATGCAGATAAGTCAGAGCCAGCCATATTGCCAGTACGGTATTCTTTTGTGCGAGTGACTGGGCGGCTGATACGGCATCACCATATCGTGCGCCGATACGGCGTCCGGCTATGAATTGGAGCATGCATACTACTCCGGCACCCAAGGCTATGGCTATGATTTCAGGTATCATGGACGGTGGCTCAGCCATAACGAACTCTACGGAGTTGCCGACGGCAATGATGAGTGACACAGCCCACAGGTAGAATGATACTTCTTGCGCTCCGCCTATAGCCGCATGTATTTTGGGCATGAATGCCCTGAGCAGAAAAGCAGCCAGCAGAGGTGATATGATAAGCGGAAAAACTTTTATGGCTATACCCGCTGCGGTTGAAAGCATATCGGAGTCAGTGCCTCCGATCACCGATAGCAGAGGGGCTGCGAGCAGAGCTACAGTGACATTGCTCAGGAGTGAATATGTGACCACTCGTGGCAGACTTCCTCCTAAAGCCGCTGTGATGACCGGAGCAGCTGTGGCCGTAGGGCAGAACACGCATATAAACAACCCTTGAGCTACATCCACGCTCCACCATACCGTAGCGCAATACACGGCTATAGCTCCTGCTATCTGCACGGTAAGAAGCCACAGCATCACCCTGTTGAAACGAATCTGTGACGGCGCTATTCTGCAAAATGTGATAAATAGCATCAATAAGATAAGCCACTGGGTAAGAAAAGCCAGATAAGAAATATAGCTGTGAGCGAGAATTCCGGTTATCATAGCTATCGGTAATATCCATGGTTTAAGCATGGCTCTGAATTGAGCTCCGTTCATATTGCACTGTAAATTTAGCGATTAAAATATGACACAAATCAGAGAATTTTCATCTCCATAACGATATGAGCATACTGTCAGTCTTCGGAATAGTGGCGTAGTACGCGTCGGTACGAATTGAATATCTTTGATTTCGATACGAATCCCACATAGCGCCCGTTGTCAACCACCGGCAGATTCCATGCTCCAGTATCATCAAAAGTTTTCATTACTTTTTCCATGCTTGAGTGTAATTCAATAAACGCCGGCGGAGTACTCATGAACGTCTCCACTTTCATTCGGCGGTAAAGGTCGGTGCGAAACATGATATTACGTATCTCATCAAGGGTCACCACACCGATAAGTTTTTCTTTACTGTCAATCACCGGAAACAGATTGCGGCTTGACTGCGATATCACCTGTACCATGCAGCGCAAATCCATCTCGGGGTTTACCGGAATGAAATCGGTCTCTATGACATTATCTATCTTCAGCAGCGTTAACACAGCCTTATCCTTGTGGTGAGTGAGAAGTTCGCCACGCTGGGCAAGACGCATGGCATAGATACTGTACGGTTCGAAGAATCTTATTGTTAGATAGGATAGAGCCGATACTATAAGCAGAGGCAGAAACAACTGATATCCACCCGTTAGCTCCGCGGCAAGGAAGATGCCCATGAGCGGGGCGTGCATGACTCCCGACATGACTCCCGCCATGCCCATAAGGGCGAAATTTTTTTCCGACAGGTCAAGTGCGAAGACATTGTTGATGGTGTAAGCGAAAAGAAATCCGGTCATACAGCCTACGAAAAGTGACGGAGCGAATGTTCCGCCTATGCCACCGGCACCGGTAGTGGTGGATGTGGCGAAGGCTTTGAGTATGATGAGGGCGAGAACGAAGAGTATTATTGATATGACGGAGAATCTGTCAGAGTAGAATATCGAGCCGTCGAGTATTTCAGGTACATGACCCGAAATTAGTGATGTGATGGCATCGTAGCCTTCACCATAAAGCGGTGGAAACAGAAAGATAATGGTGGAGAGTATTATTACACCGGTTGCGTAGCGTATCCATGGACTGCTGATATGCTTGCGAAATAGATTTTCCATCATGTTCATTATCCGGGTGAAATATAGCGATACAAGTCCGCATACGGCACCGAGCAGTACTGCATAGGGGATACGTGCGGTGAGAAACGGTTCGCTCTGCATGAAGTAAAATTCGGCATTGTAGCCTGTTGTGGCGTATGCTACCGTAGCTCCGGCTATCGAAGCTATAAGCAGCGGCATTACAGACACGGTGGTGAGGTCAATCATCAGAACCTCAAGCGTAAACAGCAGTCCGGCAATAGGCGCTTTGAATATGCCGGCTATACCGGCAGCGGCTCCGCAACCCACAAGTATCATAAGGACGCGGGGCGACATACGGAATGCCTTACCCAGATTGGAGCCTATTGCTGCCCCGGTAATCACTATAGGACCCTCGGCACCCACGGAGCCACCGAATCCTATGGTTACAGAGCTTGCACACAGTGAGGTGTACATGTTGTGTCGTTTCAGTCGGCTTTTGTTTTGTGAGATGGCATATAGTACCCGGGTCACACCGTGGGATATATTGTCGCGTACCACATATTTTACGAAGAGCATGACTATCAATACACCTACGGCAGGGTATATCGCATACATGAAGTTGCCTTCAGTGATATTGAAGTTAGAGGTTAGGAATGTAGCTATAAGCGATATGAGTGTTTTGAGCAGTAATGCCGCGAATCCACCGAGCACACCTACCACCAGCGCCAGTATTACCAAAAAGGTCTTTTCTTTGATATGACGTTCGCGCCACAGCACCAGTTTCATGAATGCTCTTGACAGTTTGGTGGATTTAGGTGGGGTATAAGCCATAACAGCAATTATGAGTTTAGGGTAACGTCACCGCGTCCGCCGAACACATTGCTTATGGTGTACAGCAATATTTTCAGGTCGGTGGCTATGGATATATTTTCAAGATAGAGCAGGTCATAACGTAGCCGTAACAGCATTTCATCAGTGTTGCGGGCATAGCCGAAACGTACCATGCCGAGTGAAGTGATGCCCGGACGTACGCGGTATATGAGAGAATAGGCGGGTTCGCGCTGCATTATTTGCTCGGCATAATATCGACGTTCGGGTCGCGGTCCCACAAGTGACATGTCGCCGCGCAGCACATTGTAGAATTGTGGCAGTTCGTCTATGTGGTATCGGCGCAGGAAGCGGCCTATGGATGTTATGCGGCGGTCAGATTCCGATGATAACCGGGGAGAATCTTTTTCGGCGTCAACGACCATGGTACGCAATTTTATAATGTTGAATTTACGTTTGTTGCGTCCGAGCCGCTCTTGCTTGAAGAATCCGGGACCGGGCGAATTAAGCTTGACTATCGCTGCCGTAATCAGTATGGGCAGTCCTGTTATGGCAAGCATGGTGAGGGATATTCCCACATCGAAGCACCGTTTGATGTTGAGCGTGCTCGCCGGCAGATGTGTGCGTGATATGTCGATAAACGGTTCCGCCACTATATTGGTCATGTAGGTATTGAATACATAGGGCGGGAGACTTTCGGCCGCCACATATATTTTACGGTTGAGCGGCATCAGTTTGGTTATCACGCATAGGGTTTTGTCCCATGATTCCGGATGCGGGACAAGTAGTATTCGGTCGATATGGTGGTTGTGGCAAAAATCGTTTACCGCGTCGATTCCTATTATCGGTAGGTTGTGGCTGAAGCTGTTGCCATTGTCCGCAGTACTGTCGGCGTTGCACAAGGCTACAGTACGCATGCCGGTGGTGGATGTACGGGGAATTTTATCATAGAACTCATCGGAGTCAGCGCTGTAACCTACCACAAGCGTCGGGAAATATATAAGCCCACGGCGAATCTTGCCGGAGATTCTGCGGGTGATTATGTATCGGGGCAGGAATACGAGTCCGAAAAGCAGAATGAAAAGACTTGCCACTACCGTATAATCACGAGTGCGGTCAGTAGTCAGGTCATTTATAAGCATTATAAGCAGAATGACCAATGTGCCTATAAGGGCACTCATCATGGTGGTGTTGAATACGCTTACGCGCGATTTGTTGAAGACGTTATTGTAAAATCCGCTGAGATAATACACCATCATCATTATAAGCGGAATCACTATCTGACCCGAAATCACTACGGTAGATGCGATGAAGCTGCCTACTGAGTTGTAATTCATGTGGGCTTGTTCGAGCAGATGGAAACGTATGATGTTGAACAGATACACGGCAAGTGAGGTAGCAAGGAAGTCACACACCACATAATCAGTCCTGTATTTATGTTCCAACGTCATTTTCTCAATATGGCAAATGTTCCGTCATCTGATATTTTTATCACAGTTGAGGCTTGATGCTCGGAGCAGTCATCACGACGATATAGGGTAGTATAGTCAGCTGCGGATATGATATCTTGCGATATTTCATTGAAAAATCGTGGAGTAGGCTCGCCGCTTATATTGGCGGATGTGGATACGACCGGACGCCGGAGCCGGCGGCAAAGTTCACGGGAGAATTCTTCGGATGTAATTCTTATACCGGCACTTCCATCGGGAGCGAGCAGTTCCGGAGCCAATCCCAGCGGATGGTCGTAGACTATGGTTGTGGGTGTCACGGCAAGTTCAGCGAGTTGCAGGGCTACTTCAGGAGGGTTGTCTACATACCGGCAAAGCATATTGATGTCAGCTACGAGCGAAATCATCGATTTGGCATTGGCACGTTGCTTTATGTCGAATATCCGCTTCACGGCAGAGGAATTTGTGGCGTCGCATCCCAGTCCCCACACCGTGTCGGTAGGATACAGAATTACACCTCCGCTACGCAGGCATTCTATAGCTGATTGGATATCTGATTCTTGAATTTTGTTTTCTATCATCTGTGAATGTATGGCGCCTGACGGTGGCGTCATTATAGTGCAAAGATAATATACCCCGACGGTATATAAAAGCGGATTCCAACAAAATTATAGTGAAAAATAGGCTGTTCAATGCCGGTAAATACAATAATATTTATTAGTTTTGGCAACGATTAGCAGCACAAACTATCTAAAATCATATATCATGACATTTACAGAAGAAGATTTGGCTCTGTTCAGCCAGAAAGGTGTGACCGAGCAGCAGGTTGAAGCCCAATATGCACGTTTCGCTACAGGGTTTCCTTACCTGAAACTTAAGGATGTGGCTCGTGCCGGCGAGGGTATAACCGTATTGTCGCCCGAGCAGGAAGCCGCAGCTGTAGAGCGTTGGCAACGTTATCTGGCTGACGGTGGCGAAGTTTGCAAATTCGTACCCGCCTCAGGTGCGGCATCGCGAATGTTCAAAGCTCTTTTTGAATTTGTCGACGGCACCGATGATATGCCTGCTAAGGGGAGTGCTGTAGCTGCCTTGATAGCCGATATTGACAAGATGGCATTTATCGGTGACCTTGACGAAGCTACACGTCGCCTTCACGATAAGAGTGTGGAAGAACTGAAAGCCGAACATCGCTATAAGGATATAATTGCGGCGATTATTCATCCAGAAGGACTTAATTATGGTAATCTTCCCAAAGGCTTGCTGAAATTTCACTCTTATGCTGACGGCAGTCGTACTCCGCTCGAAGAGCAGATGGTGGAAGGAGCGCAGACAGCAGCCAACGGCAATGGTGAGGTGAATCTGCATTTTACCGTCTCGAGCTCGCATAAGCAGTTGTTTGAACAGAAGATAGCCGAAGTCAAGGAGCGCATTGGCAAACAGTACGGAGTGGATATCAATGTCACACTCTCTGAGCAGAAATCCTCCACAGATACTCCGGCGGCTAATCCTGACGGTACCCCGTTTCGTGAGGATGGTAAGATTCTGTTTCGTCCCGGTGGTCACGGAGCACTGATTGAGAATCTCAATGACATGGATTCGGCGGTACTTTTCATCAAGAATATCGATAACGTAGTGCCCGACTCCAAACGTGATGCCACCGTGCATTACAAGCAGGTTATCGGCGGTTATCTTATTCAGCTGCATGACAAAGTTGAAGAATATATGAAAGTGCTTGCATCAGGTGACTATACTCGCGGCACACTTCAGGATATGCTGTTTTTCCTTCACACAGCGTTCTCGATAAGTGACCGAAGTATAGACGGTATGAACACTACCGATGTAGCCATGTATATCCATGAAAAATTGAACCGTCCGCTGCGTGTGTGCGGTATGGTACGCAACGAAGGAGAGCCGGGTGGTGGACCGTTCATAGCCTATAATGCTGATGGTTCGGCATCACTGCAGATTCTCGAAAGCACTCAGATTGACAAGAACAATGAGGCATACGTCAGGATGGCGGCATCTGCCACTCACTTTAATCCTGTCGATTTGGTATGCTATGTGCGTGATTTCGACGGTCATAAATTTGACCTTACTAAGTATGTGGATTCTGACACCGGTTTTATCTCATCGAAGTCAAGTCATGGTAAGGAATTGCAGGCTATGGAGCTCCCCGGACTTTGGAACGGAGCTATGAGCGACTGGAATACAGCGTTTGTGGAAGTTCCCATCGCTACATTTAATCCGGTCAAGACTGTAAACGACCTTCTACGTCCGGCTCATCAGGGCTGACGTATCAGTCATTGATAATTATACATTACAACGGCTTCTGCGACCGCAACGTGTCACAGAAGCCGTTGTAATTCAGATTAGTTAAAAGTGAGGGAATAGACATCGTAATAGGGCTGTAGTCTTATCGTTACCGACCTGAGTGCATGTAATGTGGGGAGTGTCTATTACGGCGATATCATCACAAAGCTCCATGGCTGTGTGCAGTTCGTGGGTGGAAAACAATATGCACTTGTTTCCCTGATGCGCCAGCCGGGCGAGCAGCGCGCAGAGTTCGTAACGGTTGGTAAGGTCAAGAAATGATGTCGGCTCATCGAGCAGTATTACAGGTGTGGCTTGGGCAAGTGCACGGGCTATCATTATCCGCTGGCACTCACCGTCGCTCATGCTGTCCATGGTTCGTGAGGCATAATCAGTCATGCCTACAGCTTCAAGAGCTGAAGCCACTATATCGCGGTCTGACTCCTGAAGATGTCCTATCCAGTTGGTATATGGTGCGCGTCCCATAGCCACCACGTCCTCGCACCGAAGATTGGCTATTCGTATCCGTTGGGTTGATACGAACGCAAGCGTGCGTGCTTTCAGCCATGCAGGCATGACCCTTATGTCATTGCCGTCAATTATAATCTTTCCGGAATAATTGCCGTTGAGTCCGGCTATGGCTCGCAGAAGTGTGGACTTACCCGCACCGTTTCTGCCTATCAGTGCTGTCAGACGTCCGGATTCGATATCGACGTTGATATTGCCGAGAAGTTGCCTCGTGCCGTATCCTATGGAAAAATCGCGTAATTGAATCATAGTTAATCTGATGTATTGTTACGTAACACTATCCATATTACAATCGGTATGCCGAGCAGAGCGGTAATGGCGTTGACCGGTAGTGTGAACAGTTTTGACACTATGTCGCATATCAGCATTACGGCGGCTCCTGTGAGTATGGTTCCGGGAAGAAGTATACGGTGGTCGCTGTCACGTAGAAGCATGCGTGTCACGTGGGGCATGGCAAGTCCGATAAATCCTATCGGTCCGCAGAATGCGGTGACTGTCCCGGCAAGTAGCGTTGTGGATAGGAATATCAGTCCGCGGGCGCGTTTCACATCAAGCCCCATGGTCATGGCATAATCTTCACCAAACATCAGCATATTAAGCGGTTTGATAGTCAATATGGCTAAACCGATGCCGCCTGCTATTGCCGGTAAGATTATGGACATCTGATGCCATGTGATATCACCGAGCGACCCCATGGTCCAGATTACAAATGCTTTAAGTGACTCATCATTGCTAAGATACTGGAGTATCTGCACTACTGCGCTTACGCCTGATGAAAACATGATGCCAAGAATCAATATCACCATTATATCCTTTATGCGATGACTTACAGCCATCATTACGGCAAGTACAGCAGCCGCTCCCGCCCATGCTGCACCTGCTATACCGAGGGAAGACCCTACGCCTGCCAGGACTATAAGCGCCACGCCAAGACTCGCACCGGAGCTGATGCCGAGCACATAAGGTCCGGCAAGCGGATTGCGAAACACGGTCTGCATCTGCAATCCGCTGACGGATAGTGCTGCGCCTGCAAGTAGGGCAGCAATGGCTTTGATAAGTCGTATGTCTATTATTATTTTTGCAGTGGCTTGCTGACAGTCGCCACCTGTCAGGGCTGCCCATATATCGCTAATAGGTATATTGACTGCACCTACCGCCATGTCAATAGCGAAAAGCACGGCTACAAGTACCGTAAGACTTAAAAATATTATTCCGTGGGAGCGCATGGTTATACCCGTATTTTCTGCAAAAATACATAAAATAGCGGTAACAGGATATAGCGGAAATTCAGTGTGTGTTAAAATAGGTTAAAGTAAAGGATTGGGGAAAACCAAATGACTTCAAGTTATGTTTTCTTTATACATAGCAAAATTACTTTTTCCATTGCAAGAAATGTGATAATGATTGGTTTATTATCTAAGCGAGGAGACGTCGAGATGACGACCCCTCGTTTGGTTTTTATACCCTCACGAAAAAAAGAATGATTGATGTAGCCGCTGGCTCCGGGATGACGGCTGTCAGCGCAGTTGGGCTACACCGAGGGTGAGCACGGAAAGATGTGCTGAAGGGTAGGCGGTATGCAGTGCTTCAAGGCAAGCGAGCATGGTTGAGCCTGTGGTTATGACGTCATCTACCAGCAGTATGTGTTTTGGTGAGTAGGAATTTTGCCGGGGAGATGCTGTGTATGTGTCAAGTGAGTTGAGCCAACGGTGATATAAGTCCCGACGTGTCTGAGTGCTGTG
This sequence comes from uncultured Porphyromonadaceae bacterium, assembly GCA_947176205.1. Classification (GTDB taxonomy): domain Bacteria; phylum Bacteroidota; class Bacteroidia; order Bacteroidales; family Muribaculaceae; genus Paramuribaculum. The sequence goes on from CAMWPX010000006.1 coordinate 11,823, forward strand.
AGGGCGGGTCACCATAAGCAGTGGCTTTACCGGAATTGCGGTTACATCTGATATCCCCGCAGCTATATGTTGACTTTGATTGTAGCCACGACGTCGCTGTCGTGTTTTGTGCAGCGGCACGGGTACTATTACGTCTACGTTTTCGAAGAACCCGTTACCGAGCAGTCGCCGGGCGAAAAGAGTGCCGAGATATCGTGCTATTTGTGGTCGGTTATTGTATTTAGCTGCATGAATCAGCCGTGTATAAGGATTTCCCCGGTAATAATGGAACAATCCTGCGGCACGATTTACCGGAGTGTGTGATGCGAGGCGCTGATGTATAATGTTGAATCCTTCGCTATCAAGGTTACACACCGGCATAGAGTAAAGGCAGTCAAGACACATTATTTCTTCGCCATCGGTCAATGCGGTGCCGCAAACTTCACACAGGCGCGGAAATATTACCGATACCACATGTGAGGCTATGGTGCCTAATCGTTGTGTGAAGCCCATAATGCCGAGGAATTGATTATTTTGGTCACGAGCTGGCTTTCATAGCCGCGGGTTATGCCGAATCGGTAAAGGCGTTGCCGGATTTCGGTATTGTCCATATCAGCAGGCATCATTCGCAGGCGAGTACGCATTACCCGCATGGCTATGGCTGCGTATTGCCGCACATCAATTTCCTTCAGTGCTTTTTCTATCAGTGATGCCGGAATGTGCCTGGCATATAGAGCCGATGTGATTTTATGTCTGCCCCAGCCGGAGAAACGGTATTTATCACGGACAAAAGCGCAGGCATACCGTAGGTCATCTACAAAACCTTCACTTATGAGTGTGGCGGTTATTTGTTCGGCATCGGCAGCCGTAAGTCCGCGTTTTCGCAGACGGTTCATTATGTCATGAGAGCACTGTTCACTCCGCACGCACAGGTCGCGCATGCGGTTGGCTTCACGATTCTTGTCTAAGGGCTTTTTAATCATCGGGGGTTGACGGCGGTGATGAATCGTTGTGCTCCGAAAGAGTCTCTAATCACGGTTATCCGTGAAAAACCGTCCTGTTCAAGTAACTTTACCAGCTGACTGTGAAAGCGGGGATTGATTTCAAAATACAGTTTTCCGCCGGCGGTAAGGGCAGATGTGGCTTTGGCTGCAATAGCGCGGTAAAACAGCAACGGGTCATTATCAGGTACAAACAATGCAAGATGCGGTTCGTAATCAAGGACATTGCTGCTCATATCCTTACGCTCTTCCTCGGCTATGTAAGGCGGATTGCTTACTATTATGTCAAAGGAGTCAGACGGAAGGGGGGTGGATGACAGTATGTCTGACTCATGGAAATCAACCTTGACCCGTAAGGCACGGGCGTTTTCACGGGCTGTGGCAAGAGCTTCGGGGCTTATGTCTGTAGCTGTGACTGTAGGAAATAAGAGATTGCGTGCAAGAGCCAGAGCTATGCATCCTGAGCCGGTACATATATCAAGTACCCTGAGGTCAGCTTTGCGGTTCGCTTGATTTATGATTGTTTCCACAAGTTGTTCGGTCTCCGGACGCGGTATCAGTACGGAGGGATTCACACCGATTGTAAGTCCGTAAAAAGTAGTGGTGCCGAATATGTATTGAATCGGTTCGTGATTCATCAGTCGGTCAATCACGGCATCGATTTTCCAGGCTATGAAGTCACTGACTTCATCGGCGGCTTTAAGGATGGTATCGGTTTGTGAGTAACCCTTGATGTGATACCATATCAGGCGCATAAGCCATTGCGCCTCACCGCTTCCATAGAGAGGGGTGAGGCGCGTTATGGCGTTGCGTGTGATTTCGCGCAGAGTCATTGCCGGGTTGCTATGCAGTGTCCGGGAAGTCGATTATTCGGCTTCTTTCATGTTGTGGAACACGTTCTGCACATCTTCATCTTCCTCGAAGCGGTCAAGGAGTTTCTCGATGGCGGCACGCTGTTCCTCGGTTACCTCTTTGAGGTCGTTAGGTATGCGTTCGAATTCCGAACTGATGATTTCATAGCCGTTGTCTTCGAGGTATTTCTGTATGTTGGAGTAGTCCTCAAAAGCACCGTAGAGCACTACTTCTTCTTCATCAGCTTCCACTTCGTCCACACCGCAGTCTATGAGCTCGAGTTCGAGTTCTTCGAGGTCAGTACCTTCGGCGGGTTTGATTTTGAACACGCATTTGTGGTCAAACAGGAATGAAAGCGAACCCTGCGTGCCGAGGCTGCCGTTATGTTTATTGAAATAAGAACGTACGTTGGCTACGGTACGTGTATTGTTGTCAGTAGCGGCTTCCACTACTATAGCTATACCGTATGGACCGTATCCTTCATATATTATTTCCTTGTAGTCGCTTGAATCTTTGTCGGTGGCTTTCTTTATGGCACGTTCCACAGTATCTTTAGGCATATTGGCAGCCTTGGCGTTCTGCATGAGTGCGCGCAGACGCGGATTGGTGTCGGGGTCCGGACCACCGGCTTTAGCGGCGATAGTGATTTCTTTACCTATACGGGTGAATGTACGTGACATGTTGCCCCAGCGTTTGAGCTTGCGGGCTTTGCGGTATTCAAATGCTCTTCCCATGAGTTGAGTTTATATTTTTGTTTTAATTGGTTTATTATCTTGAGTTAGCGGAGTGAGGCTCCGAGTTTTTTCTCCAGGTTAGTGATGATTTTCTTCATGACGGCATCTATTTGCTTGTCATTTAGAGTGGTTTCGTCATCCTGAAGGGTGATGTTGATAGCGTATGATTTCTTGCCGGCAGGAAGTTTGTCACCTTCGTATACGTCAAAGAGATTTACGCCGCGAAGCAGTTTGCGTTCGCTTTCGCGTACCACGGTTTCTACCTGTTGCATCGTTACGCCCGAGTCAAGCAGCAGTGCGAGGTCACGTTTCACTGCCATGGTTTTGGGTATCGGACGGAAACTTACGCTGTGACGCAGAGATATCTGTATGAGGGTTTGCCAGTCAAGTTCGCAATAATATACCTCCTGTTTGATGTCGGCTTTTTTTAGTTCGGTACGTGATACTATGCCTATGGTTCCTATCGCTTTGCCTGAACGGGTGGTTATGGCGAGTGATGCGCTCATGAGAGTGTCATCGCCGGCGCTGTACCGGATTTCGGCTGCAGGGATGCCCATACGTACGAAAATGCTGTCCACCACGGCACGCAGGTCATAGAAGCTTGATGTTACTTCTGTTGTGTTCCAGTTGGCTGTCCGTAGCGCTCCCGTCATCCATAAAGCAAGATGGGAATGCTCGGAGTAAGGAGCGAGCGGAGCTTCGGCAGTGGATTGTGTGCCGGGATTGAAATCATACACATGACCGAATTCATACATCTTGAGCGAGGTGGTCTTGCGGTTGATGTTATGAGCTATCGATTCAAGTCCTCCATAGAGAAGCGTGCGTCGCATCACGCACAGGTCGGAACTAAGAGGATTGAGCAAGCGTACACATCCGTCAAGCGGGTAACGGGTATTATCGGCATAATAGCTTTCAGCGGTAAGGGAGTTGTTGAGTATCTCGTTGAATCCCATGGCTGTCAACTGCTCTGATATGAGATTGGTCAGGGCACAGTCGGCATCGGTAGGTGATTTGAACGAGAGTGAGGAGTGTACACGGTCGCTCAATTCCACATTGTTGTAGCCATATATGCGGAGTATATCTTCAACCACGTCACACGGGCGCTGCACATCCACACGGTATGTGGGTACTTTTACCCGGGCTTCCTTGTCGTCGGCATCCACTTCCATCTCAAGCGAACGCATGATATTGACGAATGTTTCGTTATCGATGTTCTTGCCTATGAGTTTGCGTGCATAGTTAAAGTCAAGCGTTACATCAAACGGCGTCACCGGATGAGGATAAATATCAACCGGTTCGCCGCATATCTCACCGCCGGCAAGTTGCTGGACCATAAGAGCTGCAAGTTTTAACGCATACAGATTGACATTCGGGTCGGTACCGCGTTCGTAACGGAATGACGAATCTGTGTTAAGCCCGTGGCGTCGTGCTGTCTTTCTTACCGATGTAGGATTGAAGTATGCGCTTTCTATAAATATATCGGTGGTAGCTTCAGTAACACCTGAATCAAGACCGCCGAACACACCGGCTATGCACATGGGTTTTGTTGCGGAGCATATCATCAAATCAGCTTCGTTGAGTTTATGCTCGACACCGTCAAGAGTTACAAACGGAGTTCCTTCGGCACAGTGCCGTACCACTATCTGCCCGCCATCGATTTTTGCGAGGTCAAAGCAGTGTAGCGGTTGACCTATACCATGCAGTATATAGTTGGTCACGTCAACTATGGAGTTGATGGGACGCAGTCCTATGGCAGTCAGACGGTCCTGAAGCCATTTCGGACTTTCGGCCACCTTGACGCCGCGTATAGTGACACCGCAGTAGCGGGGACATGCCGAAGTGTCATCTACCTGTACGCTTACAGCGCCATCGGCACGATCCACCTTGAATGCTTCTACTGACGGGCGGTTAAGTGGCAGCGGCTGTGCATGGCGGTCGGTCCAAGCCTTAAGGTCACGTGCCACACCGTAATGAGAAGCGGCATCGATACGGTTGGGGGTCAAGTCCACCTCAAGGACGTAGTCGCTGTCAAGACCGAAATATTCGGCTGCCGGCGTACCGGGCTTGACATCGGTATCTATTACTATAATACCGTCATGCGAGGTGCCTACGCCTATTTCATCCTCGGCGCAAATCATACCTAATGATTCTACGCCGCGAATTTTCGATTTTTTTATTTTGAACTCTTTGTCACCATCATATAGGGTGGTGCCTACAGTGGCTACTACTACCGTCTGCCCGGCAGCCACATTAGGTGCGCCGCACACTATCTGGGCGGGTTCGTCCTGTCCTAAATCCACTGTAGTGATATGCAGATGGTCACTGTCGGGGTGAGGGATACAGGTTAGAACCTTTCCTATAACCAGTCCGCGCAGACCGCCGCGAATGCTTTCTACTTCTTCCACCGTGCCTGTTTCAAGACCTATGGAAGTCAGGGCGGCAGCGAGTTGCTCGGGGGTTAGAGGAGTGTCGATGTAGTCTTTAAGCCACTTGTAAGAGATATTCATTGTTCAGAAAATAAATTTTAAGATGATTAAGAGCGGTTATTTGACCATCACGCGACGTGCGTAATCATCAATTACCACTATATATAATCCCACGGGAAGTCGGAATGAATGAGTTCCGGGGGTGAGAGTTTCATTGACCCAAGTCATGGCATCGGTGCTGTACACAGCCACGGTCATAGCTTTTTCAGGCAATTCCACTATGAGTTCTCCGGCATGAGCGTAGGCGCTCCATGACTGATAGTCGGGACGCTCGATAGCACCCAGAGAGCCGTAACCGCTTATGGCGATGTTGTCTAAGAACCAGCGTTTGCCTGACACCTGACGGAAGCGTATGCGTGCGTAATCGTTAACGTCTACAGGTACTGAGAATGTGCCGGTTGATGCATCGACCGTGATGTTGTCAGCTAAGTTCCAAGTGCTACCGCAGTCAGTGGAGTATTCTACTGCTACTACAGGTTCACCGTCACCTGACCATGGAGCGGCTTCGAAGGTCACAGTACCGATACCGCCGGGTTTGTCTTCATTCATGGCAAGGGTGCTGGTGGCGTCTTTACCGAAACGCATCACGGTAGTGCCGTTGAATGCTTTATCTTGTGACAAGTCACCGAATCCGCCGTTGGTTACCGTCCATGAGAAGGCATTACCTTGGAATGTAGTGTTGGAGTAGCATTTGACTGTAGTGGAAAGATTGCTGACCTCGAAATCTTCTACAATGGTTTCTGTCGGGTCTACTGGAGCGCTGACAGTGGCAGTCACTTCCTCATCATCGTTTACGTATGCTCCGGCAGAGATAGTTATGTCCGAAGAATATTTGCCGGCGGTAGAGGAATTTACGCGGATGAAGAACTGTTCTTCTTCGGGGAGAAGAACTATCGAGCGAGTCCATGCGGCTTTGTCGGTTGAGAGTTCAAACGGAGCGTTTACTGTAATTGTGACATCTTCCGAAATGTTTTCAAATATCACGAGAACCTCTTCGGCTTCCGACGGAGTGCCTGTGATGGCGGTCAGATTAAGCGAACCGTTGTAGATAAGCTGAGCCGATGGCTCGAGGTCAGCTGTGGTCACGCTCTTGGTGGCTGAGGTAAGAGTGCCGTCGGTAAGTTTGAATGTGTAGGCGGTGAGCGGTTCGAGTCCGGTCACTGTATAAGTTTCGGCTGAAGCCGTCACATTTCTTGGGTAGCCGGCTATGCTTGTGTTGGAGTCCTGACGTTTTACATCGAGCGAATATGTCGATGAAGTGCCTACATAAGTCCAGCGTACGGTAAACTCATCGCTTGTCACGGCGGTGGCGTCATATATCGGGAGTCCGCTTACTGCTGTGCCGGTTACGTTTACTTCACGCTCCATGTCATCGGCTGATACCGAGAATGAGCCGGCGATATTGCCTGCAGATGAAGCGCTGACTGTTACGGTCACTTCCGTGCCGGCGTTGGCTTGGTCTGCTGTGAGAGAGTAAGGTGATACACTAAGACCTGTACCGTAGATGCTGATGTACACCTGACCCTTTACACCTTTGGTCTTTACAGGCACTTTTACCGAGCGGGGCTGACCTACGGCTACATAGCCTACATTTATGTCTACATTTTGCTGCGGTGACACTATGTCAGAAGTTTCGGCGGCAGCTGTCGAATACCATGCCTGACCCACTTTGTCACCCCATATATATTCCACCAGTTCGGGATGGTCGATAAAAGGATTGCGGTTTTTCTGGCGGGCATAAACGGCTTCCTGACGATCAAGCTCTTTCTGGCTGACTTCGTCCTGACGTGACCATTTGAGAAGCAGATTTACAGCCCATGTCTTATAGGCGGGATATGAGTTGCCAGCCATCATGTCGCTGCTCCAGTTAGCTATGCGGTCATTGTAGCATGCAGCCATATAGAAATATGAGCGGGCGAAGTCACCCTTATACATGTCATCGGGCTCGAATACTTTGCCTGAATATCCTTCGAATGTGCTTGTGCCTAATTTACCCAAGGCTTTTACGTCACCGTTTGACGCCAGAGTAGTGCCTCCGGAGCATTCACCGAACGGATAGTTACCACGCTGTCCGTTGACTTTGCCGTCGGTCGGATACACATGGAATGCATCGGAATTCATCGGTGAAGTGTTGTTAAACCAACTTTTGGGCATAGAGTGTTCGCGGTTGTAGCAGTCGCCCACTTTGGAGTAACTGCCGCATTTTTCGCCAGTGTTCCAGCGTTTGGTCGAATACATGTCCCAAATCTTGCCGTTCTCGTCTATATCGGAAGTCTTGTATAGGTCGAGCAGACCATCATAGCTCACCGTGGTGTGTGATGATACGGTCTGGTAGAGGGCGGTAAGAAGAGCCTGTCCCGTCTTTCCTTCACATTTATCGTAATAACCTGAAGGAATGGCGGCAAAGCCATTGAATGCCATGCTCATAAGAGCTGCAGCTGACAAGGAAAGTCTGTAAAACAACTTCATAATAGTGTGATAGGTATAGATTAGTTAAGATATAATGTGCAAAATTAATATTTTATTGGATTTATATCTCTAATCCGACACAAAAAAGTAACACAAAATCACCTCACCGTTGAAAAATCTATTTACGCCGGACTCTGCATGGTAATTGAAATATAAAATCAATCGCCTGAAAGCTTAAAAGCACATCAGGCGATTGCATGGATATAAGGGAAAGCTGTTTTATTCAGCAGATAGGAAATCTATTTTGAGAATAGCGGGAAGAAGTGTCGGATCGGATTCTGATGGCAATACTGCCGAAGCGGCGCGTCCGGTACGATTGTAATAAGCCCACATTTTGATGTTTATGCCCTCGGAAGTAACATCATATTCCATTATCATCTGTGAGTCCGAGAAGCTCACTTTTGCCCACCAGTCAACGTCTTCATACCATGGCAACATTACGCGGTTGCCGTCTACCTTATATGATTTACCGTTGACTTTTGTGCCGTTGAAACTGAGTGATTCGTCATAGAAATCCACGTTGGAGCCTACGCCCGGGCTGTTACGGAGGTCATCGGCTGTCATTTCTATGGTCTGACCCAAAACGTTCATCTTCATTTTTTCAAAAATCCAGTTACCTTGAAGTTTTTCAATCAGAGCGTCGCCCGAGGGGCTTTCCTCATCATCGCTGCAAGAACTCAGAAATCCTGCCGAGCAGGTAAATAGTGCCAGTAAGGTAAGGAGATAATAAATCTTGGTTTTCATTGTTGTTTATTGATTTGAGTTATTAAAAAAGGTGGAATGCAAGAATCGGAAGTCCCATAGTTCGGACTACAGCCTTTGATGGCTTGTCATGTTCGTATTTCATCAGGGCGAACTGGGGGGTGGCGGGGTCGCCGTATATTGATTGGAACGTTACAGATGCCCCTCCCGGAGAATATATTTCGGTGGAACTCAGATAGTAATAGCTGTAATGCTTGTCTCCGTCATGCTTTTTCGCTTGGTGGTCAAATATTTTATGATACTTGACGGTCTTTCCTTTGAATTTTTCTATGTCCCCGGTATAGACTGTCTTTTGGTCTCGCAGGTTTTGGTAATATTCCAGTTCCTTTATGGATGGTATATACCAGCCATCGCCAAGTGGTTTTATGTATTCAGTGTAGATGGGATACATGTCGGGAGTGTATTGCGGGTTGGCTGAGATGAATCGGTTTAGGGCCACCATATTGGCATATCCGTTGCTGAGGTCATTCATCCCGAAGGGTACATCAGTCGGTCCCTTGAAGAATGATTTTGGATGATAGGCTGATGATTTGAATTGCTTGGGATGCACGATACGTCCGTGTAGTCCGTCGGGGGTAGTGTAGATGACTATCCCCTCCACGCCGTTTTCGCTGTACCAGTCACCGACATGATATATCCGTGATGCCGGTGGAAGCGCATTCCAGTCAGGAGTAGTGGCTACGTTGACATACTGATTGTTTTGTATGACAGACTGTTGCTGGACTCTGACGGTTGATTCCGACGGCTTTATCACCGTTTCTTCACCGTTGTCATACTTGATTTTGAAAATATCTTTGCGTGTGATTTCACGCTCGAACTTTTCACCCGGCTTGCGATATTTTATGGCGTTGTCGCTTATCTCTGTTACGGTGCACTCTATTATATCTGCGCTGCGGGTCACTATCTTGTCAGCCTTGCACAGACCTATGCCTGACAGTATGGCTGTCAGAGTTATGATTAGTCGTTTCATCAGGTTCAGAATCTGTAGCCGGCGGTAAAGGCAATACCGATAGTAGGTGACCATCCGATATCTTCGCCTTTGAAAGCGCTGCAAAAATTAAACATAAGTTGGGCACCCAAATCAAAATTTTTGATAGTAACCATGGCATCTATTGTGAACGAATCGCGGAATCCGGTGAAAGTATCCTCAAGGTCATTGCCGTTGAGCGACTCCGAAACGAGTATTTCCATGCGGTTGCCGAACCCACACATAAACCAGTCCGATGCATGATACCACCAGTTGAGGGGTATTGTCAGATACAGGGAGTTGAGGTCGCCAAGACTATATTTTTTCGTGTCGTTGACAATCATTTCAGCTTCACCGCCAAGCCCCATCACACCGACACCCAGCGACCATGCGCTGGTGTTACTGCTCGGGAAAATCATATTGGCGTCAACAGCCCAGTATAGTCCGCCCCAGTCAATGTAAGTACCGCCTGTAGCTTGATAGCCTACTGTGGCGCGAGGATAAAAACTGATGCGGGGAAAGTAATTGGTGGGGGGCACGATGTCAGCCGGAGGGGTGAGTCCGGTGGCATTGTTGGCACCGTAGGATATCAGACCGCCGATAGAGCCGTTTTGACTGGAGGAAGATGGTTGTGGCTTGGTAATGTCGGTGATGATTTCTTTTGTTCCGTCATCAAACACGATAAAAAACACATTGTCACGCGATGTGGTGAATGTGGGTCCGTCAGGGTTTGAAGCTTTTTTATACTGGATTTCCGATGCTCCGATGGTGATGATGTTGACTTCTATTTCATCACCGTTGAGCATAGTCAGAGTCTCTTTAGCCTCTGATGAGTAGGTGACTGTCAATGCAGTCAGAAGACATAAGATTGGTTTATGCATAATGCATGGTTGCGTTGTGCCTCTGATTCCCTGAAAAGGCGGTGAATAATAAGGAAGAAAAAGCGTGGGAGCCTACATTCTTGCTCGTCCTTGGATTGAGGCCTTCGCATTGCCCGAATTAGTAGAACGAGCAACGTCGCAGATTCCTCACGCCCGCATGCTTATCACGTTAGAAACAGTCACCGGATATTCACATATACGGTGACATGACTGATAAGCATACCTTTAGCAGGTATCTATCGTTGCACATCCTTGACTAATTCTGAAAGTTGCGAAGTTCCAATCCATCAAGGAAAGCGTTGTGTAACGCTTTTTATGTTAAGACATCATAGATGATTACTCTAAACCATGTGTATGTCAGCGGCAAAATTAATTTATTTTTTGTGATTTGGCACTATGTTGTAGAAAAAACTGTAATAAATTAGAGAGCGGGGCGCGAAAGGAGCCGAAATATTCACTAAATTTGCAGTTGTGAAAATCGAAGAGGTAAATCAGACGAATCAGTGTGGCGATGCACCCTTGTCAAAGACTTTGGGGGAATTGTATTTGCTGCCTGTACCGCTGAGTGATGTGGCGCCTGACTCAGTAATGCCGGCGTCAAATATCTGTGTCGCCAGCCGTATAAAATGGTTTTTGGTGGAGAATGTGCGTTCTGCACGGCGTTTTTTGAAGCGTTGTGACCCCGCTATAGATATCGATATCCTTCATTTTACTGTGCTTGATGAGCACACGGATTCTTCCGATGTGGCTTCTATGCTTGAGCCCTTGAGGCAAGGTCATGATATGGCTGTTATCAGCGAAGCCGGGTGTCCCGGTGTGGCTGACCCCGGAGCTCTGGCTGTGGAACAGGCACATAGATTGGGAGCCCGGGTAGTGCCTCTTGTCGGACCGTCAAGTATCCTGCTCGCGCTTATGGCATCGGGGTTCAACGGTCAGTCATTCTCATTTCTCGGCTATCTGCCTTATGCCGTCGCCGAGCGCGACCGCACTTTCAAGGATATGGAGCGTGACATACGCCTTCGCCGCCGCACGCAGATATTCATCGAGACCCCGTATCGTAATAACAAGCTGATTGAAGAGCTTGTCCGCCGGTTGCCGGGTGATTTGCGGCTGTGTGTGGCATCGGACATTACCGGTCGACGTGAGTCGATATCGACACTGACGTTGCGTCAGTGGAAAGGTCGGCGCTATGATTACGACAAGATTCCCACCATATTTTTATTGTATATCTGATATTTTCGCTTACAGACTATGGCAAAAAGATGGAAGACCGGTTCGCGACACAACGATAGTGAGACATTCGAGCTCACCGGCGACCTTTTTGCCCGACCGGCTGAACGCTCACCCGAAAGTTATGATTTTCTTGTGGCCGGTGAAGCGTTGCCTGATTTTGAAGTGTCAGCGCCGGCAGCGGGTGCGGGTGCCGTGCCTACGCCGGAAGATATACACAGGCTGCGTGTGGATGAATTGTCATCCCGGCGTAAGATTCATTATATAAGCTTCGGTAGCGGAAGCAGTGGCAATTCCTCGTATATCGGCGATGATGAAACCGGGCTGCTGATTGATGCCGGTGTAGAGCCAGATAAAATATATGATGCTCTCGATCGTCATGGGTTGAGTGTCAAGAATATAAAGGGTATTTGCCTGACTCATGACCATAGCGACCATGTGCGTTACGTCTACACGCTGCTTCGTAAGAATCCCCATATAGCCCTCTACTGTACGCCGCGCGTGCTCACCGGCATGCTCCGCCGCCACAACATTTCGCGCCGCATAAAGGATTATCATCATGCCATTTACAAAGAATTCCCATTTAAGGTGGGTAACTTTGAGGTGACGGCATTCGAGGTGAGTCATGACGGAAGCGATAATGCTGGATATTATATTACTTCAGGTGATTTCAGTTTCGCCGTGGCTACTGACTTAGGCTGCGTGACCGACAGGGTCGATTATTACATGCGTAGGGCATCACACATAATGCTTGAGAGCAATTATGACCTCGATATGCTGCATAATGGTCCATATCCGTTTCATCTTCAGGCGCGTATTGAGGCGTTTACCGGGCATCTTGACAATAAAGTCACCGCACGTTTTCTTGCCGATATTTATACTCCCCGGCTCAAGCATGTGTTTCTCTGTCATCTCAGTCACGAGAACAACACCCCCGAAGCGGCTTTAGCTACAGTGTGCGCGGCATTGCGTGAAACAGGGGTACACAGCATAGGTGACGGCTCGGATTCCATAGAGTCGCGCGACGCCGCTGTTCAGGTAGTGGCATTGCCGCGTCATGAGTCATCACCGTTATTTCTGCTGGAAATGCAAGAAATGTGAATTTCTAAAAAATTTAACATAAATCTTAAGGATAGTAAACGGATTTGTGAGTATCTTTACAAACCGAATCACTGCCGCATATCCTGTAAAAATGGAAAAATGCAATCTAAACGGGCGGAAAGTAATAAAGTGTGACAATAAACTAATCGAAATAACTAATTTTTTATCACATTATTCACTACAATCCTAACATTTATGAAGAGGTTACTTCTCTTAATCAGTGTAGTGTGGCTGGCGTGCATAAGCATGGTTGCCGCACCTAAAGTCGTTTGTTCGGGAGTCGTGGTCGATGAGCTGAATGAGCCTTTGATTGGCGCTACAGTTACAGCCGTGGGGACTAAAGTCGCCGCCGCCACCAATGCCGACGGCAAGTTTAGAATCAATGTGCCCGGTAACTGTAACCAGTTACAGATAACCTATATAGGTTATCGCCCCGTTACTACCGACGTTAAGCCGGAAGTAGGCACTATTACGCTTGTCCCTGACTCGAAGATGCTTGACAACGTAGTTGTCACTCAGTCAGTGGGTAAGACCCGTGAGACTCCTGTGGCTATGTCCACTATCGATTCCGAGCAGATTGAGTTCAAGCTCGGTTCACAGGGGCTGATGGAAATGCTTAAGACTACCCCGGGCGTATATACCCGTAGCGAGGGTGGCGGTTTCGGAGATGCCGAGACCCGTATGCGTGGTTTCAAGAGCCAGAATGTGGCTGTGGTTATCAACGGTATCCCTGTCAACGACATGGAAAACGGTGCCGTATATCAGAGCAACTGGGCTAACCTTTCCGATGTGGCTGCTTCCATACAGACTCAGCGCGGTCTTGGTGCCAACATCGTGTCCACTCCCTCTATTGGCGGTACCATCAACATCACCACCCGCACTATCGATGTGAAAAAAGGTGGTTCCGTTTGGTATGGGATGGGTAACGACGGTATGAACCAGTTCGGTATCAAACTCTCTACAGGTCTGATGAAAAACGGCTGGGCTGTGACCGTACTCGGTGCCCGCAAGTGGGCTGACGGATATATTCAGGGCACTGCCTATGATTCATATTCCTACTTCGTGAATATAACCAAGCGTATCAATGACGCTCACCAGATAGGTTTTACCGCTTTCGGCGCTCCCCAGTGGCATGACAAGCGTCACTATCTATATGGTCTTACAGTGGAAGGCTGGCAGAATGTGCGTAACTACATGGATGGTGAAAGTCCTTATCGCTTCAACCCCTCTTTCGGTTATCGTAAGAACGGCAAAGCCTACAACTCTTCTTACAACGAATATCACAAACCGCAGATGGCGCTTAACCACATCTGGCAGATTGACGAGACCTCTTCGCTCTCCACATCGCTCTATGCATCCATCACATCAGGTGGCGGTCGCTCGGGTCAAGGTCGCGACGGGTACAGCTACAAGAGCTGGTATGGCGCAGAGGATGGTAACCTTAACAATACATTCCGTACCGGTGAAGGTTGGATTGACTACGGCATGATTGAAGATATGAATGCCGCTTCTACCAACGGTTCCAAGATGATTATGTCCATGAGCAACAACTCTCACCAGTGGTATGGCTTGATTTCATCTTATAAAAAAGAGCTTAATTTCAAGGATGACAGCCGTCTGAACCTCACAGCCGGTCTTGACATGCGCTACTACATGGGTGAACACAACAATAAGATTGTCGACCTTTTCGGCGGTGCATATTATATCGACGATGAGACCCGTAGCACTGTGAATCCTGCCGATAATCCTGCCGCCGCTGATCCCGAATGGGTCAATCAGAAACTTCAGGTGGGCGACATCGTTTATCGTAATTATCGCGGCTATGTGATGCAGGAAGGCATCTTCGGTCAGGCTGAATACACTATGCTTGACCGCAAGCTTAATCTTGTGCTCGCCGGTGCGTTTAACAATAATACTTACTGGCGCCGTGACTATCTCTTCTACGATGAGGCTAACAGCGAATCAGCCACAAGCAATTTCGTGGGCGGTACCATCAAAGCCGGTGCCAATTACAACATCAACCGCCATAACAACGTCTTCTTCAATATCGGTTACATTTCGCGTGCGCCGTTCTTTAAGAATGTGTACATGAAGTATGACCGCTCCAACATCCTTAACAAGGATGCCAAAAACGAGAAGATATTCTCGGTGGAAGTAGGTTACGGCTATCATTCACCCAAATTTGCTTTGACTGCCAATGCTTATCTTACCAAATGGTATGACCGCTCTATGGTTAAGTCCGGTCTTATCAACAATCCGGTTGACGGTAGTCTCGGCTATGTCGCCAACATGTCAGGCATCGGAGCCCGTCACATGGGTGTGGAAGTTGAAGCCAAATACAAACCCTTCAAATGGCTTGAACTCGACGCTATGGTGTCGGTAGGTAACTGGATTTGGGATACCAACGCTACAGCTTATTTCTATAATCAGCTCGGACAGCCGCTTAAGACCCTTAAAGGTAATATCGCATCCGGTATCATGGCTCCCGACCACCTCAAAGCTACTCTCGAACAGAAGGGCGGTAAGGTCGACGGTATGCCTCAGACCACAGCTTCATTTGCTGTGACTTTCAAGCCGGTCAAGGGGTTGCGTCTCGGTGCCGAATGGAATGTGATGGCTGACCTTTACAGTGATATCTATCTCGAAGGCAGCACTCTTAGCGATAATAAAGTGGTGAAATACGGCGAACCATGGCGTATTCCATGGGGCAACCAGCTTGACCTTAATGCAAGCTACCGCTTTAAGTTAGGCGGACTCGACGCCACTATCTACGGCAATGTTCACAATGTGTGCGATTACAATTACATCACTCAGGCACAGACTCCTACCGGTGCTGTGGGTGACTGGCGTAACGCTACCATGGTGTTCTACTCGTTTGGTCGTACCTATAGTTTGAAACTGAAAATTAATTTCTAATCCTGTTTGACATAATCAGAATATGAAAAAATATATAAGCAACATTCTGT
>CAMWPX010000007.1 GCA_947176205.1 uncultured Porphyromonadaceae bacterium
CGGATATTATCCGGTCGGCTCTCAGGTAGCTGCCACCGCACCAATGATTCGGCTCTGTATCATACAGCAGTATTAATCGGACCGGCTCTAAAGCAGCAATGAGCACAATGAAATCTTTATAATACATCTGTCCGTTAATATGGAAAAATAAATGGACGACATATCTGCCGTCCATCATATTATTCTGGTAAAGGAATTATTTTTTCCATTTCGGGAGGGTAAACACAAATTCCAATCCGCCTTTTGCCCGGTTGTGAACTAAGATAGTACCGCCTAAGGCTTCAATGGTGCTTTTTACAATTGGAAGTCCAAGTCCGGTACCACCTGATTTACGCGACCTTCCGGCATCTATGCGGTAGAATCGTTCAAAAAGGTGTGGCAGGTGCATGTCATCTACTCCTGTACCGTCATCCCAGAAAGCGAATGTATAGAACTTGTCTGACTCGGAAATCATGTCAAGTCCCACTTTGGTACCGTGGCTGTGGAGCACAGCGTTTTTGACAAGGTTGGATATGACGCCGGTGATAAGGTTGGTATTACCTTTGACATTGCAATCGAGAGGAATATTGTACTCAAATGTGAAGTTACCGAGAGTGCCGGCTTGGGTGAAATCATTTTCCACTGTGTATACCAAATCATGGAAATTGACTTCAGTCGTAGGAATCTTACCGCTGCCTTCTTCCAGTCGGGTCATCGCTGACACATCGTTGAGGAGGTTACACAGACGGTTGACATTGTCGTAGGCACGGCGAAGAAAATATTCCTGCATGTTGGCGTCCATGTCATCAGAACCGAGCACGGTTTCAAGGTAGCCTTTGATTACACCTACCGGAGTTTTCAACTCGTGATTGATGTTATTGGTAAGTTGGCGTTTCAATCGTGATTTTTCTTCGATGGCATGTATGGCTATCTCATGTTCCCGCTGGTTACGTTCAAGCGCTTTACCTCGGTCGCGAAACAGTTTGATGATTTCACGCGAGATATCACCAAGCTCATCATGAGATAATTTGGTCTCGTCAAACCGTGTGTTCTTATTATTTGCATTTTTTGCAAATTCGTTAAGCAGGCGTATATTCTTCATCAGGAACCAGCTTGAGAAGTATGCCAGCAGAGTTGCACCGCCGGTGATGAGGAGTATGGTTAGCCAGAATGCGACAGTATCAATGTGCAGACCTTCTGCCACCGAGAATGTGTAGGGCATGGCCGTACGCACTATCAGTTTGCCATCAGTACTTTTTTGTGCTGCAAGCGCGAAAATCTGTTTATTGGAGTCCTTCGCTACGGCTGTATTTTTATATAAGTCACCGGAGGAGAAATCAAGCGGCTCACCTATCGCATAAAGAAGCTGACCCGTCTCATCATACACCGATACAAGAATATCTTCGTAAGGTGAATTCTCGTAGTAGCGTTCCAGAAACACAAAATAAGGGTTGAGCTCTATATTGTTCTCATAAGCATCGACTATTCGATTACTTATAAGACGGAGCTGCTTGTCAATATTTTCGGTGCGGTATTCTACTTCGCGCCGATATTGATAGAACATAAGCACGGCTATTACAATCCAAGTCATAATAACCATGGGGAGAAACAGACGCCAGCGAAAACTAAACCGTCTCTTTGAAGCCATATCCGAATCCTAATCGAGTCACGATATTGTTGCCGTATTCACCTATTTTCTTTCTCAGGCGTGCGATATTGGTGTCAATAGTACGGTTGGTTACCACAACATCGTTATCCCAGACCTGCTTGATGATTTCTTCGCGTGAGTAGATACGGTTGCGGTGGGTGAGGAAAAAGAGCAGAATATCAAATTCCGTGCGGGTAAGCGACATATCCTCACCGTTGAGAAATCCGAGCTTGTCGTTGCGGTCAATGCGGAGGTTGTGGAATGTTATGTCAGGCTCGTAGATGCTTTGTGTGGCATTGTATTCCCACTGGCGTGACGCCTGTGAGCGACGTAGTACGGCGCGGACACGTGCCAGCACTTCGCTGATAACAAATGGCTTTGTGATATAGTCATCGGCTCCGATATTCAGACCCATTACCGTGTCATCTTCTCCTGTCAGAGCGGAGCAGAATATTATGGGTGTGGATTCCGTGCCGGCTTCGTTGCGTACACGTTTTGCAAAATCAAAACCGCTGAGCCGTTCCATCATGATGTCGACTATGAAAAGTGAGTATATCGACAAATCTTTAGTCAGGGCTTCTTCGGCACTATAGGCGCAGTCTACTTCATAGCCTTCTTTTTCAAGATTGAATTTCAGGATTTCGCACAAGGCGTCTTCGTCATCGATTACAAGTATTTTTATTCGCATGGAAAAGTAAATTGGAGGTCTATATGTTATTAAATTGAATTCCGAGTGTAAAGATACAACATACCTATAACATTATGCGGTTAAACAATGTTAAAACGATACCGTCGGGGAACAATTTGCTACTCTCGGAGGTTTGATAGATATAATTACTATTTACATTGTGTTTTTTTCATGGTATTAATTAGGTTGAAGATATAAGACTGTCGGGAGACAGTCTTTTCTTTTTTATACCATATTTTCTCCACCTTGTTTTGCCGATAAGAAAAAAATATCTATTTTTGAATCCGAATCAACTCATAACCGTTTTCCGCTCCCGAAAATTATTATGGAGGGAGTGGGGAATTTATGTAATAACCAACATAAAATCAACATCAATGGAATTGCTCAACAACGACGCTAACGCTCTTCATGAGCCGAACGCTTCATCCTTAAGTGCTGACAATGCAGCAGTGGAAGTATCAATCGAATTAACCGCAGACATGCCGGGTGAAATTATTGCCGAACAGCAGGAAGTATTTGTCCCTTCTTCAGCCACGGCGGTAATCGAACGGTTGCAGTCTTTGGTACAAGGCAGTGATTGTGATATAGACTCTGATGAACTGGCCTCGCTCAAGCAGCAATTCTATTCATTACGCAACGATGCTGTGTACGCATCCCGACAAGCCTTTATTGATGCCGGGGGCGAAGTAGAGGCTTATACCCCCGATGCCGAGCTTGTGGAGCAGGAGAACCAGTTCAAGGCATTACTTGCCGAGGCGAAAGAGAAAAAAGCCGCTGCAAGAGCTCGCATAGAAGCTCAACAGCTTGAAAACCTGAAACGCAAACAAGCTATCATAGCTGAACTTACAGCTATGAGCGAAGATGCTGATAATGTCAACCGTCATTATCCGCAGGCCAAAGAGTTGCAGACCGAATTCAAGGAAATAGGCGATGTACCCCCTCAGAATGCTACTGAGACTTGGAAAGCATATCAGGACGCAGTGGAGAAATTCTATGACCAGTGGAAAGTCAACAAGGAATTACGTGATTACGATTTCAAAAAGAATCTTGCTGAAAAACAACTTATAATTGCTGAGGCTGAAGCTCTCGCAGGTGAAGAGGATATTATCACTGCGTTCCGCCGCCTGCAGGATTTACATGAAAAGTGGCGTCAGTCAGGTCCAGTGGCTAAAGAACTTCGTGAGTCACTCTGGGCTCAGTTCAAGGATGCTTCAGCCGGTATCAACAAACGTTATCAGGACTTCTTCGAGCAGCGCAAGCTTCGCGAGCAGCAGAACGAAGAAGCCAAGACCGCTCTCTGTGAAAAAGCTGAAGCCATAGATATTGACGCTCTCACTTCTTTCAGTGCATGGAATGAAGCCACCCGTACTCTTTTGGATTTGCAGCAGCAGTGGAAAACACTCGGATTTGCATCACGTAAAGCCAACAATGCTTTGTTCAGCCGCTTCCGTGCTGTAGCCGATAAGTTCTTTCAGGCTAAAGCCACATTCTTCAGCACTGTCAAGGATACCCTTAGCGAAAATCTTGCAAAAAAGATTTCACTCGTTGAGCAGGCGGAATCCTTAAGCGCAAGTACCGAATGGCGCAAGACCACTGATATCCTTGTGAAATTGCAACAGGAATGGAAAACCATCGGAGCAGTTCCCAAAAAACATTCCGATGCTCTTTGGCACAGATTCAACGAAGCATGCGACAAGTTCTTCGCCGCCAAAAAAGCTGCTACCGGTGACCAGCGTAAGACTGAAGCCGCAAATCTCAAGGTGAAACGTCAGATACTGAATGAACTCACCGCCATGCTTGCCGATGATTGTGATAAGACCCGTGAAGAAGCGGTAGCTCGTATTCAGGAACTGCGGACACAGTGGCAGGGTACAGGACACGTGCCGTTCCGTGATAAGGACAAGCTGGCTGAGAGTTACCGCAACACCATGCGTGAGCTTTTCGAACGCTATGACATACATGGTAATCAGGCTCGCATGCAGGCATATCAGTCAGAGATTGATTCGATGACTGACAGTGACCGTCCGCGTCTGGTGCGTGAGCGCGAACGCATGGTAAGAGCATATGAAGCCCGTAAAGCCGAACTCAAGACTTATGAAAACAATCTCAGTTTCCTTTCTGCAAAATCGCGTTCAGGAAATTCTCTGATATCTGACATTCAGTCAAATATTCATCGCTTACAGGCTACTTTGACTGACCTTGAGAAAAAAATTGAGATTATCGACTCTAAACTTTGATTATAGTGCAGGCGAATTATTGTCTGCAAGATGAGCCATAGGATTAATCGCAATGACGGAAATCAATCAAAAAGGTCGCTACGGCAAGTATATACAGCTTATACTCACTCTGGTGGATATTTTGGTGCTCAATGGTGTGTTTGTCATCACGGCATTATTAACTCCCCAATTTGTAAGTGTGAGGTCCCGTACGGTATGGCTGTTGGCTAATGCCGCCTACATCGTGGCTCTGTATTCCATAAAGCACATGAGGGTACTGCGTACCATAGCTATGGAGCATGTGGTAGCCAATTCGTTCAGGTGCATAGCCATACATGCCATGCTGTTTGTGTGCTGTCTGTACTTTATAGGCATAGGTACAATCGGATGGAAGTCATTCGCATTGTTTTACGGATTGTTGGCGGTATGTCTCTCCTTATGGTGGACTTTGGCGCGTATGCTTATAAAGTTTTTCAGGCGCAGAGGACGTAATTACAGTACTGTAGTCATAGTAGGAATAAATGCTACCAGTCAGCGCTTGTATCAGGTGCTTAATTCAGATGTAGGTTTCGGATTTCATATCGCCGGATTCTTTGACGATGATTCATCGGATATGATAGACCCGGAATTATATAGAGGGAAGATAAGTGAGCTTGACAATTATATGATGGCTAATGGTGTAGATGAGGTTTATTGTGTGCTTCCCGGTAAAAACGAAGAGCAGATAAAGAAAGTGCTTGACGTGACGGAGCAGCATGTGGCACGATACTTTTATGTGCCTCAATTTACGCGTTTTGTCAGTCGAAACTATGAAATGTATGCATTAGGTTCCATCCCGGTATTGTCGGTAAGGCACCAGCCGCTGTCATTGTTAGGCAACAGGCTTATAAAACGGGCATTTGACGTAATGTTTTCATCGGTGGTGCTGCTGTTCTCCCCGATTGTATTCATACCTGTAGCCATAGCTATTAAGATATCATCGCCCGGACCTGTGTTTTTTAAGCAGAAACGTACCGGTTACCGAGGCAGGGAATTTGATTGCTACAAGTTCAGGACGATGATGGTAAACGCTGACAGCGACCGTGTACAGGCTTCTAAGAATGATGCACGCAAGACTCGTGTGGGAAATTTTTTGCGTAAGACCAGTATTGATGAACTGCCCCAATTTCTTAATGTGTTGAAGGGTGATATGTCAGTAGTGGGACCGCGCCCGCACATGTTGGTTCACACCAAGGAATACTCTTCATTGATAAAAAAATACATGGTGCGTCACTATATTAAACCCGGAATTACCGGTTGGGCGCAAATCAATGGTTATCGCGGTCAGACCGAGCAGTTGTGGCAGATGGAAAAACGTGTGGAGTATGATGTGTGGTATATAGAACACTGGAGTCCATTACTGGATATAAAGATAATATTCCGTACGGTATATAACGCCATCCACGGTGAGAGCAACGCTTTCTGAAAAGAAGTGAAATAATTAGTAAGGGACAAAAAATATGTCGATGTAGGAGCGAAGTGTGAAAATCTTTGCTATCTTTGCCATAATTAACCATAAAACTTAATATCGGATGACTAATAATTCAAAACCTTATGTGATAGGTATAGATATGGGCGGTACCAACACTGTGTTCGGTGTGGTGGATGCCCGTGGTGTGGTGCTTGCAAGCGGTTCTATAAAGACTCGCAAACATGCTAAAATTGAGGATTACATCAACGAACTTTATGAGGAAACCATGAAGTTGGTGCATGGTCTTGATGCCGAAGATAAAATATACGGAATTGGTGTCGGTGCTCCGAACGCCAACTATTTTACCGGTATGATTGAGGATGGCGTGAATCTGCCGTGGCCTACTCCGGTACCTTTCGCTCAGATGCTGTCAGATAGATTCGGTATACCTGTGGCTATAACCAACGATGCCAATGCTGCCGCTATCGGTGAAATGACCTATGGCGCGGCACGCGGACTCAAGGATTTTATTATGATTACTCTCGGTACGGGTGTGGGTAGCGGTATAGTTATCAACGGTCAGCTCGTTTACGGTCATGACGGATTTGCCGGCGAACTCGGTCACGTAATAGTGAAGCGTAATAACGGACGTCTTTGCGGTTGCGGTCGTACAGGCTGTCTGGAAACATATTGCTCTGCTACCGGTGTGGCACGTACTGCCCGTGAATTTCTTGAGATGAGCGATCAGCCTTCGGCATTGCGTAGCATACCTATTGAGGATATCACTTCAAAGGATGTGTATGATGCAGCTATGGCAGGCGATGAAATAGCCAAGAAGGTATTTGATTACACCGGTAAGGTGTTAGGTGAGGCGCTTGCTGATTTCACCGTGTTCTCCGCTCCGGAAGCTTTCGTGCTCTTTGGCGGTCTGGCTAAAGCCGGTAATCTTTTGTTGGAGCCTATGCGCGAGTCAATGGAGAAAAATATGCTGAGCATATGGAAAGGTAAAGTCAAGATTCTGTTGTCAGAACTTAAGGAAGCTGATGCCGCTGTACTCGGTGCAAGTGCATTGGGTTGGGAAGCCAAGCCTCTGTCTCACGAATAATAATAATTCATAAATATAATAATCCCTTGAGTAATTTTACTCAAGGGATTATTGTTGATACCTTGTCAATCGGTTAGACTTAATGTCGACCGGTAGGGCGGAGTTCCGAGTTGCCTGACGGCATGGCTATGCCGGGCATACCACCCGTAATTTGTTGGGACGGGATGGGTGATGAGGGTGTTATGGATTGTGAGGGACGCTCGTTGACTGGAATCTTATCCGGAAGTGTACTGATGCCTGCATTCTGATTATAGCCCGGGCGGACGTTGCCTGAAGGACGGTTTACTGATATCGACGGACGGTAGGCGGGACGATATGCCGGTGGATATATAGTGGTACCCGGCAGATATGCACCCGGATATAGGTCGCTGTTCCAATAATATGATGGATAGATATTGGGAGCTCCGGGAGGATAGGGAGCCCATGTGGAACCGGCATAATAGCTCATGGTGCCATCATCTGATGATGAAATAAGAGCGCCGCAGGAGTTAAATAGCAGTGATGTCGCTCCTAATATGGATGCTATAATAAAATTACTGAAGTTTTTCATAAGTCAAACGGTTATTTTTATATATAAAACACTTGGAGTTGTGTTTGTGTTTGAGTTAAGAAATATTTCTTATGGCAATTAAACTTTCGGAAAATTGAGAAGTCAAAATAAAAGTGTAAAAAAGATTTTGCTAAGATGTTTCAACTGTTTTTTAGGGTGATGCTGCTATCGGTCATGTTTGTACCGATGATTACAGCCTCTGCCGCAGTGGTGCGCGGTAGTGTTATCGACTCGGATAAAGAGCCTATGGCACAGGCTACTGTGAGATTGCTGAGTAGTAAGGATTCTACATTTATCAAGGGCGTCAAGACCAATAATGCCGGTAATTATACATTGTCAGATGTAAAGTCAGGAAAGTATGTCATCGAGGCGAAGTATCTGGGGTACAATAACGGGTATACTCAGGTGTCAGTGTCGGCAGGTGATGTAAATGTATCTCCGATTGTTCTATCGGAGTCAACCATTATGCTCAGTGAAGTCAAGGTGACGGGTGTCAAGACTGCTGTAAAAGTAATGGAGGACACTGTGGAGTTTAACGCTGATTCGTATAAGACCCAGCCTAATGCAGTGGTGGAGGATTTGCTTAAACGTCTTCCCGGAGTGGAGGTGGATTCCGATGGGAAAATCACAGCTAATGGCAGTGAGGTTAAGAAAATATTGATTGACGGCAAGGAATTTTTTAGTGATGACCCAAAGGTGGCATCGAAGAATCTTCCGGTCAATATGGTTGATAAGCTTCAGGTGGTGGAGCGCAAGAGTGATTTGGCACGTCTTACCGGAGTGGATGACGGAGAGGATGAAACGGTGATAAATCTGACTACCAAACCCGGTATGAAGAATGGATATTTCGGTGTAGCTGAAGCCGGTTATGGTACCGACAGCCGTTATAAGGGGTCATTTAACGTAAATAGGTTTTGGAATAATAATCAGGTTACTTTGCTGGGTAATTTCAATAATATAAATGAGCTTGGTTTTACCGACAGCAATGGTAATCGGTTTCGCCGATTCGGCGGAAGCAACGGCATAAATACATCGCAGTCGGTAGGTGTTAACTTCAATGTCGGTAAAGAAGAGATAATAAGGGTAGGCGGTGATGTGATGTATTCACACACTGACCGTGAATCGATAGAGCGTAGGAAGCGCCAATATCTGTTTGCAGACAGTACGTCATGGGCAAATACAGATAAGTCAGCCCGTGACCGGTCACATAACTTTCGTGCCGATTTCCGCGTGTTGTGGAAGCCGGACTCGTTTAATACTATAGATTTCCGTCCTAACATTTCATATAATGTCAATAATTCGGTATCGCTTGATTCGACTTTGACTATGGCTGGCGATGCCAAACGTTCGCTTGTCAACGGCAGTTATAACAATCAGAATTCGCGCGGGCATTCGCTTGAATATGGTGCGTCGCTGTTGTATAATCATAATTTCCGCCAGCACCGCGGCAGGTCATTTTCAGTACATCTCCGCTATCAGCATTCCAATGTGACTGAAGATGAGAATACTTATTCACGAAACAGATTCTACAACTTTGATGATTCTGTCAATATTTATGACCAGTGGACTGACAATCACACATGGAGCGATATGGCTCAGTTACGCGCTACGTGGACCGAACCGCTCGGTGATGCGTCAAAAGGACATTTCCTGACGTTGGCTTATCGGATTCAGTATCGTTGGAATAATGCTGACAAGCTGGTGTATGACCATCCTCTGCTTTATCCCGATGGTTCCGGCGGGGCTCCTGTTACTGATTATGACCGGATAGTTCTTAATGATACATTGAGCAACCGGTTTCGTAATGACTTCCTGACACAGGACATACGACTGGGATATAAATTTGTCAGCCGTAAACATAATCTTGAGGCAGGACTTTCGTTTGTGCCGTCAAGTTCAAAGAGTGACAATCTTATTGACAGTCGGCGCAATGTGGAGCGGAATGTATGGAATATAGCCCCGTTTATCAGATATAGATATAAGCTGAATAAGGCGGGTAATATAAGTGTCAATTACCGTGCCCGTGCGTCGCAGCCTTCCATGTCGCAGTTACAACCGGTAGTTGACCGTTCTGACCCTATGCGTATAGTTGTAGGTAATCCGGGGTTGAATCCTTCGTTTACACATTATCTGCGGTTGCAGTTCCGTGACTTCAATCAGGAAGCTCAACGCTCGATTATGATGATGGGTGACTTTGACGTGACTCAGAATTCAATAGTATCACGCACGGTGTTTAATCCTAAGACCGGTACGCAGACTACCTATTACCAGAATGTCAACGGCGTGTGGAGCGGACGCCTGATGGCTATGTTCTCTCAGCCGTTGCGTAATAAGGCATGGCAGGTGTCAGTGCATACGTTCGGAATGTATAACCGCCGTGTGGGTTTTAATAACGGAGAGCGTAATACAAGCGGTAGCCTTTTGTGGAACATAGCTCCATCAATATCATTCCGTCCCGATAATTTTGAATTTGAACTTCGTCCGAGGTATTCGTTGCAGCACACGGTAAATTCACTCAGCTCACAGCAGAATCTTACAGTGCATAATTTCGGAGGCGCATTTTCAGTCTATTATTACACACCGATAGGCATAGTTCTGAATTCAGATATTAATTATACCGCCAAGCGTGGTTATGGTGCGGGATTTGATGATAATGAATGGATGTGGAATGCATCCATATCATATTCTACCTTAAGAGACAAATCGCTTACATTCTCGCTTAAGGCTTATGACTTGCTTCAGCAGCGCAGTAATGTGTCACGCTCGGTTACCGCCAACTATATAGACGACCTTCGTTATAATGACCTGACCCGCTATTTCATGGTCACTGTAGCTTATAAATTCAATACCTTCGGTAAAGGCAATCAGCCTCAGGTGCCCGGAGATGATATGCGTCGCGGACCATTCGGGCCTCCTCCCGGCGGTGGACGCCCGCATTGATTACGTCATCTGATATAGTTCTAAAACAGTATATAAAAAAGCAGCGCCGATTTTTTAATCGGCGCTGTCTTTTTTATAATAAAGACCATTATTCAAGTTCGCGGGGTATTGCTACTATTTTAAGGTTTACATCACGAATGAATGATACGATGGCATCACGTACGGGACCATTGTCAACATCGGCTTCTATGCGTTTTAGAGCATTGAATACCGAAGTCCCGGTCTGATAAACATGACGGTAAGCTTTGGCTGCATCATCAATCTGTTCTTCAGTAAAGCCATGTTTACGCATAATGACGGCATTGATGCCGAAATAACTTGTGGGGTTGTGAGCCATTATTACAAAGGGAGGTACATTACCACTGATGCGGCAGCCACCTTTAATCAATACCCATTTGCCTACATGTGAGTGCTCGTGCAGAATCACACCTGATGACAATATGCTGCATTCGTCTACTCTGGCATCACCGGCAATCACTACATTGTTACCTATCACCGAGCGACCGACGATATGTGAGTCGTGACCTATGTGGGATTCAGCCATGATGAATGAATCATTGCCGATGCGGGTGCCACCTTCACTGTGTATACCACGATTGATAATCACATGCTCACGGATTACGTTATTATCACCGATATAGCAGTAGGTGGGCTCGCCTTTCCAACGGAAGTCCTGTGGGTCAGCACCGATGATGGTGTTTTGATACACTTTGTTGTTTTTACCCATGCGAGTACCGCGGAGAATGCTTGTGTAGGGCATAATCTCACAGTTGTCGCCTATTTCAACATCGGCATCTATGTATGCAAAGGGGTGTATGGTGACATTGTTGCCGATTCGGGCAGCAGGGTCAACGTAGGCTAATGGACTAATCATGGCAGTTATTATGATAGTTGATTGATAAAGTCATAGTAGAGTAATCAGCGACCGCCTCCGAGTGATTGATAGAGGTTAATCAGAGCCCGGGTCTGGTTATTGCGAGCTGTGATTGATGAAATCTGTGCGGAGAGCAGACCTTGCTGTGCGGTCAGCACGTCAAGATAAGTGGTGTTGTACGAACCGAGTTTCAGAAGTTCCTGAGTGTAGTCTACAGCTAAAGCGAGTTTTTCAGCCTGATGGTCAAGATAGGACTGTTTTTCCACGCTTTTTTCATAAAGGGTCATGGCGTCACTTACTTCAGCGCTTGCACTCATCAGGGTGTATTCAAAATTATTCATAGCTTGTTTCTGCTGTGCTTTGGCTGCTTCAAGACGAGAGATATTGGCGCCACGGGAGAAAAGAGGTGCGGTAAGCGAGCCGGCAAGATTAATGAAGAATTCACCCGGATTCTTTATTATGGAGCCGAGAAGATTGGTGAAACCACCGTTAGCTGTTATGTTAAGTCCCGGATAGAATGCTGCGCGGGCGGAGTTGGTGGAATAATAAGCCATGGCAAGATTCTTTTCGGCAGCGGCTACATCAGGGCGGGCTGCAAGTTCAGCCATAGGTATTTCTGCTCTGATAATCTGAGGATTTGTGAGTACGGCATCGGATGAGATGGTCCATTTCTGCGGGAATACATTGACGAGCAGCGACATGGTGTTGTGCAGTTCGTCAAGCTTTACTTCAAGGTCAGTTATCGAGCCGAGTATTCCATAATATTGAGCTTCACTCTGGACTACAGCCACTTCGTTGACCTTTCCGGCTTCTTTCAAGTCTTTCATGGTCTGTACGCTTTCCTTCCATAGGGTAGCAGTGGTACGGCTGACTTCAAGTTGTTTCTGCACCATAGCGATGGCATAGTAGCAGTTGGCAACGCCGGCAATAATCTGTGAACGCACAGCCTGAGCATAAGCCTGAGACTGTTCGTAGCCTGCCTGAGCTCCGCGTTTTGAATTAAGCAGTTTACCGAACACATCGATTTCCCAGCTGACGGATAACGGTATCTGATAGCTCCATGAAAGAGATTTCACGCCATCCATGAAGAATTTGGAACCGGAACCGTTGGGAGCAAGAGCTACTGAGGGGAGATAACTGAGTCGTGCACCTTTGAGTTGGGCGTGAGCTATGTCGACATTCAATTTGGCATTGGCAAGATTTGTATTGTTGTCAAGAGCCATATTTATCAGGTCGGCAAGTGCCGGGTCAGTAAATACATTTTCCCAAAGGATATTACCGAAAGCAGTCGAGTCAACCGGGCTGTTAAGTGCGCGGCTGTATTCCTGCATGGCGGGAGTATCATCCGGAGTATGATATTTTTTGTAGATATTACAACCGGGAAGCGCAATAGTAAGCATAAGCGCTACCGCTGTAAGTAGTGATATGTTTTTTAGTTTCATAATCAGAAATTGACGGATGGTTTAATTGGAGTATTGTTCGATTTCGCGTTCGATGCCTTCATTGTCGGTATCTTCCCATTTGATAGGAGTAATCTTTTCCTGTATGAGCTGGAAGGCTACGAAGAGAGCAGGAACGAGGAATATCTGGAATATCATACCTATGAGCATACCACCCACTGAGCCTGTACCGAGCGCTTTATTACCGTTGGCGCCTACGCCGGTGGCAAACATCATAGGAAGCAGACCTATGATAAGTGCGAGCGATGTCATAAGGATGGGTCGGAGACGCGCTGCAGCTCCTTGAATGGCTGCATTGATGACTGACATACCGGTACGACGGCGTTCGAGTGCGAATTCCACTATAAGGATGGCATTCTTGGCAAGCAGACCGATAAGCATGATAAGTGCAATCTGTAGATAGATATTATTGGATATATCACGCAGGTCAGCGAAAATGAATGTTCCCATCAGACCGAACGGGACGGAGAGGATTACAGAGAACGGTATGATATAGCTTTCATACTGTGCTGACAGGATAAGGTAGACGAAAAGCAGACACAGACCGAAGATGATAGCTGTGGCGTAGCCTGACTGACCGGCTTCTTCTCGGGTCATGCCGCTGTATTCATATCCGTAGCCTTGGGGGAGCACCTGTGCGGCGACGCGTTCGATGGCTGCAAGAGCGTCGCCTGAGGAATAACCCTGAGCGGGCTGACCGGATACGGAGATGGACTGGAACATGTTGAAACGGTTGAGCAAGTCAGGTCCATAAACTCGTGTAAGGGTGATGAAGTTGGATATCGATGCCATTTCGGAGCCGTTACGGATTTTTATGGATGACAATGTTTCGGGTGATACGCGGGCTTCTGGTGAGCCTTGCATCATCACGCGATATAATTTTCCGAATCGGTTGAAGTTAGACACGTACATACCGCCATAGTAGCCTTGTAATGTGGTAAGGATTGATTGGGGGGATATACCTGCCTGCTTACATTTGGCAGCATCGATGTCAACAAGGTATTGAGGGAACGAGGGGTTGAATGTGGTGTAGGCGAGCTGTATTTCGGGTTGCTGGTTAAGGGCTCCGAGGAATTGCTGTACTACACCGAAGAATTCGTTGATGTCACCACCTGTCTTGTCCTGCATTTTAATTTCAAAACCGTTGGTTACGGAGTAGCCGGTAATCATAGGCGGGGCGAATATAAGTACACGACCGTCCTTAATCTTCTGACCGCACAGTGCATATAGCTGCTGAATGATAGCATCGGAGCTTTCGGCTTTGGAGCGTTTGGACCAATCCTGCAGTTTTACGATGAAAGTACCGTAAGTGGCGCCCTGTCCGGCGAGGAAGCTATATCCGTCAATCATCATTCGGGTATTGATGGCGGGTATGGTACCCATGATGGAGTCGACTTGCGCGAGCACTTGTCCGGTACGTTCCTGCGATGTGCCGGCAGGCATGTCGACCATACAGAATATTGTACCGGTGTCTTCATTAGGTACAAGTCCGGTGGGAGTGCGCTGCATGAGCCATACCAGCACGGCAATCGATGCCGCTACAATTACTCCGGTGGTTACTTTATGACGGATGAAAAAGTTGACGCCCTTTTTGTATTTTTCGAGTTGTTTATCATAGAAGGTGTTGAACCAGAAGTGGAATCGTTTGATTACATTTTTGCTGTTTTTACCTTCATTTTCTTCTTCAGATTTAGGCTTGAGAAAGATGGCGCACAGAGCAGGTGACAGGGTCAACGCGTTGAGTGCGGAGAAGCCGATGGCTATAGCCATGGTCAAACCGAACTGACGGTAGAACATACCTGATGTACCGGGCATGAAAGAAACCGGAATAAACACCAGCATCATTACCAGAGTGATGGATATGATTGCCGAGCCGATTTCATTCATAGCGTCAATGGAAGCTTTGCGCGCGCTCTTATAGCCTACGTCAAGTTTTGCATGGACGGCTTCCACTACCACAATGGCGTCATCGACCACAATGGCAATGGCGAGCACGAGGGCTGAAAGAGTGATGAGGTTGATGGAGAATCCTATAAGCTTTAGTACAAAGAATGTACCGATAAGCGCTACAGGGATGGCGATAGCGGGAATGATAGTGGAGCGCATGTCCTGAAGGAAGATGTATACCACTATGAACACAAGGAGGAACGCTTCGATAAGTGTCTGAATCACATGGTGGATAGAGGCATAAAGGAAGTCGTTGTTGTTCATCGGGATAGCTATCTCAAGTCCTGCAGGAAGGTCTTTTTTGATGTCATCAAGGAATTTCAAGCAGTCATTGATGATACGTGTGGCATTTGAGCCGGCAGTCTGGAATACGATGGCGCTGACACCGGTTTTACCATTAAGTTTTCCATGAAATCCGTAAGTGACACGTCCGAGGTTGACATCGGCTATGTCTTTCAGTCGAAGGACTTCGCCGGAATTGTTTGCCCTAATCACGATGTTCTCAAATTCTTCGGGCATAACCAGACGTCCGCGGTATTTCATGATATACTGGAATGACTGGTTGCCTTGTTCACCAAAAGCACCGGGAGCGGCTTCTATGTTTTGTTCGGCAAGAGCTGTCGCCACATCGGTAGGCTCAAGATGATATTGTGCCATGACGTCAGGTTTGAGCCATATACGCATGGAGTAGTCACCACCCATGACCATTACGTCACCTACGCCTGAAATACGCTGGAGCTGTGGTACGATGTTGATTTTCATATAGTTTTCCACAAACTCTTCGGAGTATTTGCCGTCAGCGTCGTAGAGGTTGGCGGCTATAAGCATGGATGTCTGACGTTTCTGTGTGAGCACACCTACTTTGGTTACCTCGGCAGGAAGCAGGCTTTGGGCTTTTGCTACACGGTTCTGGACATCGACGGCGGCCATGTCGGGGTCAAAACCTTGTTCGAAATATACGTTGATAGTGGCAGAACCGGTGTTGGTGGCGGTTGATTCCATGTAGGTCATGCCTTCAGCACCGTTGATTGATTCTTCCAGCGGAGCTATTACCGAGTTAAGCACGGCCTGAGCATTGGCACCCTGATATGTGGTGGTTACTGAAATAGTAGGCGGTGCAATATCGGGATATTGGGTTATAGGGAGTGATACGAGTCCGATAATACCTAACAGCACTATAAAAATAGAAATTACAGTGGAAAGTACCGGACGAGTAATAAATCTATCTAATTTCATGATTTATTGAAAAATAAGATGATGTGACAGTGTTGTTGAGTGATTTGCCGGATGATTTACAGTTGGGCTTCGGTATTCTGCTGAGCTTCTACGGGGGTAATGACCATGCCATCACGCAGCATGTTGCCTACACCTTCTATAGCTATGCGCTGACCGGGTTGAAGTCCGGAGGTCACTACATAGGTCTTTCCATCGTTTATACTTTGGACAGTAATTGGGGTAGATGCTATTTTGTTAGAGTCGTTAAGTGTGTAAACGAATTTTTTATCCTGAATTTCAAAAGTGGCTTTCTGAGGAATAACGATGGCCTCTTCTTGTTGTACGGGCACGATGATAGTGCCGGTATTGCCGCTACGGAGCATGCCGGAAGCATTGTTGAATAGAGCGCGTACGCTTGCCGAACCGGTGGCATTGTCTATGACGCCTGATACAGTGGCTACTTTACCTTCCTGCGGGTAGACTGTGCCGTTGGCAAGACGGAGTTGAACGGCAGGCATCGCCTGTATGGCGGCATCCAAAGAACGGGTACCTCCATCAGTCATGTCAAGAAGGTCTTTCTCTGTAAGAGAGAAGTAGGCGTAAACCTGTGAGTTGTCAGAAATGGTGGTGAGAGGTTGTGCTGATGATGGAGAAGCAAGAGAGCCTTCACGATTAGGAATAACACCTACAACGCCATCGCTCGGAGCTGTAACAGTGGTATAAGAGAGATTTTTCTGAGCGGTGACGAGTGCTGACTGAGCTTGAGCCAAAGCTGCCCGTGCAGTCTGAAGGTCATTGTCGGCAAGTTGATATTCGTAAGAAGATATTATGTTCTTTTCAAGAAGCTGACGTTTGGTGTCGGCTGTCATTTGAGCAGTCTTAACACGTGTGGCGGCAGAGTTTACGGCAGCCTGAGCATTGTCTACAGCGGCCTGAAACTGAACTTGGTCTATAATGAAAAGGGGCTGACCTTTGTGTACTTTCTGACCTTCGTCCACGCATACTTTGGTGATGAAACCGGTCACTTGCGGGCGTATGGCAATATCGGTTTTGCCTTTTATGAGGGCAGGATAGCTGCTTTCGTTCTGAGCTTCGGAAAGCTGAATGGTCATAGTGGCAATCTGAGGCGCCATGGCTTGTTGCTGCTGAGTGTTATCGCTACACGATGAAGCAATAATGGCAACGCCGATAGCAAAGGTCGTTGCACACTGAAGCGAAAATCCGTTCATAATTAAATAGTGAAATTTTATGTTCTTTTTTACCTGTTTATAATCAATTTAGCCTTCATACGGCTTTATATGGAAAATCACACTGCAAAAGTACTCATCATATATTTGACCGTATATGATAATTGTCACAAATGCTTTTTACCTTAACATTTTTTATATTAAAAGAAGTGTCAGGTGCTTCATTTGAGCACCTGACACTGTAGCTGATAATATGAGAGATAATTTATTGCTGAATGATTTCTGCGAGTTTTCCGTTACCTCTGAGTGTGAACCGGACAGCGGCAGGCTCGATGGCTATAGTCGAATAAGCAGTGTTGACGGGTGTCTGAGCAATTGTGTTGCCTTTTGAATCAAGCTGGAGCAGTGTGAATGCCGGTGTAAGCTCTGTACCGAGAATAATCAGTTTGTCAGCCTTGGATTTTCTGTCAAACGAGATAGAATCCTTGGAGTCAAAAGTTGTCATCGGATTAGAGTCGAACGCCAATAGCGCACCTTGGGCATCAGATGCCGTTACGTTAAGAGGTATGCGCTTAGCCGATGGCGGATTGACTTTGAATGAACGGACTGAAGCCCAGTTTTTCTTATCGGAATCAAGGCGTTTGAGCCTTACATAACGGGCTTCTACTGGTGCGCCTTCCCAAGTGACAATATACGTTTTGGGCAGTGAGTCGGTCAATGCTATCCATTGACGCCCGTCGGTAGAGTATTCAAGGGCAACGTTATCAAAATAATCTACATCGTCAACGGAGTTGCGACCTTGATGCACTATTATTTCTTCCACGGGACGAAGTTCACCGAGGTCTACACCTATCCAATCGCCGGCGCCTTGAGAGTTGGCGGAGGTGTAATAGGTGGTGGTGTCATTGTCAAGCATGAGTTTTGACAGTGATGTACGGAGGTTGGGATATGTACCGATACCTTTGTATATGGCGGGACGGATTCCTGTAAGTTTGTGGAAGAAATGGTAGACCATATCATCCATGCTACGTTCATAAAACGGCTGGAGTTTCATGGTGCCGATTTTGTGGGCTTCGTATGCTGTCTTGTCATCATCGCTCATCAGGTTGGCTGCGTAATTTGTCCAAAATACAGAGTCATTGCCTGATTCGTAAATTTTGATGAGTTCGAGTGTGCGAAGTCCGCGTTCGCCCAGTTTGGTGAATTGTGTAAGCCATGGCGACAGTTCGTTGACCAACGCTTTATTGGTGGCATTGTTACGGATGGCTTTTTCCACACCGGTGATTTTACGGAATTCATTGCTGAGGGCTTCAAATTGTGCCGGGGTATATTTGCCTACAGGGAAAATCTCGGTTTCCCATGATTCATCACGGCGATATCCGGTCTCGGTGTCAGTGCTGTGGATGGCAAATGTGCGGTAAGCGTCGGCGGCTTCGGGCATAAGTTCGACAATGCCGCGTTCCCAGTTGTCAATAGGGTTATAGGCATTAGGATTCCATGCGTAATCAGCCACACCGTAGAGCGCGAGTTTCGAGGCTTCGCCATGTTCCATTGGATTGCTTTCTATTCCGGCTACTTCTGATTCGGTAAGATCGGTGGCAAGTCCGTAGACGGGCCCTTGTATCACGATGTGCTTGCAGTAGTCTGTAACGGGATAATTCCACCAGTATAGCGCGGGACGCTTGATGCGTGAGTTGACGAATTCGAGAGTCTCGTGGGTCAGGTCACTGCATACTACGGCTCCGGTCCAGAATACTTCCACGTCAGGATTAAGGCTTTTGCCGTAGACTGCAAGGGGGCCGTCAGGACCGGGTTTTGCCCAAAGCTGGGAGTAGTCGGTAGGACATACTATAAGATTGGTTACATCACCTTTGGCTTTGACAAAATCTTCGGTAAGAGTGTTAAGCAGCTCTACCTGACGCTGCGGGTTGGTGCCTTCGCCTTCGATGTCGTCGAAGAATATGGCGAAAGAACGTACTCCCAAATCATACATCATATTGAATTTGTTGACCAAACTGTCGTAGTCAAGTTTATTCCACCGGATGTCTTTCCCGGGGTGAATAGCCCAAATGAAGTTGACATGATTGCGCCGGGCGTTCTGAACCAGTTCCTTTATCTTTTTTGCCTGGTCTTCGGGATAGGGCTGACGCCAGTATGGCGATGAATGATAAGGGTCGTCTTTGGGACCGTAAAGATAGTCATTCATCTTGTTGCGTCCGTAGAAGTCAAGAAGAGACATACGTACTTCATGACTCCATGGTGTACCGTAAAATCCTTCCACTACTCCGCGATATTTCATGGAGGGGTAGTCATTAACGGTGAGCAGAGGCAGTTTGCCATCGGCTGAAGCCGGACTTGATATTATCTGGCGAAGAGTCTGTAGCCCATAGAATGCTCCGCGCTTGTCATAACCTAATATATCTATGCCTTTGGGTGATATAGTCAGCAGATATGCTCCGGAAACTGCTTTGACACCTGCTTTCTGTGATTTGTCAGCATCAAAATCGATGTTGACTTTTACGCCTTTCTTTCCGGGTGTAAGGAACCCGACGGCATCGCTGAATGATTTTTTAGAGTCGTTGATTTTATATCCTTTGCCAACATTAAGCACACTCATAGCGTGTACGTCAAGATGCTGAGGTGTGGGATTGATGATTATACCTTTGTGGTCCAGTTTGTGTCCGGGCACTGCATTGTATTCCTGAACTTCACCGCGCTGCGATGAGAGGTCGAAAGACTCATCCTGTGCATGGACTGCTGGCGACAGCGCAATCAGTGCTGTCACGGGCAGAAGTTTTTTGAAGATGTTCATTATGGTGATAATTTTTGGTTTATGTGCAAATTTAAGGATAAAAGTTGGTATCTCATGAGGTAATGCATGTTAAATGCCGCGAAGTGCTATGTAGCGCCCGGCTATGACCATCGTTATGCCGATAATGATGCTTAAAGTCAGATATACGGATGCGGTGAGCCATTCACCTTTGGAAAATAAGGAGTAAATGTCGCCGGAGAAGGTGGAAAATGTGGTGAAGCCGCCGCAAAATCCTGTGACAAGAATAATATTGGCTTGTTCGGACATCATGCTGTTACGCTGAAACAAGCCTGTAAACAATCCGAATAGAAAACATCCTATAATGTTGACTATGAATGTTCCAGCGGGAAAACCGCTATGCCATAGATGTGTACACAGCCGATTGACCAGATAGCGCCCGCAAGAGCCTATAAAACCGCCGCAGCCGGCAAACAGCATTAATTTTAACATGAATCAGTGAATAGGTATCCGGGTATTGTAAGATAAAATTAAATTTCATGCAAGTTAGAAATTATTGGTGAATCTGCCGAACCTATTGCTGTGTTAAATGTTATTAAAGTCAAGAAGGAATTATCATATACATTACGTTGCAACTAATTATATTATGGGAAATAACTCAGCTATCGGTCAGTTTTTCAGGGAGAAAGGTATCTATCTGATACTGCATCTTATTGTGCTTGCACTGTCATTGTTTTTGATTATCTGCATTTCGGTAGATTCGTTTAACAATGTGGCGTTTTACAGTCAACCCCAATTCGTACATATTCAGGTGTGGGTGTGTATCGGGTTCATAGCTGATTTTTTCATAGAGCTTTTTCTGTCACACCGTAAGTGGCATTATATAAAGACACGTTTTATATTTTTCCTGATAGCGATTCCTTATGAGGCTATATTGCTGCAGTTTCATTTTACATCGGCTTTACCTCAGGAGATATTGTATCTTATCAGATATATGCCCCTTATCAGAGGCGGATATGCTCTTGCCATAGTGGTGGGATGGCTTACCTACAGCAAAGCGGCAGGGCTGTTTTTTACCTATTTGATTATATTGCTTTCCACAGTGTATTTCGCAAGTCTGACGTTCTATCAGTTTGAGCATGGTGTGAATCCTATGGTGACTTCGTACGGCAATGCCATCTGGTGGGCAGCTATGAATATGACTACAGTGGGGTGCAATATAGTGGCTGTAACGACAGTCGGTAAGGTCTTATCAGTGGTGATGGCTTCAATGGGTATGATGATGTTTCCGATATTTACGGTCTATATCACCAATATCATAACCAAGCACAATCAGGAGGGGGAAAGTTCGGAGAATATGATTCTGATACCTAAAGCTGTCTACGGTAAGAAGCATGATAAGAAATCCTCGGGTCAGAATAAGCCGGAAACAGCATCCGTGGATAACGATGCTCAGTGAGATTCTTGGTCGGTAGATTATAAATGATTACATTTGTGCAAAAGTAATCAATAACCGATCATTGTAATCATCATGAAAAAATTATTAGGATTTTTAGTCCCGGCATTGCTGTCGGTGCTGTCTGTAAAAGCAGTAGCTACTGAGCGTGTAATTAAAGTGCCTGTTCCGGAACGTCCCGCCGGACAAACTGA
Organism: uncultured Porphyromonadaceae bacterium; assembly: GCA_947176205.1. Taxonomy (GTDB): domain Bacteria; phylum Bacteroidota; class Bacteroidia; order Bacteroidales; family Muribaculaceae; genus Paramuribaculum. Next base: position 21,680 of record CAMWPX010000007.1, read on the forward strand.
CCTTGTTGGCTTTGCAGTTTCACCTATTGATACGGTAAGAGTGGGTTTTATCGGTCTGGGTATGCGCGGTCCTGATGCAGTGGCGAGATTCGCTCATATCCCCGGAACTGAGATTGTGGCGATATGCGATATTGATGCAGAAAAACTTGCCAGACCTCAGAAATATCTGGAGGATGCCGGGCGCAAGCGTGCTGTTGAGTATTCGGGTAGTGAAGACGCTTGGAAAGAGTTGTGTGAACGAGATGACATAGATTTGGTGTATATAGCCACTGACTGGGTGCATCACACGCCTATGGCGCTGTATGCCATGGAGCATGGTAAACATGTGGCTATAGAGGTGCCTGCAGCTATGAATCTTGATGAAATATGGGCGCTTATCAATATGGCTGAAAGTAAGAAACTTCACTGTATGATGCTTGAAAACTGTATATATGATTTTTTTGAGATGAATACTCTCAATATGGCTCAGCAGGGATTGTTCGGTGAAGTGCTTCATACGGAGGGTAGCTATATTCATAATCTCGATGAATTCTGGAAATATTATTGGAATAACTGGCGAATGGATTACAATCAGAAGCATCGTGGTGATGTATATCCTACCCATGGTGTGGGGCCGGCATGTCAGTTGCTTGATATTCATCGCGGCGACCGAATGACAACTCTTGTGTCTATGGATACCAAATCAGTGAGCGGTCCGGCTTATATAGAGAAAAATACGGGAAAGGCACCAGAAAGTTTTGCTAACGGTGACCATACAATGACCATGATTCGTACTGCAGATGGCAAGACCATACATATCCAGCATGATGTGGTTAATCCCCGACCTTATTCGCGAATGTATCAGCTGACCGGAACCAAAGGGTTTGCCAATAAATATCCTACACCCGGTTATGCTTTTGAGCCGGAGCAGGTTGCTTCTGATTCAATGCCCGATCATGAAAACCTTACCGCGCATGGTTTTCTGTCGCCGGAACAGCAGGCAGCTCTGACAGAACGTTATACTCATCCGATTATAAAAGAGGTAGGTGAGGTGGCTAAGAAAGTAGGCGGTCACGGCGGTATGGATTACATAATGGATTACCGCTTGGTGTATTGTCTGCAGAACGGATTGCCTCTTGATATGGATGTATATGACATGGCTGAATGGTGTTCGCTGATACCGCTTAGCGCTTTGTCGATAGAAAATGGCTCGATGCCTGTGGAGGTGCCGGACTTTACCCGTGGAGCATGGAATAAAGTCAAGGGGTACCGACATGCCTATAAGCAATAATTTGATTGAATAATAAGACAATAGGCTTGCAATTAATTGATTGCAAGCCTATTGTCTATATGGACGTTATTGGAGTCAGTTGTTGATTTTTAGACTCATTCCGTTGAGTTTACGGTAGAGGTCAAGGGCATATACGTCAGTCATTCCGGACACGTGGTCAACAACAGCCTGAATCTTGCCGAATAGTGTAGGGGCATCGATTTCATATTGTTGCGGAACTTTGGATAGCAGCAGTTGAGAGTAGTTATAATGGGGATTGAGTACTGCGGTGACTAATTTGTCAAGTAGAAAAGTGATGATGCTCGTGCCGGCAAGGTCAATGTCGACAACATCACCTGTCTTGTATATTTTTGCCCAGGATAATTTATTGCAACGTGCGTATCCTTCGTGTTCAAGTGTGGGGATATGGTCAAGAAGTGAGCCTGTGAAGTTTCCGGCTAAAATCTCCTCTTCATGTGCTATGAATGCTTCGGCACAAACTTTGACTAAAGTACCGATTACACTTGAGCGCAGGTAGACGATTTTTTCATTGGGGTCATCGACTTTTTCCATGACTTTCATCATGTGAGCTTTGCGTTCTTCATCGAAAAATCCGGTGAATACATCGATAACCTCAGCTGTAGCGATAAGACCGAGTTTATGGGCATCTTCTATATCCATGACTTCATAGCAGATGTCATCGGCGGCTTCTACGAGATATACGAGCGGATGACGGGCATATGCCACGGCTCCGTCGGGAGTTTCTTTAGGAAGCATGCCTAACTCATCGGCAACCTTTATAAAATCATCTTTTTCGGAGGTGAAAAATCCAAATTTATGTTTGTCGCCCGCAAGCGATGATTCATAAGGATATTTGACTATCGATGCAAGTGTGGAATAGGTCATGGCAAAGCCACCCGGACGCCTGCCGTTGAACCGGTGCGTGAGCAGTCGGAACGCATTGGCGTTGCCCTCAAATCGGGTCAGGTCATACCATTGCTCGGGATTAAGGCTGGATTTGAGTTTGGCGCCGGCGCCTTCACTGAAGAATGTGGCTATGGCTTTTTCGCCTGAGTGTCCGAATGGTGGATTACCTAAGTCATGGGCGAGACATGCAGCGGATACAATCTCTCCTATGGCATTAAATTTATCGACCCAATGGCATTGGGCGTATTTACGTGTGAGCGCGGCAGCTACATCAGTAGCAAGAGAGCGTCCGACACATGCTACTTCAAGGCTATGTGTAAGCCGATTATGAACAAAGATGCTCCCCGGAAGGGGGAACACCTGTGTCTTGTTCTGTAATCTGCGGAATGGCGAGGAAAATATCAGCCGGTCATAGTCACGCAGAAAATCGCTGCGTGACTGATGACGGGTGTCGTGATATTCTTCAAGACCGAAACGTTTATCGCAGATAAGCCGGTTCCAGTCCATTTTTGCGGCTGATGTGCTGGGCATAGGACTTGAAAATAGGGGAATTACCAGATGATAACTCGTTCGGCTTCCGGCCGATAAAGTGCGTCGCCTTCCTTGATAGAGAATGCTTCGAAGAAAGGAGCGATATTACGCAGAGTTACGTTGACGCGATTTTCACCGAGTGAGTGGACATCGCCGGTGGTGAGTGAACGCATTTCCGCTTCGCGTATATTCTGTCCCCAGAGGTTGGCGTAATTCATATAGAATACCTGAGCGGGTGTGAACCCGTCAATGGTGGTAGTGGTTACGTCAACACCTTTTTTCTTCTGTGAATCAAGGAATGCGGTCATGGCTACTCGCAGACCGCCTTGGTCAGCTATGTTTTCACCCAAAGTGTATGAGCCGTTAGCATTGAGTCCGGGAAGGACTTCCACGGCGTTGAATTGCTCGACAAGACCGTTGGCAAGTTTTCCGAATGCCTCAGCGTCTTCAGCTGTCCACCAGTTAGCCATATTGCCTTCGGCATCGAAGTTTCGACCTTGGTCATCAAATCCGTGGGTCATTTCGTGACCGATAACCACACCTATACCACCATAGTTCTCAGCATCAGATGATTCAGGGTCAAAGAATGGTGCCTGAAGAATAGCGGCTGGGAATACGATTTCATTGGCCATAGGGTTATAGTAGGCGTTGACAGTCTGTGGAGTCATATGCCATTCGGTACGGTCTACGGGTTTACCCCATTTTTTCAGATGCTCTTTCTGGTGCCACATGCTTACGTTGTGCATGTTTTCATAATAAGAGAGTTTGGGGTCGATTTCCATTGTGGAGTAATCTTTCCATTTGTCAGGATAGCCGATTTTAACGGTAAAGGCATTGAGCTTGCGGAGAGCATTGAGTTTGGTGTCATCGCTCATCCATGGCAGATGAAGTATGTGTTTGCCAAGGGCGGTGCGAAGGTTCTCAACAAGACCTATCATGTAGTCTTTTGATGACTGAGGGAAATATTTTTCCACATATAACTGACCTACGGCTTCTCCCATGGCACCTTCGGTTGCGCCGAGTGCACGTTTCCAGCGGGGACGTTGCTGCTGTACGCCTGACATCACTTTATTAAATTCAAAAGCTGCATCGGTGAAGTTGTCGCTGAGTTTGCCTGCTGCCTGTGCTACATATTTCCAAAGATAATAGTCCTTGATTTCGCGGTCGGAAAGTGTTGCCATCAGGTCATTGGCTTTCTTAACGGTGTTAATCTCGGTTACGATTACCTGTTCGGGCGAGGGAATCTCCATTGTTTCAACGAAGAAACGGTCCCAATTGATGGCCGGGTACATTTCTTTCAGTTGTGCAAATGTGCGGGGATTATACATGGCGGGAATATTGCGGCTTTCTTCACGAGTCCATGTGTCTTCAGCGATTGCAGTCTCAATCTTCATTACGTTATTCATGATGCGCTGAGCTTCTTTTTTCTTGAATCCGGCATTCATCATCTGCTTTACGATTAGCTTTTTATATGCTTCGCGTACTTCTTTGTTGCGGGCGTCGTTAAGCAGGTAGTAGTCGCGGTCGCCTAATCCGATACCTCCGCCGCTAACGTACATGGCGTATTCTTTGGAGTTGGCGAGGTCTTCCTGTATGCCTGCGTTGAAGAATGGACTTGCATAGTTAGCATGCATCCAGAGGAATAAATCCTCCATGCCTTCATGAGGTGTGGTTTCGATTTTCTTGAGGTCAGCCTGAATGGGCGCGGCACCTTCGGCGTTGCGGCGTGTAGAGTCCATAGCCTGATTGTATATAGTAGCTACTTTGAATGCAACTGTACCGGGAGCCGGATTGGCTGCGCCAAGATTCAGAACTATTTCTTTGACGCGAGCTTCTGAAGTGTCGCTAAGGATATTGAATTTGCCATAGCGTGCATGTTCGGCGGTAAGAGGATTAGCAAGCTGCCATTTTTTGTTTACATGATGATAAAAGTCAGCGCCGGGAGCGATACTGTTGTCAATCTGAGATGCGTCAAGGCTCTTCAGATGTTCTTCAGCGGAAACGCCGGCAGCTGTAGTTGCTGTAACAGCCATTAATAGAGCGATTTTTTTAAGATTCATGATGATTATATATGATATTTGGTTGAATTATATTGTTTTTTTACCTTGATAAATAGTGCAGGTGCCGAATGTGAGACGCCGGAACGTTGTGTCGGCAAACCCGGCTTCCTGCATAATTCGAGTCATCTTATCAGATTGAGGGACAGCCGCGATACTTTCAGGAAGATAAGAATATGCGCGAGTGTCATGTGAAATCAGTCGACCGACAAATGGCACGAGTGTACGGGTATAGAAACGATACAGAGTTTTAACCGGTTGGCGGTCAGGAGTGGATAATTCGATTACCGTTACTTTGCCACCGGGTCGTAGTACTCTTAGCATCTCTTTGTAGCCTTTGTGCAGGTCTTCGAAATTTCTTACTCCGTAAGCTACGGTTATCGCATCAAAAGAGTTCTCAGGGAATGGCAGATTTAGAGAATCCCCTTCGGTAAAAGTGATGCTTTCGGAAAGACCGTATTTAGTTACCTTCTGCCGTCCGACTTCAAGCATACCCGAAGATAAATCAAGTCCGATGATTTTTTTCGCATAGGTTTTTTGTGCGAGAAGTATCGCCAAATCACCTGTGCCCGTGGCAATATCAAGTATGGTGTCATGGGGAGATTGTGCCACCATTTTTACTGCTTTGCGACGCCAAATCCTGTCAATGCCAAAGGT
>CAMWPX010000008.1 GCA_947176205.1 uncultured Porphyromonadaceae bacterium
AACCATGACCATAAGAGCCTTCTCTTTTCGGAATCTTTAGCTCTTCGAGACCCGGACGGGTCAAAGTTCTCTTTGATTTAGAATGTTTTGAGGTGGGCTGGGGTGTGGAATAGATGCAAATTTTTGCTCAAAATAGCAGTAAGTGCGTTAGCGCTGTAAACCGAGACTAAAAAGTAAAGTTAAAAATCAGGGTCAGGCGTTAAATAATAAAAAATATTACGTACATTTGTGGCACATAACCTCGCGCAGAAGCTCCAGAGGGTAGCGGCGGGAGGCAGACATAATTAGTAAAAAAGGCGTTTACTTGACGCTTTGTTCTTGACTATCCAGAAACTCGCAACTTCTAACCTCGGTCAAAGAATAAAGCAACGGTAGATGTTCATGGATATGAATCATATTCATCGCTGAGCGTTGAAGTATCCGGCACATAGCAGCCGGGTGCCGCGTTGCTCATAATAGCGGTGATATATACTCATATCGGCGTGGGCTTCTGCGTTGCTCGTTCTGACCGGGATGGCAATGCGAGGCCGTGGATAGTGGGACGAGCAATGGTATCGGTTCCCACGCTTTTTATTTTATCACATTCCTTAACCATTGCCTCTCAGGGAATCGCAGGCAGCAAATAGTAATAAAACTATGAAAGTGTCTAAAATTTTCGTGATGACAGTGATGGCAGCCGGTCTTATGGTAACCAGTTGCGGCAGTTCGAAACCAGTTACTCAAACTCAACAGAAACAAGAATATGTTAAACCGATAAAATTGGAGAAAAATGAAGTTATTGAGTATGCTGAGAAGAAGCCTGCATTGAGAGCATGGGCAGAGGCAGAGGATAATAAAGAGAACAGAGCAATTAGAAGAGCAAGGAATCAAGCTAATGCTAATTTTGCGGAAAAAATTAAGAAGATGGTGGTATCAGTACTTTCGGAAGAGGATGATGTAATAGAAATAACAGGAAGAAATAATGGTGTTGAATCTGAAGCTAATGATGGTGGAACAAAATTTGGAGGAATTGCAGAAACTATTTCCAAAGCTACTTTAAGAAATGTTAGTGATGTAAAGACTGAACGTTATTGGAATGATGGTAAATATAAAGTATATGTTTGTGTTGAGTTTTTGGGTAATGAAACACAATTAGCAGATGCTTTAGTGAATAATACGGTTAAAGAAATACAGCAGAATGTTCCAGATAGCCGGCGAGAGAAATTAGAGCAAAATATGAACAAGTTACGTGAAAGATTTTCTTCTGAATTGGAAAAATTAGAAGAATAATTATGAAACGTACTTTGATTATGATTTGTGCATGTATAACTTTATCTGTACATGCACAAATTAATATTGAAGCAATACAGCGTGATCCCAATTATATTTGCGGGTTAGGTCGGGGACGAACAATAAGAGAAGCTGAAAATGATGCTTTACAGAAAATAAGTAGTCAAATACGGACTTTTGTTATTGATGAAATAGAAGAAATTAATAGGCTTGAAAAAAACAATGCCTCGACAATTGTAGATAACGAACTTGTAAATATATCTACTAAATCATTTACCGCCAATACCATTCCGAATGCCAAGCGTCTTGAGTTGTCGCCTGAACCCGAGGCTGTTGTGTTCCGCTATGTGCATCGCGATGATATAGCCCGTATGCAGCAGAAAAAAGGAGAAGCTATTCAGGATTTGATAGAAACCGGCAAGCGTGCCGAGCAGCAGCTTCAGATAGATGATGCGTTGCGTAATTATTATTGGGCATTGCTTTTGGCAAAATATCATATCTATCCTGTGTACGCCGAGTTTAACGGGGAGAAAGGGAATGCAGTGCCGGAATTGTCGCGTAAAATCAATAGTGTGATACTTGGAATTAAAGCCACACTTGAAGGATGTGAGGAAGTTGACGGAAAGTATTTAGCGCGTATGCGGTTTACGTATGCCGGACATGATGTAGCATCATTGCAGTTGAAATATCATGACGGTAGATCTATGATAGGACCGCTCAATGTGCGTGACGGTATCGGTGAGCTTGATTTGATTGGGTTGCCTGCCAATGGCAAACTTATGCTGCAGTATATTTATAATTTTGAAGAAGAGGCTGAACATTTGAGTGCCGATTTAGCAGCTGTTTATGCAATAAGCAATGATCTCCCTGTAGTTAATTCCCGAGTGGATATACCTGTTAAGACAAACCTCAAAAAGGGGACTATGCAGGCTGAGAAAAATAAGGTAGCGAAAGAGGAGGTGCCTGAGATACCCAGTGAGGAAATCAGCACTCCGCGTAAGCTGATAACCATGAATGAAGCTACGGCTGTAGATAAATATATTCCGGCTATGCAAAGTGTGGAGACAGCTATACGCAGTCAGGATCCGACATTGGCGAAGAGTTATTTTACAGACGCCGGTTATGATATGTTTGAAACACTGCTGAAGAAAACGGGTAAAATCACTATGGCGGGTAAACCGGAATATAAATTTATCGAAGCCAATAGTCAGGTACTCGGTAGATATTGTCCTATAAAGATGCGTCTGCCCAACGGTAAGACCTTTATGGAAAAACTTGTGTTTCGCTTTAATCCCATAAGTCATAAAATACAATCGATAGCCTTTGCTCTGACTCAAAAGGCTGAAGCTGATATATTTGATTCGGCTACACCTTGGGGTGAAGTTTCGAGATACACAATTCTGCAATTTATGGAAGATTATCAGACGGCATTTGCATTGAAACGAATAGATTTCATAGAGCAACTGTTTTCCGACAAGGCGATTATTATTACCGGTTCGGTTTTGCAGAAGTCGCCGGAGAAAGGTGCCTTTGATGGAGTCAATGTAAAGTTGACCAATAGCCAGAAGGTACGTTACCGTAAATTTACCAAGGAGCAGTATATCAATAATCTCAGGCGATTATTTAAGGATCATTATGTGCATTTGGCTTTTGAAGATAATACTTGCGGGATAGTAAATACCGGTGGTATCTTGCCAGATAATGCAGCATTTGCTATCCAGATTCGACAACTTTACACCTGTACCAATGGATATGCTGACCGTGGATATTTGACCTTATTTTTAAATACGTACGGAAAATATCCACTAATAGAGGTGAGACTTTGGCAGCCCGAAGATGACAAGATGCCTTATGATGAGTTTTTGAAAACGTTCAATGTAAATTGACTTAAATTTTTATGAGGTCTAAAAAGGTAAAATATGTATTGTTTTATTGTATGCTGAGCATTATGGAAATAAAGGCATACGATAATGATAATATGATACCTAAAGAGTATTATCCGATAACAAAAAGTGTGGAATGGTCGATACAAAGTAATAATCCTTATATTGCAAAGAGTCATTTTACTGATGGTGGATATGAGTCGTTTGAATTATTGCTTAATCGTTTTGGAACAATAAATTTGTCCGATACGTGCAAGTATAAATCCTATGATTCAGATAACAATCTATTGAGTTGCAGTTGTCCTGTAAAGGTAGTTTTAGAAAATGATAGCATAGTTGATAAAACACTTGTATTGCGTATAAATGCTTCAAATCGAAAAATAGAATCATTAGTTTTTGCTCTAACTCAAAAGGCAGAAGCAGATATATTTGATTCGGCTACTCCTTGGAGTAAACATTCGCGATATAAGATACTCGGTTTTTTGGAAGATATGCAGACTGCATTAATCTTGAAAGATGAGAAGTATTTCAAACGGATAATTTCAGATAACGCTGTGATAATGGTAGATTCCACAATGGAATACTTTATTATGAACGGTGATAATGAGGACGTTTCGGGTGAAAAAGTGGTGAATAACAGGAGGTCGAGGGCAGAGCTGATTAAGCGTCTGAAAAATCTGTTTGATAGGGGTAGATGTACTACGGTATATGATGAGGATTTTACAGTCGGCTTGATAAGTACTAATGGAATTTTGCCACGTGATGCTGCGTTTGCCATTCAGATTCGTCAGCTATATACGTGTTCCAATGGTCATGCTGACCGAGGATATCTAACATTGTTTCTTAATATGGGAGGTAAATCTCCGTTGATAGAAGTCTTATTATGGCAATCGGAAGGGAATGTGATGCCGTATTACGATTTTATTAAACAGTTTAGAATAGAATAGAGTATTAGATAATAACCAATTAAATATAAAATATGAAAAAGTTAATTTTTATTTTGTTATGTGCGCTTGTAGTCATAGGCGTAAAGGCGGAAGATTCTAAGCAGGAGCAGATAGAATTCGTGTCCTTTAAGGAAACGCCAAAAAATGATTTTGATATGACTAAACAATTGATAGAAAATACTACAGGTTGGAAAAATGGAGCGGTTAACAGTAAAAAGAAAGCGGCATTGCTTCGTGTGCGTGTTCAAAATATGCCAAAAAATGATTTGACAGAAATACAATGGAATGTACCGAGCCCCAGTTATGTCATACCTGATTATGACCATGTAGAAAAGACAGAAGAGATTTGGTTATGGGTGGATCCGGCTGAAAATATTTTTCTCGAAGCTAAATACATGGGGAAAAGTTACAGACAATATATAAGCGTAAAGCCGAAAGAAATGTATGAAGTGGTTTTACGTAATAACAAGACCGTATCAATAGTGGTGAATACTATACCTCCGACTGGAGCGGTAGTGACATTGGAAAACGGGCTGACGGCTACCACTCCCAATCAGATTAATAATGTAAGTCTTGGTAAACATGTGTTGAAAATCAGTTATGAAGGTCGTCATATTGTTACTGATACGATAGAGGTGACGGAAACAAGCACAAGATTTCCTGCAGGTGGTGTTGGTTTCTATGATTTGCGACAGAAAAAATCAGTGACGTTTAAGACCAAACCCGAGGGAGCACAACTATATAAGGTTAATGTTGACGGTAATAATGATTATTTGGGTGTGGCTCCAGTAACTACTGAATTACCCTTCGGGTCGCATACTATTATGGCTGTAGCTGCGACAGACACGGTGCCGTTGTCGATAAATGTCAATATAGATTCTGAAAAAGAATACACGCTTGAACCGGTGCCGGAGCAGACGTTTGATGCAATGGCATTTCAGGATAGTAAAAATGTAGATGGTGATTTGTATATACGTGATAAAAGTGGTGTGTACAAATCATGGTCTGAAATTAATGCCTCTGATTCTACCAAGGTTACTTCCTTGGGTAAAGGCGCGTATAGATTAAAATATCCTATTGGTACCAAACTTGATTTGAAAATGTCATATTACGGTAACAGTAAGGAGGAAACTGGTATCAAAGTTAGGAGGGGGATGAAATCGGTGTACGATTTTAAGATTCCGGTTAGTAGCAAAACCTTTACATGGCCTTGGGAGAAAGATTTCCGTCATACTTTCGGTGGTTTCTCGTTTGGTTATGTACAAAAGCAATATGTGACACGAGACGGTGCTTATTTAATAAAGCAAAATCTCTGGGAAGAAGGCGCATCAATGCATGGTGGTCAGTTAGGTATGCATTTTGAGCCGGCATTTAAATGGGGGTTGGGACTGTACACTGGTTTGTTTTGGGAATTTTATGTGTCAAGTGACGGATCATGGTTAGATAATGATACATATACATACCAAGAACACGATTTATATTTGCCGATACATCTTTATTATAGATTACGCTTGGGTGAACGTTGTCATGTAGCGTTGCATGGAGGTATAGGTATGGACTTTATAGTTTCTCATAATATTCACACCGGTTCGGAAACAAATGGAACTTATGTTGAATGGAATGAAAGTTTATCAGAAGATTGGACAATTGTGCCTAAACGATTTAATGCTTCTGGAGAAATAGGGGTGGACTTTCGTTGGCGTATGATAGGAGCTACGTTTACATATTCATGGGGTTTGACGAACCAAGGCTTCTATTCCGACTATGGTGATTTAAAAACCCATACGAATAAAATGTCATTCGCTATTTCGTGGATGTTTGAATCCGATAAATATTAATCGGGGTAGTTGAGACGAATTTTAGTGTTGTACTAATGATAGCTTTGTGCTGTGGTCCGATGTGTGACATGGCACAAAGCTACTTCTAAAGTAACGGTATTTGAATCCGGTAATGCGGATGAAGGAAGATATTGCCGGCGGGGGTGTGTTAATGTGGTGAAATTTATGTAATTTTGAGGAGTTTGAATCAAATAGATGTGTAAGATATGAAAGTACTTAATTGGGGTGTCGCGATTATTGGGGTCATGTGTGTGACTTCGCTGTCGGGTAGGGCACAGGGCTCTTTTGAGGAGTTCAGGAAACAGGCTGAGGCAAAATTCGAGAATTTCCGTAAGGAGGCTGATGAGAAGTATGAGAATTTCCGCCGGAAGGCTAACGAGGATTATGCGGCGTTTTTGGAGAAGGCGTGGCGTGGTGTTGACAGCAAGCCGCCGGTGAAGCGCCCTAAGGAGGACCCGCCTGTGGTGCCGCCACCACCTGCTCCTATCAAGGATGACAAGCCGATTAAAGATGATAAGCCGGTTAAGGATAGCGAGCAGCCTATCAAGGACAAGGAGGTGGTGATAAAGGATGTGGTCAAGCCAGCTCCGAAGCCTGAGCCCCGTCCTGAACCTGTGGAGCCTATAGTGGTGAAGCCGCAGCCTCAGGTGGCCCAGCATGAGTTTATGTGCTACGGTACGCCCATGAAGGTGCGTCTGGGCAAGGAGCATGCGTTTAAGCTCGGCGGGGCTGACAACGCGGCGGTGAGTCGCGGATGGAAGATACTGTCGGATGATAAGTATGATGCGCTGATAGCTGACTGCCTGGCGTTGCGCGAGAAGCATAATCTGAGCGACTGGCACTATCTGCGTATGCTAAAGGCTATGGCGCAGTCGTTTTTAGGCGATACGAACGAGGCTACGCTGCTGATGGCTTATGTCTACTCTCAGTCGGGCTACAAGATGCGTATGGCTTCGGCTGCCGGAAAGCTGTACATGTGCTTTGCCAGCAAGCATGTGATATATGGCGAGAGTTATTATCAGCTTGACGGGGTCAACTATTATGTGCTTGATGGTAAGGGTGATAGAATCAGCATGTCAGATGCGGCATTTCCTAATGAGAAGGCTATGTCGCTCTACATCACGGGCGAACCGATGCTTGCCCGCGAGGCTGCCGCGGAGCGCAAGCTTAAGTCAGCCATGTATCCGGCTATGGCTTTTGATGTGGCTGTCAACAAGAATCTGATAGATGTGTACGGTGATTATCCTACATCGGAGATAGGCGGTGATTTCATGACCCGTTGGGCTATGTATGCCTCTACCCCTATGGGCAAGGATGTGAGCTCGCGGCTTTATCCGGCTATTAAGAAGACTATAGAGGGAAAATCGGAGGCTGAGGCTGTGCAGATGATATTGAACTGGGTGCAGACGGCGTTTGTGTATGAACTCGATGATAAGGTGTGGGGCGGTGACCGTGCGTTTTTCGCCGAGGAGACTCTCTATTATCCTTATTGTGACTGCGAGGACCGCTCGATACTCTTCTCACGCATAGTGCGTGACCTGCTGGGGCTGGATGTGATGTTGGTGTATTATCCGGGTCATCTGGCTACGGCGGTGCGATTCTCGTCGGGCGATGTGAAGGGCGACTTCCTGACGCTTGACGGCAAGCGCTATGTGGTGTGTGACCCTACGTTTATCAACGCTCGTGTGGGCATGACCATGCCGGGTATGAATAATGCTTCCGCCCGCGCTATCGTGCTGCCGAAGTAAACTGATTGTTATAATATGAGAAGGTTAATACTAGCAGTCATGCTGTCTGTCGTGACTTTTGCATCTCAGGCTGACCCGAGTGCTAATGACGTGTTTCTATCCTGGACTTTAAGAGATGGGAGGCTTGTGGTATTATAAGGAGTGACTTTTATGTCAGTGGTTGCTCCGGGCGCGTCCGGCTTGCCGCATCAGGTAAGCCGGACTTTGTTTTCTCCTTACTTTTAGAGTGGGCGTGTAGAAATAAGAAGCAGACACATCGGTGGATGCGTCTGCTCTGTAGTGTCCAATTATTTTATATGTAATCAAAGAGTTGAAAAAGCCAAAAGTAGGTATCAGATTGTGTTAATGAACTTTATGTTGTTGCAATTTGGAATCGATAACTTGAATTTTGAAATTTTCCGAAAAGGTAGGTGATTAGCGGTAATCAGCGAAACGTTTCTGGAGCTCCTGACGGGCAAAGAAGATGCGGCTCTTGATGGTGCCGAGGGGAAGACCCATTTCATCAGCGATTTCATTGTATTTGTAACCGGCTACGTGCATCGAGAAAGGTACGCGATATTTTTCGGGGAAGTTTTCGATGGCTTCGTGTATCTCGGAAGCTGCGTAGAATCCTTCGGGAGTTTCAAAACCTGAATCCTGTGAGAGGTTGAGGTGGTAGTAATCTTCAGTCTGGTCAATAACTGTAGCCGAACGAGATGCACGACGGTAGTTGTTGATGAAGATGTTACGCATTATAGTGAATACCCAGCCTTTGAAGTTGGTATTTTCGGTATATTTTTCCTGATTGTTGAGGACTTTGAGAGTGGTATCCTGTAAGAGGTCAAAAGCATCGTCGCGGTTAGAGGTGAGCATGTACGCGAAGTTTAACAGATTACTTTGTAATGACATCAGGCGGGTTTGTAAGTTAGTAGCTTCCATAATTGCGTTTTTTAAGATGATTTGTAAAAAAGAGATATATTGTAATTGTAATAAAGAGATTTCAGTGTTAGAAACGTTGTTGTTTTTGTTTGACATTACAAATGTACTAAGATTCTGTAACAGCAATGGGTTTTTGTAATTAAAATATGTTAAAATAGTTACGCCATTGTTACATATGGATGTAAATGTCTGATTTTTAAGGGTGTGTATTTATTGAAAATTTATCTCAAAGATATTACAAATTGCGTATTTTTGTGTGTCAGCCCCTAATATTTGTTCTCTCTTGAAAAATATGTGAATAAAAAGAGGGCTTTTGATAGTAAGAATGCGATTTTTGTAACAATGGTTCACACTGTGAGTGAAAAAATGGTAACAATTGTGTTACCGCACAACATTGTCAGAGATCGGGGTGTTTATTGACTGGATATGAAACCCCTATTATATATAATAAGGTGTAGTTAAGTGAAATTTTATAAATTTTTTTATCAAAAAGGTGCTTAATGCGTAATATTTCTCTAACTTTGTGCGAATTTAGCGTTGTTTTTGATAAAAGCTAAATCTTTAACGATATGAATACAAAAGAAGAATTCAGCAAAATCAGTTACGCTCTGGGATTGAGCATGGGTAATAATTTTCGCAGCAGCGGAATAGAGTCAATAGACGTGCAGGACTTCGCCGACGGTGTAGCCGCAGTGTTTTCCGGCGCGAAACCCAAAATGACTTATGATGAGGCTAAGGAAGAGATACGCAAGTTTTTCACAGCCATGGAAGAGCGTCAGCAGGCTGAAGCCGCAGCCAAAGGCAAAATCAATGCTGAAGCAGGTGAAGCTTTCCTTAAGGACAATGGTGCACGTGCCGAGGTAAAGACTACCGCGTCGGGTCTGCAATATGAAGTGCTCGAGGAAGGTAGCGGGGCTACTCCTAAAGCTACTGACCAGGTGCAGGTGCATTATACAGGACGTTTGATAGACGGTACTGTGTTTGACAGTTCGGTAGAGCGCGGTGAGCCTGCTACTTTTGGTGTGACTCAGGTGATACCCGGATGGGTGGAAGCACTGCAGATGATGAAAGAGGGGGCACGTTGGCGTCTGTTTATACCGTCTAATCTCGCTTATGGTCCTAATGGAGCAGGCGGTGTGATTGGTCCGAACGCTACGCTGATTTTTGATGTCGAACTGCTTAAGGTAATAGGTAAGTAATGCGTAAATTACTTGTAACGCTGCTGTTGGGCGCATTGTGTTGCCCTATGGTGTCGGCTCGTGAAGCGCTTACGCGTCAGGAGTCGGATTCGGTAGCGAGCGCGCTCGCTACCGTGTGGGGCGGATACATGAAAAAGAAAGCCGCGAAAGATGGTGAGGCAATCAGTGCCGAATATATGCGCGGTGTGGTGGAAGCTCTGAAGCTTGGTGCCAAGGACGATGCCTATTTTCAGGGTCTTGCCGAGGGTGCGGTGATAGTAAGCCGTCTGCGTCAGGTGGAGCAGATGGGTCAGATGTCGGTGGACTTTGACCGCTTCATATATAAGCTGGAGCGTGCCGCTAAGAACAAACCGACAGGTTTTACCCCCACTACGGCTGATGATTATATGAATCGTCTGATGAGCCGACGTATGGAGGTGATTAATGCCGTGGATGGCTCACCTGAATTTCTTGAAAAGACGGCAAAGCGCGAAGGTGTGATAAAGACACCATCGGGACTACTGTTTGAGGTTATTACCGAAGGCGAAGGCGTGCAGCCGGGTCCCGATTGGTATGTAATGGTGAATTATACCGGTAAGCTTATTAACGGTAAGGTATTTAACGAATCACGTCCCGGAGAGCCCATGGTGACGCAAGTCAGCGGCACCATACCCGGATTTGCCGAAGGGTTACAGATGATGAAAAAGGGTGGCAAGTATCGCCTTTATATTCCCTCTGAACTCGGTTACGGTGCTGAAGGCGTGTCGGGGGTTATTCCCGGCGGGGCTGCCACGGTGTTTGATATAGAGTTGCTAGACCTTCGTAGTCCGGAGGATATGCCCGCACCCGAGGTTGAGGAAACGCAGATGCCCGAACAAACAGTGAATTAAGTAAAGAACAATAAATAAATTTCAAAACAATAATCCAATAACAAGAAACAATGAAAAAATTAATTATGGCTTGCGGCATAGCCGCTATGGCAATGGGTATGATGTCATGCTCCGGCTCCGGCTCAAAACCCACTAATTTTGTCGATTCAGTAGCTTATTACATGGGTAGCGATATGGGTGTTTACTGCAACAACACTATCGCAAGAATGCCTGAAGAAATGAAAGAGAAATTTGACAAGCAGGCTTTTGTGGACGGTATGAAAGCCGTGCTTCTTTCAGATACCACCAAATCAAGCTATCTCGATGGTATACAGATGGGTATGAACTTGCTTCAGAACGTGATGCGTCTGAAAGACAGCGGTATCGATGTTAACACCCAGATGATGTATGCCCGCATCAAGAAATTCACTTTGATGGATTCAATCAGTGCGGCTGACAGCGATAGCCTGAGCGCGGTTATGCAGAAACTCAATATGCAGATTCAGAATGTGATGAGAGAAGCTCAGCAGCGCAAACAGATGGAACAAATCAAGGCTCAGGAAGAACTCGCCAAGAAGAACGAAGCTGCCGGTGCCGAATATATGGAAGGTGTGAAAGCTGCCGATAAGGATGTGAAGACTACCGAATCAGGTCTTTCATACAAGGTGGTTAATCAGGGTGAAGGCGCGCTTCCTACTGACAATGACCGCGTGAAGGTGATTTACACCGGACGTCTGGTTGACGGTACCGTGTTTGATGACAGCAAGGGTGAAGCCCGTGAGTTCCGTGTAAACGGTGTGGTAGCCGGTTTCAAGGAAGGTCTGAAGATGATGAACAAGGGTTCAAAATACACTCTCTACATTCCTGCTGAACTTGGTTACGGCATGCAGGCTCCGCAGAACATCGGTCCGGGTTCGACACTGGTGTTTGATGTGGAAGTAGTGGAAGTGATTCCCGGTAAGTAATCCAGCTGCAGTAGATTACTAAAATAATAAATAATATAAATTGGTGCGATATTCCGAGACGATGATTCCGGAGCATCGCACCAATGTATAGTTAAATACAGGTCAGGTAAAAACGTAACTATATGGTGAAGAAGCCTCGGTTGGTGGTGCTCACCGGCGCCGGAGTAAGTGCTGAAAGCGGAGTGTCGACTTTTCGTGACAGCGGCGGGTTATGGGAAAACTATCCCGTGATGGATGTGGCGAGTGCCGACGGTTTTGCCCGCAATCCGAAACTCGTACATGAGTTTTACAATATGCGTAGGCGTGAACTGTTAAAGGTGGAGCCTAATTCAGCCCATAGAGCTATCGCAGAACTTGAACAGTGGTACCATGTGGATGTCATAACACAGAATGTGGATAATCTTCATGAGCGCGGAGGTTCGGCACGTGTGTTGCATCTGCACGGCGAATTGATGAAAGTGCGTTCGCTCCGTCATCCCGAGAGGATATATGAACTGAGCGTTGATAATCTTGACACGTCGGTCGATACCCGCGATGGTTACGGTGACCCGGTGCGTCCTCATATAGTGTTTTTTCAAGAGGCTGTACCGGCTATAGAACCGGCGATAGAGATTATGGAGCAAGCCGATGTGGTGGTGGTGATAGGAACCTCGATGGCAGTGTATCCTGCTGCCGGGCTTATCAATTATGCGCGCAGAGGTGTGCCTATGTATTATATCGACCCGAATCCGGCACCGGTACCGTCATATATTACTGTTATCAAGGCTACTGCTACCGAGGGTATGAAACGCCTGACTGAGATATTGCATCCTTAAGCAGCAATTGTTTTTATAATTCAATCATAATCAATTCAATGAAAAAATCGTTTTTATTTATCATTGGCATCGCTCTGGCGGGAATGGTGTACTCCTGCGGAGAGAGTAAACCAATGAATCTTGAAGAGGCTGAAGTTCAGTCGGTATTACTCAAGAAGGTGGATCCCAGCGCTCTTTCAAATGAGAAGGATTCGCTCAGCTATTATCTCGGTTTTAACGAGGGTATGGCTGTGGCTACGAATATGGGTTCGCTTCCTGAAGATATACGTAGTAATTTTCATCTTAACGATTATCTGACGGGAGTGACCGCTGTTATGAAAAGTGATACCGCCAAACTTGGCTATACCGACGGCATAAACGAAGGGTTGCGTCTGCTTGATATCATACTTAATTATGAAGATGCAGGCATAAATATCAATCGCGAGATGCTGGTTCAAGCCATGTCAGCGAGAATGTTGTCACCGGTAAGTGATGATTCTGTCTTGACTGCAGACGGTGAGGTGTTTACCGCACTCGTAAGCCGTGCTTCCGAAATAATTACAAAAGCCACTGCCGAACAAAATGACTCTAAATGAAGTATCGTATGAAAAAGTTGATTTATATATTATTGATGATAGTGGCTGTGGCAGGCATGACCTCGTGCGGAGATAAGAATAATGAACGGCAGATGCCTCAGCCCAAGGATTTTGTGGATTCACTTTCTTATTACATGGGGTTGGCTCACGCTGACTATGTGACCGCTATGCTTGATGGTTATCCTAAAGAGATATCAAGCAAGATTGATAAGCAGAAATTCATGGAAGGTTTTGCTGCGGCGCTTCAGGTTGATAAAAATCATATAGCCCGGATGTACGGTATCAACCATGGCGTGAGTCTGTGGCAGCAGAATCAAGTGATGAAGAATGCCGGTGTGCCGGTGGATTACGATGTGATGCTCGCCGGATTTTCAGCCGGACTTGATGTTGATACTATAAACGGAACCGAAGCCATTATTGCTGCTGACAATGCTCTGTTTGATTTGATGAACGGTGTAAATCGTAAAATCATTGCCTATCAGACAGCGAAAATGGCTGAGAATGAAGCTGCCCGCAACGCTTCGTCAGAGAAAAATAAAGCTGCCGGTGAAGCTTTTGTGAAAGAGCAGCTTAAGGCGGATTCGCAGTTTGCTGTGACCGAGTCGGGACTTGTGTATAAGTTCTTGAAAAATGGTGAGGGTGAAAAAGTTAAACCATCTGATACGGTCAAATTGATATATACCGGCAAATTCGTGGATGGGTCAGAGTTTGACTCATCAGAAGGTCGTGCTGTAGAGTTTATGGTAGATGGTGTAATAGCTGGTTTCCGTGAGGCATTGCTTATGATGAACAAGGGCTCGAAAATGCAGATTATTGTCCCTGATTCACTGGCTTACGGTAAAGACGCACCTCCTATGATTGGTCCGTCGCAGACACTTGTGTTTGACCTTGAGCTTGTAGAAATAGGAAATAGTGCACAGTAAGCGCTGATAATAAGAGTTTTATATAAACAGTCGGGAGTGAAGCCATTGGTTTTGCTCCCGATTCTTATTGTATAAAAGCAGTGCCATGATTTGCATTTGTAAATATTGGTGTCGACGGTGGTAAATTCATGTCAAGTAGTGGTTTAGTGTATTGTAAATAACTTTTTGGGTTGACCGGTCAAAAAGAGCGGATTTGTATTTGTAAACATCGGGCAAAAATTACTAATTTTACACACACTAATTAGCTTGGATTAAAAGTCTCATTATGAACGAACCGCATTATCATATTCCGGCATTGCTCCCTGAGGTGATTGACGCGCTGCAGATACGTCCTGAAGGTGTGTATGTGGATGCTACATTCGGTGGTGGCGGACACACTCGGGCTATTATGGAAAAGCTTGGCGAAAATGGACATATTTACTCCTTTGACCAAGATCAGGATGCGGTGGCACGGGCTTTTTCCGATGAGAGGTTTACTATAGTACATGGAAATTTTCGCTATCTGAGTAATTTTCTCCGTTATTACGGTGTCGGACAGGTGGATGGCATACTGGCTGACCTCGGGGTGTCATTCCATCATTTTGATGATAGCGAACGAGGCTTTTCATTCCGATTCTCAGGCGCGCTTGACATGCGTATGAATCGGAAAGCATCGCTCACCGCCGCCGATATTCTCGCCACTTATCCTGAACAAAAGCTCGGCGAGTTATTCACGCTTTACGGTGAGTTGAAGCAGGGACGTAGGTTAGCTGCCGCTATAGTGAAAATGCGAAATGAAGGTAGTCAGGTGACTACTGTAGAGCAGCTTCGTGATGCGGCAATGCGGTTCATCTCTCCCAAGCATGAGAAGAAAGAGATGGCTATGGTGTTTCAGGCGTTGCGGATAGAGGTCAATTCAGAGATGCAGGCTTTACAAAAATTTCTTGAACAGACCTTGAAAGTGCTTCGTCCCGGAGGCAGACTTGCCATCATTACATATCATTCGCTGGAAGACCGTCTGGTGAAGAATTTTATCAAGAGCGGTAATATAGCCGGCGAAGTGCAGAAGGATTTTTACGGAGTAGTGCATTCACCGCTTAAAGCTGTAGGAAACAAGCCTGTTGTTCCTACGCAGGAGGAAGTTGAACGTAATCCGCGTTCAAGGTCAGCCAAGCTAAGGGTGGCGGAAAAATTATAAAGAGGCAGATGTGAATTATGGCGTTGAAAGGTAAAAATAAGAAAAAAAATGCCGTGGTTGATGATACCGGTTCATCGCTGGTGAGGCGTATAATCTCCGGTGAGATGGTTGACAGTGATTTCTTCGGTCGTCACTGGGTGCTTATGCTTACCGTCCTCTTCATCCTTTTTACGTTCATATCGGGTAAATATACATGTATGACCAGTTATGAAGAGAAAATGCGTCTGCAGGACAAACTTGATGTGACTTATAAAGAATTCATGCGTGTGCGTAGCGAATATATGGGTAAAATACGTGAATCGGTAGTGAAGCAACGAGTGGATTCATTGCGAATGAATTTGGACTTACAGGAAGTGCCTGCTTATCAGGTGGTGTTGGATAAATGAAGATAGAGAACCGTCAGAGAATATTTTTCCGTTACGGATTGGTTATCATGATTATACTGATGGTGACCGGTTTCATTGTGTACCGGCTTGTCAAGACCACGGTGATTGATGCCGACAAATGGGTGGCTCGCGCCGATTCGGCTTTTAATTACGTCGATACGATAGTGCCCAAGCGTGGCGATATACTTTCGAGTGACGGTAATGTACTGGCTACAAATATCTATCTGCACACTTTGCGTATTGACTATCAGACTCCCGGTTTCAAGAAGGATACGCTCAAAAAGTATATCGGAGCTCTTAGTGACAGTATGGCACGGTATTATCCGAAGTATACTTCAGCCGGGTGGGAAGAAAGAATAATGCATAATCTTGATACGGCCGTTCATAAGCCGAGCCGTTGTTATCCGTTGATTTCCAATATTACCTCCGATGATGTGGAGCGCATTAAGAAATTCCCGTTTTTCAATAAAGGTAAAAAAGCTACGGGTCTCTATGACGAGAAAGATTTGGTCAGAGTGCGGCCCTATGGTTCTATGGCACGTCGCAGCATAGGAAAGCTGACATCGACCAACAGTGTCATAAAACACGGGTGGTATGGATTGGAAAAAGCGCTTGATTCGCTATTGGTAGGCGAGCCGGGTCTGACCGAGCCAATGCTTCTGACCAAAGGTGTGGGTGCTGTTGCCGGAAAGCCCGCTGTAGATGGGTATGACGTATATACGACTATAGATATCGGCATGCAGGACCTTTTAGAGAATGCTCTTGAGGAAGTGCTTGAAGGGTGTCGTGCCGAGTGGGGCTGCTCGGTGCTTATAGAAGTGCCCACGGGCGATATAAAGGCGATAGCGAATCTTGAGATAAGTCCGAATGCGGGCGAAGGATACATAGAGAGTATCAACCGTGTGGTTATGGGTTTTGAGCCGGGCTCCGTGGTAAAGACTCTTTCAATGCTTGTGGCTCTTGAAAACGGCGTGGTGAGAAATATCAATGAGCCGATAGATGTACATGGAGGTAAATGGGCGTATCTCGGCGGTAGAATATGGGACCACTTGCCTGACCGGTATGTGCCAGTGAGGAGAGTGCTTGAATACTCATCAAATATTGCAACAGCTAAAATAATACTTCGCGGCTATGACCAGAATCCCGGAGAGTATTACTTACGGGTGAAGTCTACAGGATTTCTTGACAAGATGAATGTAGGTATAGCGGGTGAGCGAAAGCCGCGTTTCGACTCGCTGCCAAATAATAGTCAGGGGCGCCGAGCCTTGGCTTCGCAGGCTTACGGTTACGCAACCGAGTTGCCTCCGCTCTACACTGCCGCATTATATAATGCCATAGCCAATGACGGTAAATTCGTGCGTCCTCGTCTGGTGAAACGTATTACCGGTAATGGAATCGATTCTACGCTCGATGTAACCTATGTGCGTGACCGAATTTGTTCTGTGAAAAACGCCGGCATACTTCGGGAGATGCTTGAACAAGTGGTCTGGGGCGAAAAAGGTACGGCACGGGCAGTGCGGAGCGACAAAGTGAAGATAGCCGGTAAGACCGGAACAGCACGTCGAATAGTAGACGGAAAATATGTGTCGGAATACCGTTACGCATTCTGTGGCTTTTTCCCGGTGGATAATCCCCGGTATACGTGTATGACGCTTATAGCTTATCCTACCCAAGGGCCGCGTTCAGCAGCTTATATGAGCGGGCAAGTGGTGAAGAAGATGGCAGAAGGGCTTTATTCTCGTGGTTATCTGGGAGACCATGCGGTGTATTCCGATGCCTCCGCCCCACAATCCTCCGCTCCGGTATTTATGGTTTCTACCGAAGCTGACCGTGATGCCATAGTGCATGAGCGTATGGGATTGAAAGGTAAGCGAGTGCTTGCTAAAAATAAGTCGGTTAACCGTCATACTCCCGGTGAAGTGCCTGATGTGACAGGATTATCGCTGCGTCAGGCGTTAGCTGTACTTGAATCCGCCGGATACCGAGTGACAGTTTCGGGAGCCGGACATGTATTGTCGCAATCACCGCTGCCCGGGAGCACATCCGGTGGTGCCGGCAGTAATGTAACCCTTACCCTATCATATTAAAAATAAATCATTTACTATCAGAATAAATTATGAAACTTTTATCAGACCTGCTTTCAGCTATAGATGTCATAGAGCTTATAGGGAGTGAGCATAAAGAAATCAGTACTCTCGAGAGTGACTCGCGTAAAATAAAAAGAGATTCTCTCTTTGTGGCTGTGCGGGGCTATAATGTAGACGGACATAAATTCATTCCTCTTGTGACACTTGCCGGAGCTGCAGCCATAGTCTGCGAGGAACTGCCGGAAATTCTCGACCCAGCCGTAACATATGTGCGGGTAGAAAATTCTGCGGTGGCTCTTGGTAAACTTGCTTCGCAGTGGTGGGGTAATCCCTCGCGGAAACTTGCATTGGTGGGTGTGACAGGAACCAATGGAAAGACCACTACCGCCACTCTTATTTATGAGATGGCGCGCATGATGGGTTATAAGGCAGGATTGCTATCGACCGTATGCAATTATATCGACGGAGTGGCTGAACCCTCCACTCACACTACCCCTGACCCTCTCGCACTTAATGAACTGCTTCACCGTATGGTGGTAGCCGGGTGTAGTTATGTTGCCATGGAAGTCAGCTCTCATGCAGCCCATCAGCACCGTATAGCCGGATTGCAGTTTGCCGGAGGTGTATTTTCAAATCTGACGCGAGACCATCTTGATTATCATAAGACCGTAGAGGCATATCTGGCTGCTAAAAAATCATTTTTCGACAGACTGCCTGCCGAGGCTTTCGCTCTGACCAATATCGATGATAGGAACGGAGAGGTGATGCTGCAGAATACCGCTGCCCGTCGCTATACATATTCTTTGCGTTCGCATGCCGATTTTATGGGACGTGTAATCGAGAGCCGCCTTGACGGAACCCTTATGAGTTTCAATGGCAAGGAAGTGGAAGTCTTGTTTACCGGACGCTTCAATGCCTATAACCTTACAGCTGTGTACGGGGCTTCATCACTGCTCGGATGGGATGCCGACAAGATAGCTGTGAACATGAGTCTTCTTGTACCGGTGGCAGGACGTTTCCAGACGTTCCGGAGTCCTTCCGGAGTCACGGCAATAGTGGATTATGCCCATACTCCTGATGCGCTTGTCAATGTGCTTGATACCATACGTGAAATTACCGGTACTGCCGAGCGTATCATTACCGTGGTGGGCGCCGGTGGCAACCGTGATGCCGGAAAGCGTCCTATCATGGCTCATGAAGCAGCCGTAAGAAGCGGAAGAGTAATCCTTACATCAGACAATCCGCGTGATGAAGAGCCGGCAGAGATTATACGTCAGATGGAAGCCGGCATCGATGATGAGTACAGAAGTACTACACTCAGTATAGTAGACCGCCGTGAAGCAATCCGTACGGCATTAGCACTGGCTAAGCCCGGTGATGTGGTTCTTGTGGCAGGCAAAGGTCACGAGACATATCAGGAGATACATGGTGTGCGTCATCACTTCGATGACCGCGAAGTTGTGGCTGACGCTATAGGTAAGCTCGGTTAATTAAATCAGCATAACAGATTAAAATATTATTTATAAAATGACTGTTGAGACAAAATATATGGTGGTGCTTGGCGGAGGCGAGAGCGGAGTAGGTGCTGCAATCCTTGCCAAGGACAAAGGTATGAAAGTGTTTTTGTCCGATGCCGGAACGATAACTCCGCATTATGCCGCCATGCTTGATGCCGAAGGTATCGATTGGGAACAGGGCGGACATTCCATGGAGCGCATACTTGCCGCCGATGAGGTGGTTAAAAGCCCCGGTATACCACCTACGGCTCCTGTCATGCAGAGTATTGCCGGAGCCGGTATTCCGGTCATATCCGAGATAGAGTTCGCCGGGCGTTACACTGATGCCAAAATGGTGTGTATAACCGGAAGTAACGGTAAGACTACTACCACGATGCTGATATATCATATACTCAATTCCGCCGGATTGAATGTAGGGCTTGCCGGAAATGTGGGCAGAAGCATGGCTCTCCAGGTAGCTCGTGAACATCATGACGTATATGTGATAGAATTGTCGAGTTTCCAGCTTGAAAATATGTATGATTTCAAGGCTAATGTAGCGGTAATGCTTAATATCACTCCTGACCATCTTGACCGGTATGATTACAAGATGCAGAATTATGTCAATGCAAAATTCCGGATTCTCAATAATATGACATATACTGATGCTTTTATTTTCTGGGAGGATGACCCTGTGATACAGGCTCAGCTTAAGAAAATCAAGTCGGAGGCGGAATTATATCCGTTTGCCTGTGAGCGTCATGGTATCACAGCCGCATATCTTATAGATGATGATGAGAATCTGGAATTTGATACTCCGGAACTGAAGTTCAAGATGCCGCGTGCCGAATTGTCGCTTAACGGATTGCATAATCTGTATAATTCTATGGCGGCAGGTCTTTCGGCGTGTCTGCTTGACATAAAAAAGGAGGATATCCGCAGGGCTCTCAGTAATTTTGAAGGAGTAGAGCACAGGCTTGAATTTGTAGCTGATATAGATGGAGTAAGATATATCAACGATTCTAAAGCTACTAATGTCAATTCATGCTGGTATGCTCTTGAGAGTATGCCTTCGGTAGCCACTCCCAATGTGGTGCTGATTCTCGGTGGTAAGGATAAGGGCAATGATTACACTGAGATAGAATCATTGGTAAGCAGCAAGGTAAAGACCATAGTGTGTATGGGTAAGGATAATACCAAATTACTGGATTTCTTTTCGGGGAAAGTACCTGAGATAATCGATACACATTCGCTCGATGAAGCTGTGGACGCCTGTGTCAGAGCATCTGTTCCGGGTGATATCGTATTGCTGTCGCCTTGTTGCGCCAGTTTCGATTTATTTAAGTCTTATGAACATCGCGGACACCTGTTTAAGGAAGCCGTGAATAATATGCGTAAAGATTGATTAGTCCTGAGAAAACAGTTTATGGAGTCAACATTATCTGACCGTATAAGTCCTGCAAACGATGAAAAGAAAGCTCCGGCGCCTGTGGCTAAAGGTGACCGTCATCTGTGGGGTATATACATAATATTGGTATTTATCGGGCTTGTGGAGCTTTACAGTGCCTCATCCCGGTCTGTACGCTATTCGCCGATGGGAGTGTATATGCCCATACTTGCGCCGGCTACGTTGCTGGCTGGAGGTTTATTCATCATTTTGTGTCTGCAGCGTACGCATTACAGAGTCATACTTAAAGCCATTCCATATTTCGCTCTGTTTTCCGTGGGGTTAATGATACTGACGTTGTTTGTAGGTACAAACATCAATTCTGCTACACGTGCTATTGACTTGAAATTATTTACAATACAGCCATCGGAACTGTTGAAGCTATCCGCAGCTATGCTCGTGGCCATGTTTGCAGCCCGATACCAAAAAGAAGGTGGTGGTGTAAGTAAGATGGGTATAATCTGGTCAGCAGGTGTGATATTGCTCTTTTGTGCTATGCTCGCTCCTCAGGGATTGACAAATACATTGTTGCTTATGAGCATAAGCGGCTCCATGATGATAATAGGCGGCTTCGAGTGGAAAAAGATAGGTATAGTTCTGCTTGTGTATATATCGTTGTTTGGTGTGTATCTGGCAGTGACTACATTGTTTAAGGAAGAGAAGCCGAAAACCGAGCAGGCTGAAAACCGTACCGGCGTATGGCATGACCGTCTTGCCAACTTTTTTGACAATTCGGTGCCAAAATATGAAAGGAAACTTACGAGTGAAAACCGACAGGAGATGCTGAGTTACATGGCTCAGGCAAAAGGCGGTGTAACCGGAGTCTTGCCCGGAAATTCCCGTGAGGCATCACGTCTGCCGCTCGCCCATACGGATTATATATATGCCATAGTCATAGAAGAACTCGGACTTGTGGGTGGCATACTTGTGTTGGTATTATATCTGTGGCTGCTGATGAGGGCGGCGGCGATAGCGTCGCGATGTAAACGCACATTTCCGGCATTGCTTGTAATAGGAATGGCTCTCGTCATTGTGTATCAGGCATTGTTTCACGTATGTATCGTAACCGGAGTATTTCCTGTGTCGGGTCAGCCGCTGCCTCTTATATCCAAAGGTGGTTCATCGGTGATTACCACATCCATAGCATTTGGAGTAATGTTAAGCGTGAGCCGGTTTGCAGTAAGTAATAAAGCGAGTCGTGCAGAGATTAAAAATGAAGAGGAGGCTTTGCCCGAGACAGCTCGTGCTGAAAATCCCACACAATTATAATGCAATAAATCATGGCACAAAAAAATAACGAAACAAAACATACTCCGCTTAGAGCGGTGATAAGTGGAGGAGGTACGGGCGGTCATATTTTCCCGGCACTATCCATAGCCAATGCTTTGAAACGTATGGAGCCTGACGCTCAGATTCTGTTTGTAGGGGCGCTCGGACGAATGGAGATGGAGCGTGTTCCGGCGGCAGGCTATGATATAGTCGGTTTGCCGGTGGCAGGTTTTGACCGCAAGAGGTTGTGGCGCAATTTCGGAGTGGCTGTCAAGCTTATGCGAAGCATGCTTAAAGCACGTAGGATTATAAAGAAATTTCGTCCTGATATCGCTGTGGGTGTGGGTGGCTATGCCAGCGGACCTACACTTAAGGCGGCTCAGCGCGCAGGGGTACCCACGGTTATACAGGAACAGAATTCCTATGCGGGAGTAACTAATAAGTTACTTGCCAGGAAAGCTCATAGAATATGTGTGGCTTACAGCGGAATGGAACGTTTTTTCCCTGACGGGAGTATAGTTATGACCGGAAATCCTGTACGACATGATATAGCATCATCAGAAATGTCGAAGAGAGAGGCTAAGAAGCTACTTGGCTTTGATGCTGATAAACCTCTCGTACTTGTAGTGGGAGGAAGCCTCGGTGCGCGTACTATAAATGAAAGTATAGCTGCGGCTCTTGAAACAATTGTCGGCTGCGGGGCTCAGCTTATGTGGCAGACAGGTAAATATTACATAGATTCATACAAGCATCTGTCGCAGCCTGACAAGGGTGTGATGGTAAGTGCTTTTATTTCCGATATGGCTGTTGCCTACAAGGCGGCTGACCTTGTGGTGTCACGAGCTGGTGCCGGAACTATTTCCGAACTTCAGATTCTCGGACTGCCTGTAATACTGGTTCCTTCGCCCAATGTGGCTGAAGACCACCAGCGTAAAAACGCTATGGCACTGGTGGAGAAAGATGCAGCCGTGATGGTAGCTGATGCTGAAGCTCCGGTGGCTTTAGCCGAAGAAATTACATCTCTGATAGCTGATGAAGCACGCCGCAAGAGTCTTTCAGCCAATATCACCAGCATGGCTATGCGCGACAGTGATGACAAGATTGCCGGGATAATATATGAAATTGCTAAATCAAAGTGAAGATGTGATGACGGACGGTAAGATAGAGAAAAATAATATATACTTTGTGGGTGCCGGGGGCATCGGTATGGCTGCACTTGAGCGTTATTTCAAGTCACGTGGTTATAATGTGGCAGGTTATGACCGTACGGCAAGCGCTTTGACACATGCTCTTGAAGGTGAAGGAATAACGATTTCCTATACAGATTCTTACGATACCATTCCGGAAACGTTTCGTGACCCGGCTGCTACTTTAGTAGTTTATACACCGGCTATCCCTCAGAATAACAATATACTGACATGGTTCAAATCAAATGGCTTCACGCCTGTCAAGCGGGCTGAAGTACTGGGTCTTGTCACTCGCAGCTCTTGTTCGCTTTGTTTTGCCGGTACTCATGGCAAAACTACGACCTCGTCCATGGCTGCTCATATACTGCATGAATCCAAGGCGGGTTGCAATGCCTTCCTCGGTGGAGTGTTGCGTAATTACGGAACTAACTTTCTGCTTGACAACAATTCGCGTTTATCAGTGATAGAGGCAGATGAATATGACCGTTCGTTTCACCATTTGCAGCCATACGTGGCGGTAATAACTTCTACTGATGCCGACCATCTTGATATATACGGAACTGAAGAGGCTTATCTGGAGAGTTTCGCTCATTTTACCGAACTTATACAGCCGGACGGAGCCCTGATAATTCATGAAGGACTTAAATTGGTGCCACGACCGGCTGAAGGTGTGCGTGTATATACATATTCGCGTGATTCAGGTGATTTTCATGCATCCGATATAAGGAGAGAAGAGGGTACCATAACGTTCAATCTCGTTACGCCTGACGGTTGTATCGGAGATATTGAGCTCGGTGTGCCTGTAGAGATAAATATAGAGAATGCTATAGCTGCCGCTGCTGCTGTATGGGCAGCCGGAGTCTTCGAACCTGAAGCGGTTAAAAAGGCTCTGGCATCGTTTATGGGTCCGAAACGCAGGTTTGAATTTCATCTGCGTCAGCCCGGACATGTTATAATTGATGATTATGCCCACCATCCTGATGAGTTGCGGGCTTCTATCCGTTCGGTCAAGGCACTCTATCCTGACAGAAAACTTACAGTAGCATTTCAGCCGCATCTTTATTCCCGTACACGTGATTTTGCCGCCGATTTTGCCGCTGCGCTTTCCGAAGCTCACAGTGTGGTGCTTCTGGATATTTATCCTGCCCGCGAATTACCTATAGAAGGTGTGACATCACAAATAATATTTGACCGTCTCACATGTCCTGAACGCAGACTTATAACCAAGGATGAGTTTGTGGAAACTATTAACACCATGTCATGGGAGCTTCTGCTGAGTGCAGGTGCAGGTGACATAGTGGACTATTTACCTTTAATTGTACAGCATTATCAATCGGATGTGAAATAACTATGGCTTTGTCGCGTAAAATAAAGACTTTTATTTACGGCTTTTTCGCCGTAGTGCTGCTGGCTTATCTGGTAGTGTCACTGTGCGTGGTGTCGCGTGTGGCTTCGGAAAGCCGGTGCACGGGGGTCTTGGTTACGGTTCATGATACTGCCCGACTTAATTTTGTAGGATTTGATGATGTGGTGGCTGAGCTCGGGTCTTTTCCCGGCAAAGCGCGAAAAATGTTACTTTCAGAGATAAATGTTGACTCTATCGAATCCTATTTGAAATCGTTTGACAAAATAGAAGATGCCAATGTAACGCTACTTACTACCGGTAAAGTACATGTGGAAGTGTGGCCCATGCGTCCTGTGATGCGTGTGTTCAATCAGTCAGGCATGTCATATTATCTTAATCGCCAAGGTAAGAAGATGGTGGCTGATCCGCGTTATTATATCGATGTGCCGGTAGTTACCGGAGCTTTTAAGGGAGTTGACTCAATAGTTCCGTTCATTCTCCCGCTTCTTGAATACATTGAGGCAGATTCGCTTTGGCGTTATGCTATAGACGGAGTGAAAGTCAACAGTGTTTCCGAAGTTTTGCTTATCCCAGCCATACATGGTCATGTGGTTAATTTCGGCTCTCCTGATGATATGGACAATAAGTTCCGCCGCATCAAATCCTTCTATACAAAGGTTATGCCACGCAAAGGATGGAATTATTATGATACGGTGACAGTGAAATGGGGTGGGCAGATTGTGGCTACCCGCCGTGAAAAGCTGACGGATGCTATTGATTTCACCGGTACGGTGGACATAAATGAGATAGATGATGTCGAAACTATGTCAGCCGGCTCCGATATTCAGCCCGGACAGGCGTTGCCTGATAAGCCGGCAGTAAGTGAAAAACCGGTGCCGGGTGCAATTAATCTTCAGAAAAATAATTAAATAATATATCAACAGAAATGGATAAAAAACACATCATTGCCATAGAGATAGGCAGCTCCAAGGTGAAAGGTGCCGTGGGTTTAGTCGATGAGTCTACAGGAGTGATTGAAATCCTGTCAGTGGAAGAAGAACCAATGCTCAACTGGGTTCGTTATGGCGCAGTGAGCAATGTGGAAGAACTTTCCAAACTTATCAATCGTATCATCCGAAAGATAGAAAATAGGGTTTCACCGCGCAAAATAGCCAAAGTGTATGTGGCTATAGGCGGACGCTCGGTATGCTCTACTGAAAAATCGGTGGAACGCCGATTGGCTGAGGAAATGGAAATTACCGATGAGGTTATTGATTCTATGGTTCGTGAAGTAGCAGTATCTCCGTTCCCCGACAGAGATTTGCTGGCAGTGGAACCACGTGAATTCAGTGTCAACCGACAGGTAGTCACCCAACCTAAAGGAACCGTAGGCTCGCATGTGAAAATGGTAGCCAATCTTATTACCAGCCGTCAGGCTACAAAACGTAATCTCGATTTATTATTCAAGGATAAACTTAAACTTAAAGTAGCCGGATATCAGGTGCGTCAACTCGCGCTTGCTGATGTGGTGCTGTCGCCCGAAGAGAAGCGTCTCGGGTGTATGTTGGTGGATTTCGGTGCCGAGACCACCACGGTATCTATCTACCGCTTTGGTAAATTATGCTATCTTGTGACGCTTCCTATGGGTTCGCGCAACATAACCCGCGACCTTATGCAGCTTAATTATCTGGAAGAACATGCCGAGAGTCAGAAGCGTAAGCTGGGCAATGTGTTGGGTACACCGTCCACTCCCGGAGTGTCTCCAAGCCCTGAGAGCGTATCGATAAACAATTATGTGATGCAGCGTGCCGGTGAGATTATAGCCAATATAAAGCATCAGAAGAAATGTGCCGGAGTGACCTCATCGGATTTACCTGCGGGCATAGTGATAGTAGGTCGTGGCTCGCTCCTTGCAGGATTTAATGAACGACTGGCTCAGGTCACCGCTCTCAGAGTGAGAGTAGGCAGTGTCAATGCTGACGGATTGCTGCGTATAGCTGATTCACGCATATCGCCGGTGGATTCCTCGGATGTAATATCCGTACTCCTTCAGGCTGCCCGCAATGGTGCCGAGGAGTGTCTGATGGAATTGCCGCAGGTGGTCATACCTCAGCCAGAACAGAAATTTGATGTTCCTCCGGTAAAACCGGAAACTAAAAAGGAAGAACCCTTACGTCAGCCGGTGATTCCTATAGTTGAGGATGATGAGCCGGAGCAGGATGATGACCCGCAGCCGGAACGTCGTCGCCGCAGTTGGTTTGACAGGATAAAGAAGTCCATAACCAATATAGCCATGGAGGCAGAAGATGCT
>CAMWPX010000009.1 GCA_947176205.1 uncultured Porphyromonadaceae bacterium
TAAAAACCAGCAGATTTACAGTCTGCCCCATTTGGCCACTCTGGTATTCGCCCTAATGTCTTTTTGGTCGTAAATGACGCCTCTGCGACATTTTTTGAGCCTCTTGTCGGATTCGAACCAACGACCCCGAGATTACAAATCACGTGCTCTGGCCAACTGAGCTAAAGAGGCGGGTCTCTTTTGAAGCCGAGCTTGCGTCGGCTCTCAAAAGCGATTGCAAAGTTACACACTCTTTTTTAATCTGCAAATATTTCTCATCTTTTTTTTGATTTTTCTGTCGTTTTTTGATGTTTTTTTCGACTAAAGGGGTCGTTCACCTTATTTATATGTTTTTGGTGTGTGGTTGGGTATGGTTAACCGTGAATATTTTATATCTTTGCGGATATTAATTTACGTTTATAAAGCAGTATTTTTATGAATGAAGTAATTCAGGCGCGACTGAAAGCGTTGCGCGATCAGATGCGCCAAAGCGGAGTATCTGCTACTATCATACCTCAGACCGATCCTCATCAGAGTGAATATCTGTCCTCGCATTGGCAGGTGCGCCGTTGGCTTACCGGATTCACCGGTTCCGCCGGTGATTTACTGGTTACGAGTGATGCCGCTTTTTTATGGGCTGATTCCCGTTACTGGCTTCAGGCAGCCGAGCAGCTTGCCGGCACCGGAGTAAATGTAATGGAGGATGGTAAGCCCGAAACTCCTTCTATGATTGACTATATATGTGCCAATCTGCCTGCCGGCTCTGTAGTAGGTGTGGATGGAATGCTGTTTTCAATTTCAGCTACGAAAAATCTGATTTCTCACCTCGAAAACGCCGGACTGGAATTAAAGGTGAATTTCTCACCGATAGATAACGTATGGGTAGAGCGTCCATCACGTCCTGATTCAAAAGTGTTTGTGCATGATGAAAAATATGCCGGAGCGAAGGCTGTTGACAAAATGGCTGCTGTACTTGCAAACGCATCGCGTCAGGGGGCTACCGCCGCATTTATTTCGGATTTGGCTGAGATTGCATGGATACTTAATCTGCGTGGTTCGGATGTGAACTGTAATCCGGTAGTTACCTCGTTTCTTTATCTTTCGCCGGCAGGAAGTGTATTGTTTATCGACGAAGCTAAAGTCGACGAATCAGTAAGAAAATATCTTCTTGATTCAGGTGTCACACTCAAACCGTATACTGAAATCGCTACATTCCTCGGTGCCTTGCCTGAAGACGAACGGGTACTACTGAGTGCTACGCAATCAGCCGGAGCTTTACTTGGAGTGCTTGGAATCCGGGCTGTGGTAGGGACCTCGCCCGCAGCGATGCTTAAAGCGGTTAAAAATGATGTACAGATAGCCGGAGTACGTAATGCAATGGTTCGTGATGGTGTGGCTTTGGTCCATTCGTTCATGGAAATAGAGCGCATGGTGGCGGCCAATGAACCTCTTACCGAGATGGGTGTGGCTGATTTGTTGCTTCGTAACCGCAAAGCCGGCGATTTGTTCTTCGATTTGAGTTTTGAGACCATCGCCGGATACGCGGCTCACGGAGCGATTGTGCACTATGACCCTACTCCGGAAACGGATGTTAGACTTTTTCCCGAAAATCTGCTTCTTGTCGATTCCGGTGCAAACTATTTTGATGGAACTACTGATATTACCCGTACCATAGCATTAGGCGAACCCACAGCACAGCAGCGACGCGACTTCACATTGGTTATGAAAGGACACATAGCCATAGCCAAGGCAATATATCCAGAAGGCACCCGCGGAGCCCAGCTCGATGTTCTTGCCCGAATTAATCTTTGGAAAGAAGGATTAAGCTATCTGCATGGTACAGGTCATGGTGTAGGGCATTTCCTTAATGTGCATGAAGGACCACAGAGCATCCGACTTAATGATACCATGGCGCCGCTTACGCCCGGTATGATTACATCAAATGAGCCCGGTCTGTATCGTGCGGGACTCTACGGAATACGATGCGAGAATCTTGTGCTGACCACAGAAGCCTTTACCACCGAATTTGGCAAATTCTATAAATTTGAGACACTTACATTGTTCCCGTTTGATTTGACCCTGTTTGACACCGATATCATGAGTGACGAAGAAATAAGATGGGTCAATGATTATCACGATATGGTGCGTGAGCGTCTCACACCTCACCTTGATGAAGCCGCCGCAAAGTGGCTTGAGAAGAAAACAGCACATCTTACACGTTAAAAACATATACTTTGTATTCATGGCTTTGATAAAATCTTTACGGGGGATTACCCCCACATTTGGCAAAGATTGTTTTCTTGCCGATAATGCTACGATAATAGGCGATGTCGTCATGGGTTCGGAATGCAGCGTATGGTTCAATACCGTATTGCGTGGCGATGTCAACTCAATTCGCATCGGTGACCGTGTGAACATTCAGGACGGGACTGTATTGCACACGCTTTATCAGAAGTCCACCATAGAGATAGGTAATGACGTGTCAATAGGGCATAATGTCACTCTTCACGGCTGTAAGATTCATGATTTGGCTCTGATAGGAATGGGAGCGGTGGTTATGGATGACGCCGTGGTAGGTGAGGGCGCTCTTGTAGCAGCCGGGTCGGTAGTGCTGTCTCGTACTGTTATCGGACCTAATGAACTGTGGGGAGGAGCTCCGGCTAAATTCATCAAGATGGTTGACCCGGTTACGGCGCGCGAACTCAATCAGAAGATAGCCCGAAATTATCTGATGTATTCCAAGTGGTATGATGAATGAGGTGCCACCGTTATAAGTATATGTATAGAGGGGCTGTGTTAAACACAGCCCCTCTATACATATATAGTAAGATTGATTCCAAAGTTATGCGTCCGGGTCATCCAATGCGCGGTAGTGCTGATAAGGATGGTCACATCCGGGACATGTTATTGGTGGCGTTGTGCCTACATGGATATATCCGCATACCATACACTGCCATTTGACGTTTTTGTTGCGTTTCCATACCGTACCTTCTTTGACCTGTTTCAGATAGCGATTGAACCTGCGGCGGTGACGGGCTTCAATTGTAGCTATGGCGCGGAAATGTTCTGCTATCACAGGGAATCCCTCTTCATCTGCCACTTTGGCGGCATCGGTGTATAACTTCACGCCTTCATACATTTCTTCTTTGGCGGCAGTGGTCAGATTTTCCTCTGTAGTGCCGATAACTCCGGCATCTACAGGCATTGTGGCGTCAACCGAACCTCCTTCAAGAAATTTGAAGAATACTTTGGCATGATGCAATTCGTTGGCTGCTGTCTCTGTAAAGACGGCTTCAATAGGGAAATAGTTTTCTTTGTGGGCTTGGGCCGCATAAAATGTATAGCGGGAGTATGCCGACGACTCAGCCATGTAGGCAATTACCAGATTTTTTTCTGTGCGAGTGCCTTTAATACTTTTTGTTGTCATAGTTTCAGAAATTTGGTTACGGCTTTGCGCCTTGATGTTAGTGTATTTATAACATCTTGACGAAGCATAAAGTTTTGTAATGATTCCGGTTTCTATGACTGAACTATAAAATGCTTAGGGACAGTACCTCTAAGTCAGGATGATAAATTATCTTATAGGTGGTGTTTTTTACGGTGGGGAAACTGATTTCAGCGCCATCGTAATACACGTGGCATGGTTCACCTGCGAGTGATGTTATGGTTGCGTAATCCAGTTCGTGATTCTTGTAATATATATTGGTTTCAAATCCACCACGGGTTCTAAGTCCGGTTATATGTCCGTCGGTCCATGCTGACGGTAAGGCTGGAAGCAAATGGAGCATTCCGTTGTGGCTTTGAAGAAACATTTCGCCTACACCTGCTGTTCCACCGAAATTGCCGTCAATCTGAAATGGCGGATGTAAATCCCACAGATTGTCAGCAGTGCCGTTTTTCAGTAGGTTGCCGTAAAGTGTATAAGCGTGGTCACCGTCAAGCAGCCGTGCCCAGTGATTAAGTTTCCATCCCATGCTCCATCCGGTAGCGGCATCACCACGTTGTTTGAGCGTTTCTTTGCAAGCAGCCACCAATGACGTGTCACGCAGGGCATTGATTGATGAACCCGGGTGGAGCCCGAACAGATGGTTGGTATGGCGGTGTGTGTCATTGAAAGTATCTATGTCATCATACCATTCCTGAAGCTGACCGTATCGGCCTACTTTGTACGGAACCATATTGCCCAGTTTCTCCTGCCATTCAGCCACAGATTCAGCATCGGTGTCAAGTAATTTAGCCGCTTTTATCGCTTCATCGAGTACCTCGCGTGTCACGGCGTTGGCGTAAGTGGCGCCTAAATCGCAGGGACCGTGTTCGGGAGAGTAAGACGGAGCAGAAGTGTAAGTTCCGTTATGTTTATACAGTAAGTCACATACAAAATCGGCGCTTGCTTTAATTATCGGGTATCCGATTTCTCGTAGCCAGTCCATATCGCGCGTATAGTCGAAAAACTCCCAGATTTGAGTAGTGAGCCAAGGTCCGGCAGTTGGGTTATAGTTCCACGACATATCCTGAGGCGACAGCGGAGCGGTAAATCCGAAAATGTTTGTTGACACTTCCGCAGTCCAGCCACGGGCACCGTAATAAGCTTTGGCAGTAAGTTCACCGGGTTTGATAAGAGAACGCACATAGTCCACAAACGGGGTGAAGCATTCTATAAGATTGGTGGAGGCGGCTGGCCAGTAATTCATTTGCAGATTGATATTGTTATGGTAATCCACCCGCCAGGGACCGTCGGTATTGTTGTGCCATAGCCCTTGCAGATTTGCAGGCATGTTACCCGGACGAGAACTGCTGATAAGCAGGTATCTGCCGAAGTCAAAGTATATCTCTTCAAGCAGTGGGTCACCACCTGAGTTATTACGGTAGCGGGCGAGTCGTTCCGGAGTTGTGATATTATCGCGTGCTGTCTGAGGATTGATGGCTATGTTCACGCGGTCAAAAAGGGCTTTGTAATCGTGCAGATGGTCGGCATATAATTGTTCATGCGTTTTTTCTGCGGCATGATTCACATTAGTGTTGACATTAGCTATTGGGTCAGTGCCTGTGTAAGTCTTTGGGTCGGTGAAATCCGGATTGAAATTCATTACATAATCCGTGTCACCTGATAAAATGAACTCTACATTTTTCGAACCGTCGATGTCAATGGTACCAGCGTCAGGGTCAACATTGACCGGAGTGCCGTCAGCGGTTCGTGCCAATACTCTTAGAGCCCATTGCATATTGTTTCCTTCAAGATGACCGCTGTATAGCAGCCCCCCGTCAGCAGCCGTTATGCTGTCTATAATCTGGGGGCAGCTAAGGCTGAATGTCAGATGTTGGGGCTTGTTATCTGAAGAAAACTGCCACACCATCACGCTGTCGGGGTAGGAGCAGAAGTATCGGCGTTGATATTTGCTTCCGTCAGCGTCAAATTCTACTACCACTATTGAGTTGGCTATGTCGAGCAGCCGTTTGTAACCGGTGACCGAACTTTCATCGATTCCGGTCTCGACATAAGCTTCGCCCATAACGGTGTATGTACCGAACGAAGTTCGGTCATAAGGTGTGTTACCGTTATAATTGCAACGTACTATCGAATCGGCAGACGAGGTATTGCCGGCTACGAGATGTTCGCGAATGGCAGACAATGTCGATGCGTCGACATGTTTGTTCATGTCCCAGTATTTTTCTGTACCTGTGCCCGGCCCTCCTTTCCACAATGTCTTTTCATTAAGAACTACGCGTTCGCGATTGATTGAGCCAAGTACACTTCCTCCGAACGAACCGTTGCCTATAGGCAGTGATTGGGTCTCCCAGATGGTGTCAGGATTCGTTATTGTTCCGCTGAAGTCATTTATGTCCCATGCATTGACGCCGGCGGTCGATGAGGTCGGAGTGTCAAACCACACCACTTTTCCTTCAGTCGGATAAGTCGTTATTTGACTGTTGATGTAGCATGGCGCCAATAGTGCGGTTGCTATTATTGATATAATATGATATTTCATGGAGTTTGTGATAATCGGTTGGTATATTATTGATAGCACAAATATAATCAAATATTCGTGAGTAAGCAAAGAGCGCAGGTCGGTCATAGTCCGGTGCGCGATGTCATTAGACACTTTAACTTACCACAAATATAATAAAATCTTTGTGTATCTTTGTGGGATAAATTGCAATATATCTCATTAACCTGTTTTTTATGGAAGATTTTCACAGCATGTTGCTTAAGCGGCACAGCATCCGCCGGTATACCGATGAAGTTATTGATACTGAAGATGTCCGGCTGATTATAGAGGCGGCTCTGCTGGCTCCGTCATCCAAAAGTTCGCGTCCTTGGCAATTTGTGGCGGTCGATGACCGCGGAGTGCTTGACCGGATGGCTGAGTGCAAACCGGCCGGAGCGGTTCCTCTTAAAAAAGCTCCTTTGGCTATAGTGGTTTGTGCCGATTCATCGTTGTCCGACGTGTGGGTTGAGGATGCATCTGTGGCGGCATCTTATATGCAGCTTCAGGCAGAGGCTTTGGGCTTGGGAAGTTGCTGGATACAGATTCGCGGACGATATGGGGCGGATGGTATGCCTGCCGAAGAATATTTGCAGGAACTCTTAGGTATACCTGAGACTATCAATATACTTTGCGTAGTTACGTTCGGTCATAAAGATGAAGAGCGTCGGCCGGTTGACCCTGATAAATTGCTGTGGGAAAAAGTGCATGTAGGTAAATGGAATCCGGTAAACGAGTGAAAGTAGTCATTATTGGTTCGGGTAATGTGGCATCCTCTTTGGCTCCGGCACTTGATGCTTTGCCTGATGTGGATGTGGTTGCCGTGTGTAGTCCTACACATGGACATGCCGTAGGACTTGCCCGAAAATTAAAAGTGGCTCGTGCTGTCAGTGATGTCGGTTCTGTCCCCGCTGATGCGGATTTATACTTGATTTCGGTTAAAGATGCGGCAGTGGCAGAAGTCGCGGCATCATTGCCTGAACTTCAGTCAGAAGCAGTGGTGGCACATACATCAGGTAGCGTTGATGCCAGAGCATTGTCTGTATCCACCGGGCATTTCGGCGTGTTTTATCCTTTGCAGACATTTTCTAAAGATGTTGCCGTTAACATTCGGGAAGTGCCTATGTTTATAGAAGGTGCCACACTGCATGCATCCGATTTGCTGAAGCGAGTGGCTCGTATGATTTCAGATAATGTCTATGATGCCGATTCCACGCTCAGGTCAAAGATGCATACAGCCGCTGTATTCGCATGTAATTTTGTCAATCATCTGTGGGCTATGGCTGATGATATACTTCATAGTGAGGCAGGACTTGACTTGTCGGTTCTTCATCCGCTTATCAGGGAGA
Source organism: uncultured Porphyromonadaceae bacterium (assembly GCA_947176205.1). GTDB lineage: Bacteria > Bacteroidota > Bacteroidia > Bacteroidales > Muribaculaceae > Paramuribaculum. The sequence goes on from CAMWPX010000009.1 coordinate 7,313, forward strand.
CCATGCGTAAGGCTCAGCTTGTGCCTCCGGCATCGGTTCAGACAGGTCCCGCAGTCAGAGGTGATGAATCTGTTATGAGTAAACACTTACAGATGCTTAAGCCGGATGAAGCCGAAATATATGAACTTTTGTCCCGACATATAATGGATTATTATAAAGAGTATGAGCGCCATTAATTATGATTTGAAAAAAATAAAAGCGGTGGTAATGGATGTCGACGGAGTCCTGTCACCATCTCTTATACCTACCTCACCTGAAGGAGAGCCATTGCGTATGGTCAATGTCAAAGATGGATATGCCATACAGTTGGCAGTAAAGAGGGGTATTAGGATAGCAATAATAACCGGAGCCGTGAGCAGGGGAGTGGATGTTCGGTATCGTTCGCTCGGGGTTAATGACGTTTATATGGGTGCCGGTAAAAAAATCGGGATTCTCACCGGTTGGATGGCTGATAATTCGCTTCAACCTGAAGATGTGGCTTATGTGGGCGATGATGTGCCTGACTATGAAGCTATGCGCTATGTCGGATTGTCTGTTGCACCTGCTGATGCCTGTAGGGATATACTTGATATCGCTGATTATATATCGCCATACGCCGGTGGTCACGGAGTGGCTCGGGATTTGATAGAGCAGCTGCTGCGTGCACAAGGCTTGTGGCTTAAAGATGAAAAGGCATTCGGATGGTAACTGTTGATTTTCCGCCACTCGCTCATTTGAGCCGCTATAAGTTGGTGTTGGCTTCGGCATCTCCTCGACGCCGTCAGCTGCTTGAGATGCTTGGACTTTCTTTTGAAGTGCGTCCTATTTCAGGTGTTGACGAAAGTTATCCCGCTGATTTACCGGCTATGGATGTTGCCGGCTATATTGCCCGTAAAAAGTGTGATGAAGGTAGGCGCTTTTCTCAGGCTGACGAGCTGCTTGTGTGTGCTGATACGGTGGTGATAATCGATGGAATGATTTTAGGTAAGCCACGCACCGCTGATGACGCGCGTCACATGCTTTCCATGCTGTCAGGTCGTTCACATCAGGTGGTTACCGGATTGGCGGTAGGCGATGGTGCGAAGGTGATATGTGACAGTGTGGTGACTACCGTGCACTTCGCTCGTTTGACTCATGATGAAATAGATTACTATATTGACCGGTATTCTCCATTTGACAAAGCCGGTTCATATGGTATTCAGGAGTGGATTGGAGCGGTAGGAGTGCAAGGTATTGACGGAAGTTATTATAATGTGATGGGATTGCCGGTTCACCGTCTTTACAGGATGTTGCTTAACTGGAAGGAGTGATTTTTATTCCTTCGGGTGTTACTGACAGCAGCAGTACGGAGTCCTTCATGTGTGCCGGTAGGCGGCGCTCTATTTCAAGAGCGGCGACGCCCATGGTGCGCCGCAGATTCACTTCTATACAAGGTGCTATAAGTTTTTCCCCGGAAGGTGATTGGTAAGTAAGCATATCCACACCCAGCCAGCCGCTATAGTGTGGAGATATTACCTGATTTAGGGCATACTCTATTTGGGCTTTTATCTCTTGGAGATTGAGCCCGATGAGTCGTTCCATCTTATTTTGAGGCATAATCAGATTGCCTGAATAGCGGCTTTTGCCGTCAGACATGAATACGGACAACCCTTCAAACGAAGCTTTACCGTCAGCACAGCGGTATAAAGTAGCGAAATCCTGTAGTTTATTGTATCTCGGTTCTATCAGCAGGCTGCCGTGACGGTGTATTATACCGTATAGATATTCCCTTAGAGTATCTTGGGGTACTTCGTCGGAATAAATGATGCCACGGCTGCTGCTTGACCATGGTAGCTTGATTACCGCTGATCCGTTGTGACGGGTTATAAAGTCAAAGGCCTCGGTCACATCAGATGTTTCTGTCGGGATTAATTCCTTCGGAGTGTTTATCAGAGAGTGTATGGAGATACTCGTGCGTCGGTGCGATAATTGTCGAAGCATTTCCAGTGTGGCATTATCGGGAAGTAATGATGGGTCTGTTCCGCCCATAAGAAACAGACGGCGCGCGTAGCTGCTCCAGCCCCAGCAGTCCGGGTGAAAATTCTTTGACATTGACTGCTCGACGTGTGTCACCGGAGTACCTTTCACCCCGTAAATCTTTTTCATCCTCCTTAGCTCGTCAGCATGACGGTCTATGTCGGTGACGAGTATCAAATCATCATCTTCAGCCCACCACATAGGCAGCAGTTCGCCGGCGTCATGAAGGGCTTTGGCTGCCGCGCGAGGTGTATAATAAGGTGAATTTGCTGCAAGCGCAAGGTCATTTTCCGGATTAAAGAGGTGAATTTTATTCATTTTGTGTATTTTTGCAGTGCAAATATATGGATAAATCGCTGAAACAATATTATCCTAATTAATGCGTTTATTGATTATGAAACGATTAAGCGGACTGTTTTTGCTCTTAGGTTTACTGCTCATGACTGCGGTAACGGTTGTGGCTCAGCCTAATAGCAAATTGGAAAATAAACCTTATGCCGATTTGCGCCGTTGGCATCTCGGATTTTCAGTAGGAGTGCAGACTCTTGATTTCCGCTTTATTAATAATGGTTATATCACATCCGATGGCAGAAGCTGGTTCATGGAGCAGCCGTCGTTTTCACCCGGATTTAATGTTACCGGTCTTGTGGATTTGCGTTTGAGCAAATATTTCAATCTGCGTTGTTCCCCCGGTATGTATTTCGGCAATCGTGATGTCAAGTTCATAGATGTCAAATCCGGGCAGACAGAATCTCAGAACATAAAATCGACTTATGTAGTACTGCCGTTTGACTTGAAATTTTCAGCACAGCGTTATCGCAACTGTCGTCCCTACATCGTGGGTGGTGTGATGCCGGCATTTGATGTGGCTAAGAAGCGTAGCGATTTTCTTATGCTCAACGGATTTGATATGTTTCTGACAATTGGGTTCGGGTGTGACTTTTATCTTCCGTTTTTCAAGTTAAATCCGGAGATAAAGTTTTGTTTTGGTCTGGTTGATGTTCTCAAGCATGACCGTCCCGACCTTGCCGATGACCCCTTGCGTCTTGATGTGACCCGTTCGGTCAGCAAGGTCACCTCACAAATGTTTGTATTATCATTTTATTTTGAATAATTCAGTCATTATGCTGTTGCGTCCTGGTATCCGTCGATTATTATCGGTTTTGTTGGTTATAGTATCCGTATCTGTAGCCAGAGCTCAGAGCGACGCGCAGCTTACTCAATATTTTGAAGTTCCTTCTTATTATAACCCTGCAGCTATCGGGTTGACCGACTCTATACGCATCCGTCTGGGGTCTCGTCTGCAGTGGGTAGGTATTGACAGGGCGCCGCGCACCTTTCTCGGTACGGCCAACACACCGTTTAAGTTCCTTAATAAGCGTTTTGCTGTCGGTGTTGTGGCTCAACAGGAGACCGCCGGTCTGTTCAGCAACCTTACCATAGGAGCGCAGCTCGGTTATAAACTGAAATTGTGGAAAGGCGAGCTGACAGCCGCCGTTCAAGTAGGATTGGTCAATGAGGTTTTCCGTGGTAGTGACGTATATATACCCGATGATGACGATTATCATGACAGTTCTGACAATGCCATTCCTCAGACTGACCTGTCGGGTAACTCTATAGATATAGGTGTGGGTGTATGGTACTCGCATCCTCGTTTTTGGGCGGGACTTTCGTGCACGCACATTACAGAGCCTACGATTACTTTTTCTGATGAGAATCATACGTCATCGGGAAGTATGTCATCCGGTTCGTCAACATCAGAAGGTGAGACCGCTAAAGAATATGAATTTGGGCTTACCCGCGTGCTCTATTTTATGGCAGGTGGCAATATTCCGATAAAAAATACGTTATTTGAAGTGATGCCATCACTTTTGGTTAAGAGTGACTTTTCTACTTTCCGGGGCGAATTGACAGCCCGCATGCGGTGGAAAAAGTTTATCACTGCCGGGGTAGGTTATCGTTACGATGATTCGGTCATAGCCATGTTGGGTGTGGAATTCAAGGGCTTCTATATCGGATATAGTTTTGATTATCCTACGTCAGCCATATCGAAAGCTTCGCATGGCAGTCATGAAATAATGTTGGGTTATAGCCTGAAGCTCAATTTTTCAGGTAAAAATATAAATAAACACAAGAGTATCCGCATAATGTAATATGAAAAAATCTTCAATCTATCTCCTTATTTCCTTTGTCGCCATGCTTGCCATGGCTGCCTGCGCTTCAGGAGCGCACGGCGGAGGTGCCGGTGGTGAAGTTACAGGTATCAGCGCTACATCATGGGCGGAGCCTACGCCTTATGGTATGGTGCTCGTGAGCCGTGGTTCCATGAGGGTAGGTCCGGCGCAGTCTGACAGCGCATGGAATTTGCGTCCCGACTCGCGTGGCGTGTCGGTTGATGCTTTTTGGATGGACGAGACCGAAGTGACCAATTCCAAATACAAACAATTTGTATTCTGGGTACGTGACTCCATTATCCGCGAACGTCTTGCTGACCCCTCGTATGGTGGCAACGAGGAGTATAAGATAGAAGAGGACCGCGATGGTAATCCCATCACTCCGCGTCTTAACTGGAACAAGCCTATTCCATGGCGTAATGCCAACGAAGACGAGGCTCGTGCCATTGAGAGTTTGTATCGTATAAATCCGGTTACCGGAGTAAAGGAGCTTGACTCCGAACAGCTCAATTACCGATATGAAGTTTATAATCACACAGAAGCGGCGAAGCGTAAGAATCGTCTTAATCCCGCACGTCGTGAATATAACACTGACAAGCCCGTACCTACTGATGTGCCGATTATATCAAAGGATACGGCGTATATCGATGACAATGGTGAGATAATCCGCGAGACTGTCACCCGTGGTCTTACCGGTGATTATGATTTTGTCAATACATACATTGTTAATGTTTATCCTGATACCACAGCGTGGATTAACGATTTTGACAACGCATATAATGAACCTTACGTACGTATGTATTTCTCCCATGGCGGTTACAACGATTATCCAGTAGTGGGCGTCAGCTGGGAGCAGGCAAATGCTTTTGCTAACTGGCGCACCGATTACCTTCGTCGCTCTCTCGGTCGTGAAGGTATATATGTGGAACCATATCGTCTGCCTACTGAAGCAGAATGGGAATTTGCTGCACGTGCAGGTGTAAATGAAAACAAATATCCTTGGGAAGGCGATTTGCCTATGACTGAAGAAAAAGGATGTTTCTATGCCAACTTCAAGCCGCAGGAAGGTAACTATGTTCAGGATGGGCACTTGATAACTTCACGAGTCGGGACTTACTCACCTAATGATTTCGGACTTTACGATATGGCAGGTAATGTAAGTGAATGGACTTCAACCGCATTCACGGAAAGTGTAAGCAAACTCACTTCAGACCTCAATCCGGAGTATCGTTATGATGCCGCCAAGGAAGACCCTTATAAACTCAAGCGTAAGATTGTGCGTGGCGGTTCTTGGAAAGATGTAGCGCATAATATCCGTTCCGATATTCGCATGTGGGAATATCAGAATGAGCAGCGTTCCTACATAGGGTTCCGCTGTGTGCGCTCTCAGATAGGTTTCGCTCGTGGTAACAAACTGAAAAAATAAATTTTTTTACTGTCAATTTCTCCTTGCTTTCTAACTGTTAATTATAACACAAATGGGAAATTTCAAGCAATATAAGAGTAAAATCCAAAACTTCATCTCAGGTGAAAACGGTCAGCGATTTTTCAACGTTGCTTATAGTGTAGGTGCTGCTGTCGTAATATTGGGTGCACTTTTTAAAATTTTGCATCTTCCCGCAGGCAATGCCTTGTTGTCTATCGGTATGGGCACTGAAGTTCTTATGTTTATTCTTACAGCTTTTGACCGTCCGAAGCGCGAATATCAATGGGAAAATGTATTCCCTGTATTGTCACCTGACAATGATTCTGATGACAATGATTCAGCACCGGTAATTATAGGTGGTACCGTGCAGCATAGTGGTGTTGTCACCGGCTCTCCGGTAGCAGGAGCTCCTGTGATATCAGCATCCGGAGCCGCAGCGCCCGTACAGGCAGTGGAGAGTATTGACACTCCGCAAGATTTACAGCAGTCTTTCATGACCTTTGCCGAGCAGATGGCACAACTTAAAGAGACCGCCGAGCAACTTAATGAAGTCGGTCGCGTGCTTCTCGACAGTTATAAGGTGATAACAGATAATTCCGATAATATTACGGCTAATTCTCAGGGTTATGTGCGTCAGATGGAAGCACTTAATCACAATATTTCAGGATTGAACACCATCTATGAGATTCAGCTCAAGAGCGTATCATCTCAGCTTGATTCTATAGACCGTGTCAACCGTGGTATCCGCGATATTTCCGATATGTATGAGACTACGGCACGTCAGAGCCGACGCTTTTGCGAGGAGAGTGAGCAGATGACACGCCACATGCAGCAGCTCAATACTATTTATGCCAATATGCTTCAGGCTATGACTATCGGTATGCCTGTTCCTCGGTCAGGTATCAATACTCCCCCCGCTGCGTCATCTCAACCGGAAAGCGGAGATTGATTAGATTGTAATTATTAAACACACACATTATATAACCACTATATATTGTAAATCATGGCTGAATCCAACTCACGAATGTCACCGCGTCAGAAGATGATAAATCTGATGTATATCGTGCTTACCGCCATGCTTGCGCTGAATGTGTCGAGCGATGTTCTCAACGGATTTACGCAGGTACAGGAGGGTTTGGCGCGCACCAACAGCACTGTGAGCCTGCGTAATGATGCCATTTATTCTCAACTTCAGGCTCTTGCCGAGCAGAATCCCGAGAAAGCGGCTGTATGGTTTGATAAGGCGTCTGAAGTGCGTAAGGAATCTTCTGATATATTTAACCTTATTGATTCTCTGAAAAACGAGATAGTCATTGCTGCCGACGGACCCGAAGGAACTATTGCCAATCTTCAGAATCGAGACGACCTTGAGACAGCATCGGTAATTATGCTCAATCCCATGACCCGCAATGGTGAAAATCTACGTTTGAATGTTGACCGGTATCGTGAGTATATTAAGGAAATAGTATTGGATTCAGTTAAATCAGAATCTATTGAAGCTTCACTGTCTACCGCTGCCTCCAAGCGGGAAGGGCTTGGTATGACCCGCAATTGGGAAGATGAAAAATTTGACAGTCAACCCGTGGTCGCCGCCATCACTCTTCTGACAAAATTGCAGAACGATGTACGGTATGCCGAAGGTGAAGCACTGACTACATTGCTAAATCAGGTTGATGCTAATGATGTACGTGTAAATGACCTCAATGCATTTGTGATTCCGCGTAGCCGTCTGGTTATGCGTGGTGCCGATTATACTGCTGACATTGTTCTTGCCGCAGTTGATACTACGGCTCGTCCGATAGTGGTCGTTAATGGCTCGAATGTACCTGACGGGCAGTATCGTACGCTTACATCTCGTTCCGGCTCGTTTGATTATTCAGGATATATTGAGTTGCCGCATGCCGATGGTTCGGTGACACGTCATCCCTTTGAATCCTCTTACACCGTGATTGACCCTACAGCTACGGTATCGGCTACAATGATGAATGTATTATATGCCGGTATTGCCAATCCTATTAGTATTTCTGTTCCCGGCGTACCGCAGGGAAGCGTGTCGGCAACCATGACCAACGGTACACTCACACGCAATGGCGACGCATGGGTGGCACGTCCTACAGCACTCGGATCTGACGCAGTAGTTACCGTTACGGCTAATATCGATGGTAAGTCGCAGACTGTCAATACCACTCGTTTCCGTGTCCGTAAACTACCTGACCCCGTAGCTTTCATATCCTATACCGGAGCCAACGGATTGCCAGAGCGATATAAAGGCGGTCGTCCCTTGTCCAAAGCCACATTGATGGGGGCTACAGGACTATCCGCAGCCATTGACGACGATGCACTTAATATTGATTTTTCAGTAATCGATTTCGAGACAGTGATGTTTGACTCCATGGGAAATGCTATGCCGGATAAAAGTGATGGCGCTAATTTTTCCCAGCGTCAGAAGGATAGATTCCGCACCCTTTCTCGTGGAAAACGATTCTATATATCACGTATTAGAGCTAAAGGACCCGATGGAGTGGAACGTACGCTCAGCCCGGTCGAAGTCATAGTTAACTAAATAACATTAAGCATTTACATATCACGCCAATTCATTATAGCGATGAAAAAAATATTTCGATACATACTTCCGGTTATTATTCTGTCATCTGTTGCTCTTGATGTAGCCGCTCAGGAATCAAGCAGTTCGGCAGTGATGCGTCGCAACGACCGTAACCGCCGTGATGACAAGCAATCATCACAGGTTACCACCCGCATGCAGAATCGCATGCAGCAGACTCCCCCGTCTGATGCTGACCTTTCGTGGATGAGGGTGATTTATCGCTCGCTTGATTTGACCAAGGATAAGAATGCTCCGCTTTATTTCCCCGAGATGCCTGAAGAAGGTTCTGAAAGTCTTTTCCGCCTTATGATGCGGTTGATTACTAATGACCAGCTTACTGCTTACGAATATCTTGACGGGCGTGAAGTGTTCACCGACCAATATAAGATTAATGTCCCTCAGATGCTTGACCGTTTCCATATCTATGCACAGCCGGCAAAAGGACACTCCGAAAAGCATCCCAAATATGACATCGAGCCTTCCGACCTCCCCGCCAATGAAGTCCTCTCTTATTTCATTGTCGAGCGTTGGGAATTTGACAATCGTACCAATCGCATGCGGACACGAGTTGAAGCCATCTGTCCCGTGCTCCATCGTAGCGATGATTATGGGATGGAAGCCATGAAATACCCTATGTTCTGGGTTAAATATGATGATATCCGTCCCTACCTTTCCACTCAGAATATATTTGTAAGCGACGATAATAATCTGCCCACATGTACTTACGATGATTACTTCCAGCTTGGTCTTTACGAAGGAGATATCTACAAGACTCGTAATCTCCGCAATAAATCCATGGCTCAGCTTTATCCTGACCCTGAAGCCATGAAGCATGCACAGGACAGTATTCAGCGTACGCTTGACACATTTGAAGAAAAACTTTGGGTGCCGTCACCTGAAGAACTTGAGAAACGCAAACAGGCTGCTGCCGAGGCAGAGTCGGCTGTTGAGGAGACCAATGACGAATCTACCGTTGAAGCTGATGCTACGGAAAAAACTGAAAAGTCTGACCGTAAGTCGGTGAGCAAGCGTGGCTCCAAAAAACAGGACAAGAAGTCAGAGAAAAAATCTGATAAGAAATCAAAGCAGACCAAGGTTAAAAAGGCAAAGACCCCAAAGACCAACTCCGCTCCCTCACGCAGCGTGCGTAATCGCCGTCGCTAAGAACTATTACGGCTCCTTGGTCGTTATAGTTATGTGAAACGACAAGATGTTGACATACGGCTTATAACAGTTCACGAACTGCCGCAACTGTGCACCCTCCACCACTGGGAAATGATGCGTTATGATGGCGCGCCGGTGGAGGTGAATCTTACCACATCGTTCAATAAAATAGCAGCATCAGGTATCGTGACGCTTCGTTTGGGCGTACATTACACCACTATGCGTTCGCAGATAGTCCGCAAGCTCCTTGATTATGTCATAGAAGCTGACTTTGAGATTAGCGGACAGGATTTTGACGCCGAGATGTCTGATGAAGATATGATAGTTCCAGCTGATTTGTTGGCATTAATGCTTGGCATCAGCATCGGAGCAGCTCGTGGTATGATAGCGTTACGCACACAGCGCACATTCCTTCGTCATTATCCTTTGCCGGTGTATAATCTTGACACCCTGATTGATAATATTCTTGTCGCAGGGCAGGAAGTGACCGCTACGGCTGCTTTTGCCTGAGACGGTTGAGCAGCAAGTGTGTGAATTCGTAATTCTTTATACCCCACCGCGGAGCCACCAGCAGATTGGCTGGTGATTGTGACACGAATCTGTCTATGACAATGTCATCGCGTAGTCTGGCGGTTATTTCACAACACAGATTTATGTAGTCATCTAATTCCCACGGAATAAGATTAGCTGTACCCCTCGTAAATTCCTCATGTAGGCGGGTGCCGCGTATTATCTGCATTTGATGACACTTGATTAGATTCACAGGCAGTTCGTTCACGGCATTTATAGTCGAAAGCATATCTTTTACAGATTCTCCGGGCAGACCCATAATAAGATGTAATCCCGTAGGTAGTCCTGCTTCGGCAGTCCTGTTCACGGCATCAGCCGTATCATTCCATGTATGGCATCGGTTGATACGTTGCAGTGTCTTATCGTGGCACGATTCCGCACCATATTCAATCATGACGAACTTTTCGGAATACAAACTTTTCAGGTGGTCCAGCAGCGGCTGAGGCATACAGTCGGGTCTGGTGCCGATGACAATTCCTTTTATCCCGTCGCAGCGTAAAGCCTCGTCATACATGACTTTGAGTCTGTCAACCTCGGCATTGGTTGATGTATATGACTGAAAATACGCAAGATAAGTCATTTTGGGATATTTCCGCGAAAAAAACTTTTTGCCCTCCTCGATTTGTTCGGTTATAGAGCGTTGTTCCATGGTATATGCCGGACTGAACGAACTGTTGTTACAGTATATGCACCCGCCGCGTCCCTTGCTGCCATCGCGGTTCGGGCACATGAATCCCGCGCTTATCGTGAGCTTTTGTACCTTCCCCGGCAGGTATCTTTTTATGAAACCGCCAAATCCGCCCAGTCTTTCCTCATATTTATCCATGAGTCCTGTTATAATCGGGCGGTTCGGTTCAAAAGCAGGTAATCAAGTATCACCATTGCAGCCATCGCCTCCACCACCGGTACGGCGCGAGGCACCACACACGCATCATGACGTCCTCGTGCTTCTATGGTAGTGTTGTCACCGCTGTCGGTTATGGTGAGCAATTTTTTCATTAAGGTTGCCACAGGTTTGAAGCCCACCTTGAAATATATATCCTCGCCATTGCTTATACCACCCTGAATGCCACCTGAATTATTGGTCATGAATATGGTTTTACCATCGTCAGCCCGCATCTGGTCAGCCACTTCGCTCCCTTTACGGCGGCATCCTTCACTCCCCATCCCGTATTCAAATGATTTTGCCGCGTTTATGCTCATCATGGCAGCCGCCAGAGCAGCCTGAAGTTTACCATACACAGGTTCGCCCAATCCTGCCGGACAGCCGTTTATTATGCAAGTTACAGTTCCCCCTAAAGTGTCACCTTCGCTTTTTGCCTCTGTTATAGCCTGCTCCATACGAGCCGAAATTATCGGGTCAGGACACCGTACGGTACTTTGTTCCGTAGCCTCGGCGCTATAATTGTGGTAATCACTCGGAGTGTCAGTCTCGCCGATGGCCGATGTGTAAGCCCAAATTTTTATGCCGTATTTAGCCAGTAACTGCTTGGCTATGCCACCAGCCACAATCCTTGTGGTTGTTTCACGGGCTGATGACCGTCCGCCGCCGCGATGGTCGCGCACACCGTACTTTACATCATAAGTGTAATCAGCATGCGATGGACGGTATTTATGCCTCATCTCCTCGTAATCATTACTGTGCTGGTCGGAATTTCGGATAATGAAACCTATCGGAGTGCCTGTTGTCACTCCGTCCATAATGCCTGAAAGCAGTTCTACAATGTCAGCTTCACGTCGCTGGGTTGTCATGGCTGACTGTCCCGGACGCCTGCGATTCAATTCTTGCTGCAATGCTTCAAGGTCAAGGCATACACCGGCAGGCACACCGTCGATTATTCCACCTATGGCTATGCCGTGTGATTCGCCGAATGTTGTTAATCTGTATATCTGTCCGAAACTGTTCATAGTCCGATGTTTTCATTTGTGAGGTCAGCAACAGTGGCGTCTGTGTAACTTATCAGGTCGGTAGGGTTGATTGCTATCTGAAGTCCGCGTTGCCCCGCACTTATAAAAATCTCGTCGAAATCAGTAGCAGTAAGGTGTATATACACTCTAAAAGGCTTTTTCATTCCTATTGGAGAACACCCGCCGCGTATGTATCCGGTAACTCCGAGCAGATTTTTCATCGGTATCATTTCAGCCTTTTTTGTCCCTTTGACTTTGGCAGCTTTCTTGAGGTCAACTTCCATATTTCCCGGGATAACGCATACGAAATATTCCTTATCCGCTCCTTGTAGCACCAGCGTTTTGAACACTCGCCGTATATCTTCGCCGAGTTCCTCTGCCACATGGTCGGCGGCGAGATTTGATTCATCTACGGTGTAGGGAATCAGCCGGTAGCTTATGCCGGCTTTGTCGAGCAGACGTGCAGCGTTGGTTTTAGGCGATGTCGACATTTTTTCTTTGTTGATTATGAGTGGATAGAAGCAGTGAATTATTGCAAAGATACGAAAAAACGCTATCACAAATAGCCCTTTTCTTCCATTTTTCATAATTCCTGATAAGTAAAAAATGTATATCTTTGCATATATTATCATATTTAAGACATTTAAGACATGAATATAGCGATAGTAGGTGCCAGCGGTGCCGTAGGTCAGGAGTTTCTCCGTGTGCTCGACGAGCAGAATTTCCCCATAACCTCACTCTCACTTTTCGGTTCGCAGCGTAGCGCCGGACGTAAATACACGTTTCGTGGCAAGGAGTATGAAGTGAAATTGCTTTGTCACGGTGATGATTTCAAAGGCATGGATTTCGTGTTCACATCGGCTGGCGCGTCGGTATCCAAGGAGTTTGCTGCCGATATAACCCGCTACGGAGCTATAATGATTGACAATTCGAGTGCGTTCCGTATGGAGCACGATGTACCCTTGGTAGTGCCTGAAGTCAATGGCGACGATGCTTTTAATGCCCCTCGTGGGATAATCGCTAATCCGAATTGTACCACCATTCAGATGGTGGTGGCTCTGAAGCCCATACATGACCTCTCCCCAATAAAGCAAGTACACGTGGCTACATATCAGGCTGCCAGCGGTGCAGGAGCCGCTGCTATGGACGAACTTGTGGCTCAGCATGCCGCTTTGGCAGGCGACAGCGAAGTTAAAGTCGAGAAATTCGCCTACCAGCTTGCCTACAATGTTATTCCCCATATCGATGTATTCACTGACAATGACTATACCAAGGAAGAAATGAAGATGTTCAACGAAACACGCAAAATCATGCATGCCCCCGCATTGAGTGTCAGTGCCACCTGCGTCCGTGTGCCTGTGATGCGCGCTCATAGCGAAGCCGTGTGGGTTACTACCGAGCAGCCCCTTTCTATAGAGTCCGTCCGTGAAGCGTTTGACAAAGCACCCGGTATTGTAGTGGTCGATAAGCCGGCTGATAAGGAATACCCCATGCCCTTGTTCGTAGCCGGAGCTGACCCCGTTTATGTAGGACGTTTGCGTAAAGACCTCTGTGACCCCTGCGGTCTGACATTCTGGGTCGTAGGTGACCAGATTAAAAAAGGCGCGGCACTCAATGCCGTACAGATTGCCCAGTACATCCTCGCTCATAAGAAGTAATATAACCACTGTAGTCTCAGAGTCGTGCTAACCGCTCTTGCCATACCGCACCGGGCTCCCATGGTCACATCGCCTGTGTCCATATTTCTTATCGTGTGCCTGCTCATTCTGCTGGTGCCCATACTGCTCAGGCGTCTTCGTGTGCCGCAGGTCATCGGACTCGTCATAGCCGGCGTGGTGGTCGGGCCCTATGGATTCAACATCCTTGCCCGTGACATGAGTTTCGAGGTATTCGGTCAGGTGGGACTTCTCTATCTCATGTTTCTTGCCGGAGTTGAGATTGATATGTACCATCTCAAGAAGAACCTCAGGGCAGGAGCTGTCTTTGGCGCATATACATTCTTTGTGCCGCTTGTTATCGGCGCGGTGGTGGGATATGTATGTCTCGGACTTACGGTAGCCGCCTCGCTGCTGATGGCGTCTATGTTTGCGGCACACACATTGCTTGCCTATCCCATAGTGTCGCGATTCGGTCTTAACCGCAATAAAGCCGTCGTCATAGCCATAGCGGGTACTATTTTCACGGTCATTGGCTCACTTCTTGTACTTGCATCCACCGTCGATACCGTCCGTAACGGAGAATTTGAGATATCCTCCGTCGTGATGCTGCTTGTGCGGCTGATACTGTTCTGTGCCATAACCATATATCTTTATCCAAGGATTACGCGGTGGTTTTTCCGGCATTATTCCGATGGCATCAGTCAGTTTGTCTATATCATGGTCATGGTCTTCTTGGCTGCCGCATCGGCATCAGCCATAGGACTTGAGGGCGTATTCGGCACATTCTTCGCCGGATTGGTGCTTAACCGGTTTGTGCCGGCGCGGTCGGCGCTGATGTCACGTATAGTATTTGTCGGCAATGCATTGTTTATACCTTACTTCCTCATAGGAGTGGGTATGCTCATCAATATAGGGGTGTTGTACAGCGGGTGGGACACTCTTTATGTCGCCGCCGTGATGTGTGCCACCGCCATGGTATCCAAATGGCTTGCCGCTTATGCCGCGCAGCGCACATTCACCCTGACACCTCCGCAACGCTCCATCATTTATCAGCTGTCCAACGCCCATACCGCTGTGGCTCTTGCTGTGGTTATGATAGGTTTTGACATGAAGATTTTTGATGAGTCGGTACTTAACGGTACCATTTTGATGATTCTCGTTACATGCACCGTCTCTTCTATCGGCACCGCCCGTGCGGCAGGACGCCTGAAAGTATCCACTATGATTGCCGAAGAAAAAGTGGCTGCCCGCATGCCTGAGCGTAAAGGTGCCAATGTGCTGATTCCGGTGGTCAATCCCATTACCGCTACCGAGCTGGTCAACCTTGCCATAATGCTTTATTCAGGAGAGTCGAGGCGAGCAAGTTTTTATGCCATGCATGTCCGTAACGACAACTCCCCCTCATCGCGGGCGGTAGGTAAAAATTCACTTGACATGGCTCAACAGGTAGCGTCGGCTGTCGACATTCCGCTTGAGACCATCGAGCGTTATGACCTCAATTTTGTCACCGGAGTACTTAACACCATTGAAGAGCGTGACATAAGTGAAGTGGTTATAGGTCTGCATCGCCGCAGCACTGTCATTGACTCGTTTCTTGGCGACAAGATACAGCAACTGCTCAAAGCCACTCATCGTATGGTGCTGATTTCACGTTGCTTTATTCCTGTCAACACCATGCGCCGCATTGTAGTGGCTGTACCTGACAAAGCCCAGTTCGAATCAGGATTCTCCCGCTGGGTCGAAGTACTTGGCAATCTTGCCCGTCAGCTCGGTTGTCGCATTATATTTTGCTGTACCGAAGCCACTCGTGTAGCCATAGGCAGCGTCTTTCGTTCGCTCCGTATCAGTGCGCGTGTCGAGTACCGGCTTATGGAAGAATGGGATGACTTTGTGCTGCTTGCCAATAAGATTGTTGACGATGACCTGTTTGTAGTAGTGACCGCCCGTCGTACATCAGTGTCGTTTAATTCCGGTATGGATACCATTCCTGAATTCCTCCGTCGCTACTTTGCCCAGAATAATCTTATGATAGTATATCCCGAGCAGTTTGGTGATGACGATGCACTCCCCGTGGTTGACGAGATGCTTTCGTCTGACGTCGTTTCTTCACCGTCACCGATTTGGGTCAAATTACGTAATTATTCCAAAGCACTCGTTAGCGTTAAGAGTCGTCTGCGGCGCAAGCGTAAAAATAAAATTGAACTCTGACATTTTACCATGAAGCAATCTCTTCTTCTCATTTTGGCAGGTCTGTTTTCTGCATCATCTTCAGCCCACGCCCTTTCTCATGATATCTGTCCTGCCGACAACACTGCTGTCAGTGCTGTCTCGCCTGTCTACCGGTCATGTCGTCCGCCTGTGGCTGAGCGCTTGTTTCATTCCGATGCTGTCGAGCGTACCATTAGTCAGGTAAAAGCCATGCTCACTGACCAGCAGCTTGCGTGGATGTTTGAAAACTGCTTCCCTAACACACTTGATACTACCGTCCACTTTCGCCTTGATGATGAGGGTAGACCCGATACATTCGTTTACACAGGTGATATACATGCCATGTGGCTTCGCGATTCGGGCGCGCAGGTGTGGCCCTATGTCGCTCTTGCCAATGATGACCCAGCTCTGAAGTCAATGCTTGAGGGTGTGATACGTCGCCAATTCGGCAGTATTATTCTTGACCCGTATGCCAATGCCTTCAATGACGGTTCTACCGGAGGCGAATGGCAGTCAGACATCACCGATATGATACCTGAAGTTCACGAGCGCAAGTGGGAGATAGATTCTCTTTGCTATCCCATCAGGCTTGCCTATGAGTATTGGAAAGTCACCGGTGATGATTCGGTTTTTGATGACCGATGGCTACTTGCCATGCGGAAAATTCTTGGCACCTTCCGGGAGCAGCAGCGTTACGGTGGAGTAGGCTCTTACCGTTTCATGCGCGACACACAGCGTGCGTTTGACACACTAAGCAACGATGGTTGGGGTACGCCCGTCAAGCCATGTGGACTGATAGCCTCATCTTTCCGTCCGTCTGACGATGCCACCACATTGCAGTTTCTTGTGCCATCCAATTTCTTTGCTGTATCCGTACTTAAAAAAGCTGCCGAAATATTGGAGCAGGTCAATGGCGAGCCACAGATGGCAGCCGAATGTCGGGCGCTTGCATCGGAGGTCGAAAAAGCTCTTGCCGAGAATGCCGTATATGAGCATCCGGTTTTCGGTAAGATTTATGCCTTTGAAGTTGATGGATTCGGTAATCATCTGCTTATGGACGATGCCAATGCTCCAAGCCTGTTGTCATTACCCTATCTTACTGATGTGGATATTGATGACCCGGTTTATCAGAATACCCGTCGTTTTGTATGGAGCGAATATAATCCTTACTTCTTTAGGGGTAAGGCTGGTGAGGGGATAGGCGGACCTCATGTAGGCTATGATATGGTCTGGCCTATGAGTATTATGATGAAAGCTTTTACATCTGCTGACGATGCCGAGACAGCACAGTGCATAACCATGCTGCTTGATACCGATGCCGGTACGGGTTTCATGCACGAATCGTTTCACAAGGATGATGCCACACGGTTTACCCGCCCATGGTTCGCTTGGCAGAACACCCTCTTCGGCGAACTTATACTTCGCCTTATTTCACAGGGAAAACTCCCGCTGCTCAACACCCTCCATTAACTCCTCCTCAATCCAGCATCGTGCATCTTGCATTGAGAATTGGGCATCCAGCATTGTGTAGCGTGAATCATGCATCATGAATCGTGAATCGAGCATCATTTAACCACTACTTTCTTGGCGGTAGAGCCGGCGCGGACTATGTAGAGGCCTTGCTGCAGCTTGCATGTGGTGTGCTTCACTGCGCTTGCGCCGTACACTTTCGTGCCCTGAGCGGTGAATATCTCCACATCGGTAGGAACGGCGGCAGTCACGCTTACTTCGCCCGCATTACAGGTGATATTCACGCCGTTATTCAACGTCACCGCAGCTATCACCCCCAAATCATCAGGTGTATAATCCGGATGCCGGAAATAAACCTCCCCTTCCGGCGAAATAATTTCCACTATACGAATATCTGCCTCAATAGTTGAGTTCATTCCATAAGTCACATTTTTTGATGCGTTCATTGATGCTGCTGCAAGCATATCTGATTCAAAATTACAAATCAGGAAATAATCTTTCTCATCTATTGGACCGATGCCCTTTATATGCCACTTACCATTCTCATTAAATCCCCATGACCAATAATTGCCATCAGGAGAATAAATTTTTTGGAGATTAGTTATTTCTGTTTTTTTCTCCTTATACCATGTGTTAGAATAAATTGTGGGAATATAATATGTTATGGTGTTACCATCAACCCACTCATTAAAGTCATGAATTATATGTTCTTCACCTGTAGGTTTTTCCCATGTGGAATGTTTATCTGTTATGTAGCCATAAATTTTTTCGTCTTCGTAACGCTTGAATGAAGTATCATTATTCATGTCATAATAATAATTCCCAACTTGAAATCCTTTTAGGATTTCAACAAATAAAAATGTATTGTTATCAATTACTTTTGGAGTGAATATGTGTGAAGCAATTCCTTTTGCTTGTTCAGTTATCCAAG